>NC_020504.1:8563064-8864249 GCF_000349325.1 Streptomyces davaonensis JCM 4913
GCGCGAAGTCGGAGTCGAAGCGGGCCTCGTCGGCGAGCGCCTTGTCGATGACCACGAGCCGCTCGAAGTCACCACGCACCGCGTCGGTCAAGTGCGTCGGCAGCCAGGCCAGGGTTCGGCACTCACCTCCCGGCCTCTCACGCAGGGTACGCAGCCGCTGCAGGTCGTCCATCGGCCCGAACTCACCCTCGTCGTACGGGAAGTCGACGACGAGCCGCCAGGCGTCGTCCTGGCTGGGCCGCAGGGTCGACTCGGGCAGTGAGTCGGCCTCGGCGACATTGCCGAAGACCACCTCGACCTGCCGCTCGGTGCCCTTCCACACCACTTCGAGCACGTCGTACGGGTCGAAACCGCCGGGCCCGTCAGTGACGCCAAGCGCCTCCTTGAGCAAGGCACGCATCTTCGCCCGCCGACTGGCCTGATTGTTGTGTACCTGGGCGTTGGCAAGCACAGCGTCCAGGTCAACGCCGGTGAGCTCAAGACGGACCACCGCGCCCGGTCCTGTACCAACGACCTTGATCTCAGGGAAGGTTGCCGCCCATTCCTTGGCCTTCTGCTCCAGACGGCCGACCTCGGTGCCCGCGATGCGGGTGGTGATAGAGCCGTGGTTGAGGGCGTGCAGCCGGGCCAGGGTGAGATCGGCGAGCGCGGGCACGCTGGGCGCGAGCGCGGACAGCAGCAGGGTCTGCAGCAGCCGGCTGTCACCGGTGAAGTCGCGACAGCGAGCGGCGAGTTGCGGATCGCCCAGGCTCGACGGATCACGCCGGTACGCCTCGACCTGGTCCTCGGTGACCTGATTGCTCTTGAGCAGGTACGGGCGGAGCTTGTCGCGGTAAAGCTTGTCGGCGGCCTCGAAGTGGACATGGGTCTCGCCGCTGAACGCCTTGTCACCGCCACCCGCGATCGCCGGATACAGATCGCCCAGCGGTACGAGCTGACCGAGGCGCCAGTCGTCGCGGTGGTCGACGAGCAGCTGGCTCATCAGCTTCAGGCCGGTACGGGAGCGCTGCAGCGCCGAGGAGATGTGGACCAGCGTGTCCATGAACGCCGGCGGAAACGGGTACGTCTTGCGGAAGGCGTCCTCGTCCGCGCCGGTGGTGGACTTGTCGTGCCCGAGCAGAGTGTCCCAGATGTCCGGCCCGAGCTTCTTGGCCTCGGTGAACGCACCCTCCACCTTTGCCTCGGCCGCGGCGTCGACGGGCCGGAGCACACGGGCCCGGGCGATCTGCGGCAGGTTACGGTCCTCAAGGACGATCTTGTCGAAGCGTCCGCCACTGAGCTTCAGGCTGTCCTGCACGGCGGCCTCAGCTGCCCCCGACATCTCCTCGCCGACCAGCTCCCGCAGATCGCGCTGGCGGGCGATGAACGACACCACCGGGATGGCACGCCGTTCGTCGCCGCCCTCCACGAAGTTCGTGATCTTGTCGGCCTCACGGGAGACGAACTTCTGGTCGTGGATCCGCGAGGCCAGCCAAAGGATCAGCTCGTCCATGAACAGGACGAGCCCGTCGTAGTTGAGCGCCTTGGCGTGCGCGGCGATGATGCCGAGCCCCCTGTCCAGCGAGACGAACCCGTCGGCGTCCTCGGACGCGCTCCGCGCGAACGACGGGAACAGCGTCTGGGTCAGATCCTGTACGAGACGGGCCCGCAGCTCGCGCGGCGTGGAGGGGTTGTCCAGGTCGAGCTGCTTGGTGTTCTCGTGCTCCTCGGGCGCGCTCACTGCCGTATCGAGCAGCTCAGTAGTCCAGCTGAAGGACTCGCCCCACTCGTCCTCCAGCCCGTCCCCCGCATCGGCGAGCTGCGCTATCACCCACTCGTCCCCGTTGCGCCGGCGCAGCTGGTCGAAGTCCTCGAAGAGCCCCTCGGTCAGATACACCTGCGGAAGTGGGCACCCCGGGTGCAGCTTGCGCACATGCTCCACATACCGGCCGAGCACCCGCTGCTCCAGGGACTTGGCCCCCAGCATGTGGTACGGCACCAGCAGGAACCTGCGGTCGCCGGCGTCCAGCCAGGAGTGCTGTGCGCGCACCGGGTCGAGCTCCGCGCGCGTCCGCGCCGCCGGGTTGCCCGACAGCAGCGCGTACAGCACCGCCATGAAGTGCGACTTACCGGAACCGAACGAGCCGTGCAGGTAGGCAGCCTTCGAGGAGTGGCTGTCCAACGCCGACTTGATCAGATCCAGCGCCTCGCCGAAGTTGCCGACCAGCCGGTCGGTTACGACGTACTCCCTCAGCGCAGCCTCGGCGCCCTCGGGGGTGACCGCCTCGCTCAGCTTCAGCACGAAGTCGGAGGTGGACACCGACTCCGGGATGTCGATCAGCTCGCGCAGCAGCGGACGGTCCTCGGGGCGAGGGGTGTTCCTGCTCATGAACGCCATGGTGTGTGTCTGCTCCTCGCCCTGATCAGTCGGACTCGGTGGGGGTGCCGGACTCTGCCAGGAGTTCGTCGGCCGGGGTCTGCGCGGCGGTGGTCTTCCTCGGCGCGGCGGCCTTCTTCGCGGCGCCGCGCCCGCGCGTGGCAGCTGCGGGGCGCCAGGCGCGCAGGGTGTCGTCGGTCAGCCCGAGCTCGCCCTGCTTCTGCTGCCGGAACGCCAGGATCTCGGCGGCCGGCGAGGCCCCGAACTCCGGGTCGTACTCGCCGTACCACTGGTCCAGCCAGGGCTGCAGCTCCAGCAGTCCCGCCAGGTACGGCACGATCTCCTCCTCGCCGAGCCCGGCCTGCTGCACGTACGAGGCAAGGGCCAGGGCCTGCTCCAGATGGTCCCAGCCGGCCCACCCGTACAGCTCGGGCGACTGGACATTGACCGTGCTGTACGAAACGAACCGCTCTTTGGGCACATCGAGTTTGCCCCGGGCGCGCCAGTAGCTCGGCTTCAGGAAGTCGGCGGAGGTGTACTTCGGCGGTACCGGCGTCCGCTCACGGATCCTCCGCTTGGCGGGCTCATCGGGCGCGGCGTCCTCCTCCCGCTGAAGCTCCCAGACGTGCTCCCAGTCCGCGCGCTTCTTCAGTCCGGCGGGTTTGTAGCGCAGCGCGGACACGAACGGGACGTGCTCCTCGGAGAGCAGCTCGCGGACGGTCTTCGTCAGGTCTTGCCGGGGCGCGTACAGCTCGGCGACGGCGGTGAAGTCCTCGTCGGTGGACAGACTTTCGGCGAGCCGGGCGAGAGTGGTGACGGTTGGGTTGCCCTGCTCGTCGAACCAGCGCGCGCGGTCCTCGATCCGGTTGAGCAGCCAGGAGCGCAGGGCCTTCTGCCGCATGGCGTCCCAGCCGTCGGTGGCCCAGCGCCGCTTGTACTCGGGGCGCTCGACCATTCCGATGGCCCGATTCGACTCGATCACGTCGATCCGCTGCTGCACGAGCGCCCGATACTCGGCGGGCCAGTGCGCCGGGATTTCGGTGATCGGCGTCGACCCATGCCGATTGAACCACTCGCCACTCGCTTCGCCGGCCTCCACTCGCCGTGCGAGCACGATCTCGAAGGCGCGCTCGCCTAGGGCGAGTTCGGGGACGGCGGCGTCGTCGGGGAGGCGCAGGTCCTCGGAATGCAGGCTGTAGAGGGAGTACACCTGCCAGTCCAGCTCCTCCTGGAGCGCAATCATGTGGGCGCGGAGGGAGGTGTAGCGGGCCTCAGCCTCGCGGAGGGCGGCGGCGGTAGGGACGGCCTCAGCCACGAGCGCGGCGGGGGTTGTAGCGGAGAGTCGCTGGGCGCAGGCGTCGAGTTCAGTGGCGAGGGCGGTGGGGTATTCAGAAGGGAGAGGGAACTCTTGGAGCTTAGTTCCGGTGAACTCGTAGAAGCGTTCCCATGCCTGTGACTTGTAGCCCTCATTGACGCCCTGGCTACCCTTGTCATGGCTCACCATCTTGAGCCAGAACCCGGCAGTGGAACTATTGAGCAGCCCGAGCAGTCGAACATATTCTTCCTCGGTCGCTCCCTCTTGCAACATGATTACGGGGGCGGTGCGGATGAATCCATCACGATCGCGTCGCAAGGTAAAGCTGCAATGTGTTGCAACGAATGGGAATGCGATCAGAAGTTCCGACCAGTAACGCTGCGGATTGAAGCTTGAGTACTCAAACCATTCGAGCCCTTGCTCTTCCTGTGTGCCCGATAGGGCGCGACGAAGCCGCAGGGGAGTGCGGCTGGGCCACAGCAGGCGCTCGACGGTATCCGAAATCCCGGCTTTACGGTCCTCTTCCCGGTACGGGAAGACTGTGCCCACCCCGTCGTTCTTCTGCCAGTCGCGAATCGAGCCACCACCATGCAGTGTTCGAATGTGTGCGTCAGGTACCCGAAGCCTGCGTGCCGCTTCCATGCCCAACATGTAGGCGTCATCTTCACGCGTAACGCAGTTGAATCCGATGTTCTGGCAGACCTGTGCCAGAGTCGCTGAGCCAGCCTCGCCGATGGCCTCGTTCATTTCGAGGCCGCCGTCCGCAAGGATCCATGGCTGCCGATTGAAGTATCGGTCGCGTGACAAGTCACCAACCGACACCCACTGGCCTGCGGTACCGGGGCTCTCGATCTGGTTGACGATGGCTCGCCAGACCAACCCCTCCTCGGCCTTCTCCGGTGCAGAGGGCTCCCCTTGGACGCTCCGCACCGTTCGGATCGTTGCCTGCCGCTTCGATCCGCTCCGCGGCCGTCCCACAAGGATCACCGTCGGTGTCCCGTGTCCCGGGATGTACGCACCCGACGTGTCGATCACCTCGGTGAGTTCGACCTTGTGCGCGAAGTACTCCTCGATGAGCCTGGTGCCGAATTCACGCTTCATGAAAGAGTTTGCCGTGATCTGGCCGACCATGCCGTAGCCCTCGCCGTCGGCCCCGCCCCGCTTGGCGAGTTCGAAGAACCGCTGGGCGAAAGGTACGGACAGCGCATAAGTTCCCGCGCACGCGTCGTACAGCTCTCGGTAGAGCTGGTTCAGCCCCTTGTCCTTGACCGTGATGTACGGCGGGTTGCCGACCACGACGTGGTACCGCCCAGGCTCCAGGATCCGCTCGTACTCGTGCACGTCCTCCGTCGCGTACGAGAAATCGGCCAGCGGGTCACCGGTTGGCCCGTCATCCCCGAACCCGAGCTGCAACTCCAGCTCCAACTGTCGGTCCTTGATGAGTGAGTCGCCGACCGCGAGCTGGATCGGCCACTCGTACGCCCGCGCCCCCACGAAGGTCCGGATGCCGCTCGCGGCCATCGCCGCGACCAGGAGCCGGAAGCGTGCCACAGCGACCGCGAACGGGTTTAGGTCCACCCCGTGAACCGACTCCAGCGCCGCCCGTACCCGCTCGTACGGGCCAACTTCGGGCCGCTGTTCGGCCAACATCCGCACCAGCCGACGGAAGGTGCCGAGGACGAAGTGCCCGGACCCGCAGGTCGGGTCGATCATCTTCAGCTCTTCGAAGCCGAACTCGCGGACTGCTGGCGTCATCGTTCGGTCGAGGATGAACTCCTCCACGAACTCCGGCGTCTGCAACAGCGCGTACGTCTTGCGGGCGGCCTCACTGAGGTCCTGGTACAGGTCGCCGAGGAACCGGGTGTCCCAGCCCTCGGTGCCGTCTTCGCTCAGCGGGTCGCTGAAGTTGTGCACGAGCACGTGCACCACATCACCGTCACGATCGCCCTCGTCGACCCGCTGCTCCCGCCAGAACGCCAGTAGCGAGCCCGCCCCGTCGTGCGACAGTGGGATCTGGAACAGGGGGTTGTGATTGGGGTCGAACAGCAGCCGTCCGGCCTGTCCGGCGCCCAGTTCGGCGAAGGCGGCCTCCAGCCAGCCCCGGTAGGTCGGGTCGGCGTCCCTCTCCAGGTACTCCTCGTACCGAGCCTGTGCGATCTCCCGTCCGGCCACGTCGGGCGCGGTGATGTACGGCTCGGGGATCAGCCCGTTGTCCTCGCTGAACCGCACGAAGACCGTGCCGAGCACCCAGGCCACCGCGACCTGCGTGACCCGCTCCCCGAGCCACGCATTCCACGTCGCCGCCGTACGCCCCAGCTTCCGGGCCTGGTCATACTCGCTCCGCAGCCGCGCCCCGACCTCGGGGACAGCCTTTACCTGCTGCTCAAGGTCGGTCTCCGCCGCCTTGACCTGCTTCTGCAGATCGGCGAGGAGGCCCTTGCGGTCGATCACGAACAGCTCCTGTATGAAGTGAGACGTAGCAAATACGAATGAGAACGGTTTCAGGCGTCCGGGACCAGATGCCTGCGCGCCACCCACGCGTCCGGCACGACGATCCACTCGTCGAAGCCGGCCTGGTACGGCACGCTCTGTCCGGCCAGCCGCGGCGCCCGCGCTGGGTCGGACTGCGCGACGAGCAGCCACAGCGGGCTGCCGCCCTGCCGTGCCTCCTCCGCGAGCCGCCCGAGCAGGTCGAACGCGTCGTACCGGGCGAGGACCGCAGTGTCGGTGAGCAGTAGCGGGCCGTCGTCCCGCCCGGCCGCCAGCCGCTCCCGCAGTTTCGGCTCGATGCGCCCCCACGCCTTGTCGGTGCGGATACGCAGCTGCTGGTGGGCCCGGCTGCCGGTTTCGGCGGCGTCTGCCTTCAGCACAGTCTCCCAGGTCGGACGGGCCGCCTCGCTCACCACACGTCGCAGCTCCGCGACGAACAGTCCGGTCATTGACAGCGGCCGAGCCCGGTAGGGGGCCTCGGTCAGAAGCCGTACCGCCTCCTCTGCCCGGCGCTGTGGCACGGTCAGCACTCGGAAGCCGTCCTGTCGTGCGGAGTGCGCGAGCCGCTGCTCGGCCTTGACGGCGGCGGCGACCGCGGCGTCCTCGTCGTACCGGGTCGGCGCGGACCGTCGTGCCGCGGAGGCGCCCCAGCTTGCCGAGGTCAGCCCAGTGCTGGCATCCCCGGCCGGGCGGTCCGGGACCAGCCGGAGCACTCCGTCGTAGCGGGTGGCCAGCTTCAGTTCGAAGCCGGCCTGCTTCAGGTCGCGGACCAGGGCGCTGCCGGTGGGCAGCTCGCGCGGGGCCAGCGGGTCGGTGCCCAGCTCGGGGAAGCGGGTGGTGACCCGCTTGTGCAGGGCGTCTACCGTAAGGCCCGGCTGCCGGTCCTCTTCGACGCCCGGCTGCACGGCGACCACACCGGCCTGGGTGATGCGCAGCGCGCGCACCAGGCTCAGGTCGCGCGGATAGATCTCCAGACGTGGGGTGAGCGCGGCCAGGGTGGAGGCGGCGACCGCGATCTCGGCGGTGCGCCGTTCGTCCCAGCCCAGGCTCCCGGGCGGGCGGCGCACCGCGTCCAGATCGGTGAGCACCGTGCTCGCCGTCGGCAGCGACTCCAGCGCCGCCAGCTTGTCGGCTCGGACGCCGAGACTTAGCGCGTACGCCTGCATGGCGGGGAGCGTTGGGGTGTCCGGGCCGTCGACGCCCTCCCGGACATCCAGGGCGAACAGCCCGAGGACCGGCTCGGCGCCCTGCGGCATCCGGGCGTGGAAGTAGCGGAAGAGCTGCGGGGACTCGTTGTCGTAACTCTCCCGCTCTACTACCGCGCGCAGGACAGACAGAGCAAGAGCGCGCCTGTCACGCCGCTCCGCGAGCTGGGTGCCCCGCCGGGCGATCAGCGCGTCGGCGAGCTCGACGGCCGGCACCACCCGGCCGCGCTCGGCGAGCAACTCCACCACCTGCTCGCGCAGCAGTCCCAGGGCCGGGTCGTTGAACCAGCGCTCGCGGGCCTTCTTCACGATCTGCGGGATACGCCCCGCCGTCAGCCCCAGCGCCTCGGCGACGTCCCGCTGCCGGACCCAGGGCAGCCCGTCCGGCAGAATGCCCTCCTCGTTCGGTAGGCGCAGCAGCAGCCGGACCGCCTCCCGCTCGGTGGCGTTGGACCGGGCACTGCCGCCGGACGGCTTGGGCACCAGGCGGGAGGCGAGTGCGTCCAGGCTCAGTCGGCCGAGCACCAGCGGATCGCTCACGTCCCCGCCGATGGAAGCGACCGAATCGGCGACGGCCTGCTCCAGCTCCGAGAGCTCCTGGCCGGCCGCCTTACGGGCTTCCGGGCTCAATGGTGCGGGGGCCACCTTGCCCAGGCGGGCGTTCCACTCCTTCTGCCGGCGCTGGATCTCCTCCCGGGTGCGCGAGCCCATGCCCGGCGCGGTGAGGAACTTTCGCGCCGAGTACTCCAGGACGTCCCCGACGGTGTTCAGCCCCATCGCGAACAGCTGCGACTGCGCCGAGAGCGTCAGACCAGCGACCGACAGCGGTGTGCTCCGGTCGGCGCGCTCGGCCTGCTGGTCGCGGACCTGCTCGGCCAGGGCGTCGTCGTCCTCCCGCCCGATCCGCGGGCCTGCCGTCTCAACCGCAGCAGGCCCGGTTGCCGCGCCGGACGAGGCCCCGGCGTTGTCCGCACCGCGCCCGGACTTCTCGGCGTGGCCGCTGCTCGGTGCCGTCGTGCGCTGCGCGTCCAGGAAGATGCGCTGCCAGGCCCGCTCCATCGGCTTCAGGTCCGGGAAACGGTCCTTTACATCCCGTGCCAGCGCCTTGCGGAAGAAGGTCACCAGGCCGTCCCGGACAGCCGGCTCGAAGGCGTCGGCGGCGAGGTGCGGGTACGGCCACTTCTCCGGGTCCGTCTGCCGGGCGGTGACCGAGCCGTTGCCCCAGCGCGGCAGCTCGTTCGACGCCATCTCGTGCAGCGTCACCGCCAGCGCGTACCGCTCGGCGTGCCCGTCGTACGAGCCGCGAGTGACGATCCCCATGAAGGGGTCGAGATACCCCTCGGTGCCCGCCTCGATCTCCTTGGCCGGATACCCCGCGAGCGAGAAGTCGATCAGCACCAGCTGCCGTGTGCCGTTGGGGCGGATCCGGATTGCGATGTTGTCCGGCTTGAGGTCCCGGTGCCAGATCCCCTCGGCCTCCAGGTGCTCCACCGCACCGAACAGGTACTTCCCGTACGCCTCCAACTGGTCCATGCCGAGGCGGCCGTTGTCCCGCAGCTGGCGTGCGACGGTGTCTTCACGGCGGCGCGGCCCCTTGCCGGCACCTGCGTCCTGCTCCCTTGGCTCCCGGGTGTCGCCCACGTACTCCAGGACCAGGACCCGGCGGTCGGCCAGCGTGAGCGGCTCCGGCTCGTACAGCGAGATGATGCTGGAGTCCCGGTGGATACGGCCCAGGACCGCGGCCTCCCGGTCCAGGATCGCGTGCTTGGCCTCGCTCAGCGCGACCTTCAGCACCGCCACCGGCAGGGCCCCGCTCCGCCGCGGCTCGCCCTCCAGGTCCCGCACAAGGAACGCGCGCGACGTCGAGCCCGTACCGAGCCGGCGCACGACCTCCCATCGACCGGCCAGCAAATCCCCGGCCACAGCCTCCAGCGGATCCTTCTCAGGCTCCTGCTGGTCGCCGGCGGATGCCGGACCGCTGTCGCCGGCCCCGCTTCCGTTCCCGCCCGCGGCCTTTGCCTCATCGGCTGCGGGCTCGTCGGCGAACGCCTCCTCGACGTACTCCAGCATCTCCAGGAAGTCGTCGACCGTGGACAGCCGCCGACCCGGCTCATACGCGGTGGACGCTTCGACCAGATCGTCGATGTCCGGGTGGAGCCCGTCGACCAGTGCGCTGGGGCGCAGACTCCCACCAGCCTCCAGGTGCGCCAGGACCTCGTTCTGGTTCGCCCCCGGAGCCTGCCCGGTGACCAGCAGATACGCGAGCACGCCCAGCCCGTAGACATCCAGGCGCACCGGATCGGCCTTCGGAAGGCGCAGCTCAGGAGCCAGATAGGGGTCGGCCTGCTCCGAGACGTGAGAACGGGACAGATGGGTGGGCGCCAAGGTCAGCGGCCGGCCATTGCTGGTGCTCTGCCCGCTGGCGATCTGCCAGTCCGCGATCTGCAGCCACGGCCGCAACCAGCGCTGCTCCTCGCCGAGCTCCCGCCCCTGCGGGCCGCGGTCGCGCGGCACGACATGCACGGCGTGCGCCGACAGCGTGCGGTGGTGAACCCGCCGGGAGTGCGCCGAGCGCACCGTCTCGGCGAGCTGGCGCACCAGGGCTAGGCGGCCCCCCAGATCCAGCCCTTGCCCGTGCTCGACCAGATAGTCGTCCAGGCGCAGCGTCTCAGGGTGGTAGTCGAACAGGATCGCCGGGCCAGCCGGATGTCCCGACGGCAGATAGGTCTTCAGCTGCACCGCGCCTGGGTGCCGGAACCGGCTGAGCACCATGGCCTCACGGGCGGCGGCCCGCTCCACCGAGCGGCGCTCGTCGTCGGATGCGCCCCGCTCGCTGAGGAAGATCCGCACCCGTGCCAGATCGTGCAGCTGGGAGTGCCGGCCCTGGTAGTCGGCCCAGGTGGGCCCGGAGTCGAAGGCTTTGGCGTCGAGGAGGTAGCCGCCGACCTCGTACTGCCGGCGGATCGGTGCGATGCCCAGTCTCTTCATGGCGGAGTCGACCTGGCGGGAGGTCTCGGCCGTGATCCGGTGCCGGGCGTCGGACGGCGGCTCGGCCAGCATCTCCACCAGCTGTTTGATCGTGAACACGCCGTTCATGTCGGCGGCCGGAAGGTTCACGCTCAGCCTGTCGTCGGTGAAGCAGACCGCCTCGCCAACCCAGATCCTCGTGCGGGTGCTGCCGTTGACCAGCCCCGACAGCTCCTTGGCCTTGCGGTTCGCCAGATGCAGCGGATTGCCGTGTCGGCGCATGGTCCCGCCGGGCGTGGTCTGCACCCAGTCGTTGCCGCCGCCGTGCACCGAGCCGTGCCAGTCCTTCAGCTCGATCAAGAACACCCCGGCCGGCGCCGTCACCAGAAGATCGATCTCACGTACGTGACCGCTGGCCGCGGTGAACGTGAAGTTCGACCAGGCACGCCACGGCTCCTCGTCCGGCAGACGCCGACGGATCGCGTCGAGACCGCGGCGTTCGTGCTCGTACTCAGACTCGGTGACCGTCGTCCACCGGCCTTCCCGCATGCCGCCCCCCGTCTGTGTCTGCTGGTGCGCGAACGCCCACCGTATTCCTGTCGATGCGATCAGGAGGCCCGGTTGAACCCTCGCAAAGAATCCTAAAGGTCGGGACTGACAGCGATCCCAGGGATCAGCTCACTAAGCCAGAGCACCCGCGGGTCAGGCCCGGATTTTGTCGCGCGGAGCGCGGACGTGGGCAGGGGCGAACTTGGCGAGGAGGACCTCGGCGTCAGGGGGGTGGGCCCGCGGTGAGGCTGGGGTACACGTTCGCAAGAAAGCGGCGGATCAGCGATGAGGACGAGATTCCCACGCCGGGTGAGGTCGCTCGCCCAGGGTGACCTGGTCGACGAGCACATCGGCTCCGAGGAGGCTGGCGGCCCCACGCCATGTCGCCCCGCCTGACAGGGGCTCCGATGGCCTGCCTTTCGCCGCCATGGTGAGCGCCGTGGTTGTCACGCTTGCTCTCGCTCACAGCCCAGTCGATGAACCACACTCCTTCCGCCACCCCAGACCAGGAAGTCGCCTGGGGGGAACCAGGCGCTCGACACTCTCCTCCCCTGATAAGGGGTGAGGGCATCCTGCAGCACTGTCCGAATCCGGCCCTACTGCCGTGCGGTGGGCGCGGGTTAACTCAGACGCTCGCCCGGAGCTGGGCTTGAGAACTGAGAGGAGAGCTCGATGGCAGACAGGTCATCCACACAGGTGGCGGGGACCAGCCCCGCGCTGCTGATCGCCGTGGAAGAGCTGGCGACCGCGCACGACCGCAGCGAGTCCGAGCGGTCCGACATCACCAGCTCGCAGAACAGCGCGGGAGACGACGGCGAGAACCGCGACCTGAACCTCCCGAAGGAGTAAGGGGAACCCATGGAGCACCGGCTCGTCAGCCACATCGAGAAGGCTCTCGGCTGGGACGGGCCGGGTTCCGTGGGGACCGCGTTCGCGCGCGGCCGTCTCACGGACCCGGATCTGCCCGCACGGCTGTTGACCCCGCTCAGACTGCTGGACCTGATCAAGCGCCGCCATCTGTCCAATCCACAGCTGCGCTGTTATGCCAATGGCGACGAAGTACACCCGTCCACGTTCCTGTCCACCAACGTCAACCGGCGAAGGCAGGCCGTGAGCCAGGCGGACATGGCGGCCCTCGGACGAATCCTCAACGACGGCGGCACCGTAGTCCTGGATCATGTGGACTTCTTCGACCCGACACTGGAAGTCGCCTGCCGGGCCCTGGGCTGGTGGTCCAGCGAACTCACCTCTGCCAACGCCTACCTCGCGGTCGGTGACACCGACGGATTCCATCTGCACTGGGACGACCACGAGGTCATCGCCGTGCAGCTTTCGGGCGAGAAGTCGTGGGAAGTGCGCGGCCCGTCGCGGCCTGCGCCGATGTACCGCGACGCGGAACGCAACCGCACGCCCTCCGAGGAAGCGCTGTGGAAGGGCACGATGCGGGCCGGAGACGTCATGCACATCCCACGAGGCTTCTGGCACACCGCGACCCGCCTCGGCTCGGGGGCTGGTGGCCACTCCCTGCACGTGACGTTCGGGTTCACCAAACGGACCGGTGTCACCTGGGCCAACTTCCTCTCTGATGCCGCCCGCGCCGACGAAGGGTTCCGCCACGACCTGGAGGGAGCCCAGGGCACCGCACACCAGGTGCTGGTGGACAAGCTCAGCGCCCTGGCCGCCACCTACAGCCCGGAGCGGTACCTGGACGAACTGCGTTCCAGCACCCCGCCCGCACGCCACATGCCGAACGTGGCCGCCTTCGGGCGGCCGGACGGAGTCGCGGCCGTCACCGAGTTCGAGCCCTCCATCGTCCGCTCCGGTGACACCGTCCAGGTGTGCGGTGGCGGCAAGCGGCTGACCTTCCACGAGCGCGCAGAACCAAGCCTGCGTGCGCTCTTGTCGGGTCACCCGGTCTACCTCGACGGCGCCCCCGATGACGTCATCACTTTGGCCGACTTGCTGATCACGGAGGGGCTGTGCGAACCGCTGACGGAACCATCGTCCTCGGGCTACACCGGTCTGGTCACGCCCGTGACCTACTCGAAGCAGCCGCCGACCTCGGTGTAACACGCCTCGACACCGCGTCCAATTACCTCCGCCATCGTTCCCACGAGGTCCTGAAGACGACGGCCGGCGATCTTCTGCCGAAATTCTCGGTCTCCACCAAGGTCGGGTTCTTCCCCGAGGGACACAGCCTCGCTCCCGCCCGGCTCCGGGCAGCCGCCGAGCAAGCCGTCACGGACCTCGGGCGGGAGCCTGATCTGGTACTTCTCCACAACCCAGAGCACTCGGCACCCGACGCCGAAACGCTGGCACAGGCGTGCACGGTCCTGGCAGATGCCGCACAGGCCGGGCTCTGCCGTTCCTGGGGCGTCTCGACCTGGGATCCGCGCCTGCTTATGGACTTCGACGTGCCATGCCCTGATGTCCTTATGGTCCGAGCGGGGTTGCTGGTCGGGATGGACGTCCTTGAAGCGGCCGAGGCCCTGGCCATGCGGTGGTGCCCGTCGCAGGCGTGGGGCATGAGCCCCTTCGGCGGCAGTACGGTCGAGGCGGTTTGGGAACGCTTCGATCCGAGGATCTTCCTGCGAAACGCCCCCTCGGCCACGAAGATCCAAGCTGCCTTCCGATCCTCCTACAGCCTGCCCCGGGTCGACGCGGTCGCGGTCGGCACGGACGACGCTGACCATCTGCGGGAGCTGACCGAGGCCCTGACATACGAGGTCGACGAGAACGTGGTCCGGGAGTACAGACAGCTACTCAAAGCCCGTCAGTCCACCTGAAGTTCCTGCAGCAGCTGCTCCGCCGTCTTCCGCGCGGGGACCAGGCGGGGGTCCTCAGGATCGGCGTAAGGGCCGAGGATCTTCGCGGCGACGAACAGCGTCATCAGCATGCCGTCCCGGCTCTCCAGATCCTCACGCCGTTCGCTGCGGACGCGGTCGGCCAGAGCCGGGACGGCAAGGGAGGCCCCCCACAGACTTGCGGCGTCCAGGCCGCGGGGGGCCATGCCCCAGTCCTCCCAATCGAACACGCAGAAGACCGGCGCCGTGATATTCGCCCAGTTGAAATCCGCATGGGCCGGCCGCCATTCGGTCACGGCCGTATCGACGCCGGGGAACACGCTGTGGATCGTTCCTGTGACCAGTTTCTGGGTGAGGGTCTCGGTGTCTGGTGTTGCGATGCGGTTTGTGTGCTGCGCGGCCAGACCATCCAGCGAGGTGCTCAGCGCGTTCCACCACTCCTCGGGCAGTTGTGGATCCTCCGCTACTACGGCGCTGCTCACCGGCGACGCCGGCAGCAGCTCCGTCTCGTCCGCCCGCCACATCACCGGCTCTCTGTCGTCCCGCCACGCGACGCCTGTGAGCCAGGCCGGCTTCGCGATCCCGCGAAGGGCCTCGGCGGACGCGGTGCCGTCCCCTCCCTGGACCCCGATCCGATCGAGTCCGCGCCGCTCGATCCGCACCCAGGTATTGCGGTCCGTACGCGCGCCCAGAGACCGGCGCTTACGCACTACTGTCTCCCGGCTCAGGCTCACCCCAAGCGACCGTTCGACACGGTCCAGCACGGCTTCCACGGGTTCCTTGCGCAGATCCACTGGACGCGGTGTCATACGCCCGAACGTACCAAGTCCCAGCCACGTTGCGAGGGAGATTCGGGGCAATGCGTAGCAGGCCACCGCTGCCGAACAGATGCAAAGCAGGACTCACGAGGCGCAGGGCTGCCCGCGGAAGGCATCAGCGGCATATTCGCTCGTGTTCGGTTCAGAGCCCGCGGCTGAAGCTGCTTGTGTGCTTGGCCGTTGTCGGGGAGATGGCTGGCGGCGAGGGCCGGAGTTGGACACTGCGGGGGCGCGGGGCGGCATTGGTGCGTCGGGTGCCGGTTCCGTGGACGAGGTCTGCGGTGAGGTCAGCGAGCAACGAGCTGGGGGTGCGAAGGGACGCCGTGAGCGTCCAGGTGGGCTGGTCGATGCTGGGGCCAGCCCACACAGTCCACGTGGCCAGGGGGCTGTCCGGTTTCTGGGCGGCGAAAGCATCGAACTGGACGCCGGCGTCGCCGGACAGGTTCGTCCAGCGGATCCAGCGTCCGTCGACGGTGTGCTTCCATCCGGCATAGGTGAGCGGCTTGGTGGAGGCGGTGACGGTCTTCTCATCGACGGGACCGTCGAGGACTGTGTCCCAGCCGTCGCCTTCGGCAAGGTGGCGCAGCAGTGTCTGGAGCACGGGCGCGGGAGTGGAGGCGGTCGCGGTCAGGTGCCACATTCGGTCCGAGACGGGTGTCTCGTACGCGGCCACGGTCCAGGCGGTCTCGCGAGGATGGGCTTCGTGGACACGCTCGATGCGCAGGGTCTGTGATTCGTGGATCGCGTGGGTGGTGTCGTCGGACCAGGTCCGTTCCCGATCAAGTCCAGCGTGTCGAATCTTGGCATTGCTGCATGCCTTCATTGGTGGGCGTCTGGGGTGCGAATGCCATGCACGGCGACGACGGCGATGCTGAGGATGATGACGAGTTCGACCCAGAAGAACGAGGCGTAGTCGAACTGAGAGCCGATGGGTGGGCTGCCGGGTGCGGCGTTGCGCAGGCCGACTAGAGCGAAGAGGGTGGCGGCCATCCAACCCATGGCGGACCAGACCAGGCCCAAGCAGCGGCTAATGATGATGCCCGCTGCGCTCGCGACGGCGAGGCCGAGTACCCACATGGCTACGACCATGATCCCGGCGAGGATCAGTGTGCCGCGTGAGCGGGCAACGTGTCCCTCCAGGCCGACGACGAAGTGCTGGTCTCCGGCTGAGTTGAGGGCAGTGAGGTGGAAGGAAGGGTCCTCGTTGGTGAGTGACACGGAGACCGGCAGCGGGGTGGCCTGGGATGTGGCAGCGAACGCGATCGTTGTGCTGTAGCGGTCGTAGGGGTAGTCAGAGATGGTCCCGCCGACCAGGCTGGCAGTGATGTCCTGGGCGGAGATGATCCGTCCAGCCGTGTACGTGAGGTCGGTCTTGAACAGGGAAGTGGTGTAGAGGACAAGGTCGTGGGCTGGGATCTCGTTACCGCCAACTGATCCGTGTGGGACGGCCAGCACTCGCATGGTCAGTTGGTGGTTGGCGGCGTCGACCTTCTGCACCGTTACCTCGACATCAAGCCGATTCGGGGATGAGGCGTCCCCCACGAGGACCTGGCGGCGGCTGTCACGCTCGTGTGCATACAGCATTACACCTGCCGCTGCGCAGATGAAGGCGATCAGTAGAACGCTGATCGTGACGCACATGGTTCGGAAGAACCGGCCCTCCGCAAGTTGGTCGAGGAGTAAGTCTGCGCGCCGCTCTGTGATTAAGTCACGGCGTGGGCGCAGAAGTTGGTACATCGCGACCAGCACGGCGGCTACGGATACGGAGGCCGCGAGGACATCGCCCAGCGACGACTCGTTCTTCCACGTCATGATCCGAACCTACGGACTGCCACCTCCGAAGCCCCGGAGGCGCGCACCCTGACGCCTCCGATCTGGACAAGCGGGCGAACGCCACCCGAAACTGCCCCATCACACCAGCGTTGATCGAGAACGAGATCGCCCCCGGGATCAGCGGGAGGGCGACGACTAGGCCGGCCAGGACCTCCCTGCGTCAGACCTTCGGGTGTACAGCCGGTCGAGGCGCAGGCCGCGCGGCGGGAGTCACTAGGGAGGAAGGCAAGGAAGCAGGCACCTGTCGTGCTCGGGCACACCGCACTGGCAGTCCGGCGACGAATCGGATGGTCCTCCCAGCGCGTCAGGATCGGTATTCGGCCAGACACCACCCGGTGTTGCAAACCCAGTACGTACGCCAACCTGGCACAGAACCACCCCTGTTGAATCAGCTTCAACACGCTGATTCAACAGGGAAGGTGCGCCACTTCTCCCACTCTTCATGGGAGTCGAGGAAGTCCTTGAGGAGCGCTTCGTGGTCGTCAGCGTCGGCGGCCTGTACCTCTACGGGTTCGGCCGTTGTTGGGGTCGGTTCGGTGTCGACCGCAGCGGGCACTGACGGGGTGCGTGCCTGTTCTGCCTCGCGTTCGGTGCTGGTGGCCGGGGCGGGGCCGGGGCGTACGGCGTCGCCGTAGAGCCGTTCGAACTCGGCGATGGCCTTTGCCGGGTTGTCGTACTGGCCCTGCTTCCATGCGCAGGTGGTTTTCACCGTGGAGGTGGATGCTCGGGCCGTCGCGGTAGGTGCCGACGGCGACGATGGTCCAGCCGTCGTGGGCGTGGGCGTGGATGATCAGTCGGCCGTGGCGGATGTCGTCGTAGATCTGCTGGGCGTCGTTGGAGACCTCGCGGATCTCTTCGCGCGAACACCAGGGCATAGGGCAGTCGGCCCAGGTCCATTCGGTGTCGATCTCTTCGCGCAGCTGGGGCGTGATGTCCACGGTGACGCCCGCGGCGCGCAGGGCGCGTGCGGCCTGTTCGGCGTAGTGCGCTTCCTCGCGGTCGATGCGGGCCATGACCATCGTCGTGGCGTCGAGGGGTTCGTAGCCGTGCCGGGCGAGCAGGGCCCGCACGGTGTGCGTGGGGGTGCCGGTGAGGAGGGCCGTGACAGCGCTGGGGCGGTCGTTTAGCAGGTCGAGGGATACGTGCAGGTCTTCTTCGGGGTGCGGCAAGTTGTTCTCGATTCACGGCTCCGGCCGGAGCGGGGCCAGCCAGAGCCGGCGGGGTCATCGGAGTGCTCGTGCGCCGGGGGCGATGGCTCGTGGTGGCGGGCCGGCCCGTGAGGCGGCCGGGCTACGTGGTGTGCGCGGCGCGGGCGGTGCGGGGGTGGTGCTGCGCTGCCATCGGGTTCGCAGGGCATGGAGGTCGGCCAGGGCGCGGCGACTGCCGGTGACCAGCTGATACGGCGTGTTGGCCGGATCCTGGGCGTAGGCGGTGATGCGGTTGCCGACGTCGAATGCGCGGGCCAGCAAGGCGCGTTGAAGCACTCGCTCCCCCCAGTGTTCGGCGGAGCCGACGGGTGTGGAGACCAGTGCGATGAGGTCGCTGGGGTCGAGTCCGTCGGCGAGGAGACCGCGGTGCTGGGCTTCCCAGAGCACGGTGACCGGGTCCACGGGCTCCCCGTTGTGCACCAGGGCGGTCAGGCACTGCCACACCGCGGCGTGCAGGGGCAGCGTGAAGTCGTCGGGCTGTAGCCAGCGCATGTCCTTCACCTCTGCCGGATACGCGGTGGCCGTCGCGAGGAGCAGCCGTTCCTCGTCGAGGGCTTCTTCGCTGCTGTGCCCGGCAGGGGTGCCCGGCACCACGGTGCGCGGCGGGGAGCCGCGGTGAGGGGCGAACTGTCCGGCGAGCGTGTCCAGGAACTGTCCGAGCGTGTCGGCCTGGGCCAGGGTGGTGGCCGCCGGGTTGGGCAAGGTGGTGTCGGTTGCGGTCTGGGCGAGGCGTTCGGCGTGCATGAGCAGGGTGCGCCGGGCGTGATCGGCCCGGATCATCCGCGCGTACGTCGGCGCGTGCTTCGGCCAGGGACAGACCTGGATGAGGGTGTGGAGATAGGAGGCGGTCAGCCCGGGTGCATGGGGGCGCGCCGTGTCGAGCACGGTATTCAGCCAGGCGGGATCGGAGCGGTGGGTCTGCGGGTCGGGCGGGGGCGCCGTGCGCATGGCCTTGAAGAGGGCGCCGTGAGCATGGTTGCCGAACTGGCTCGCGTCCAGGTCGCCGATCTCGGTGAGCCGGTGCGGGTCCAGGAGGAGCGCGCCGAGCAGGGCCTGCTCGGCGTAGTGCACCGGCCGGGCAGGGGGCAGGTCGTCCAGGCGGTCCTCGTGAGGGTCGGTGGGCTGGGGCATCAGGCGGCCAGGGTGAAGTCGTCGGGGCTCAGGGTCTTGCCGAGGTGCGGGGCCAGCAGGTGGGCGGCGAGGCGAGGTGGCACGGCGTTGCCGATCTGGGAGAACTGCTGCCCCTTGTTCCCGGCCCAGCGGTAGTCGGCGGGGAAGGTCTGCAGCAGGCCAGCCTCCTGCGCGGTGATCCGGATGGACTCCGGCGCCGGGCGCTCCTCGTCCGTGCCGCCGGGAGCAGGTTCGGCAACCCAGACGCATTCGTTCGCACGATGACCGAAGAACAGCGTCCCGGCGGGCTGGTCGGCCCGGCGTACAGTCGCGTTCGCCTGGTTGTTGCTGCGCAGCGACCACGACCATCGAGGTACTTCGCCGGCAAGTGTCGGGGCAGGAGTGCCGGCCGGCCGGTTCTCCCTGGCTCCGTGCCGGGCAATGCCCCCGGCGCCTTCGCCTCGGGACTGCAGGACGAGGGACCTCTGGGGCTTCCAGGCCCCGCGGTCGCGGGCGTCGGTGAGCGTCTTGCGGGAGCCGGAGGGGAAGGGCTCGGGGCCGCCGCCGGGTCCTCCGCCGGCGCACACGGTCGGGACGGGCCGGTCGGTGGCGCCCCAGCCGAGGGCCTCGGCCATGGACACCCACTGCGCGCGGCCCGGCCCGAACAGCGACTCGGGCTCGGCGGCCTTGGCGTGCGTGGGCGGTGGCGGCTCGGCGGTGCGGGTGCGCGAGGCGAGAAGGATCGCCCGGCGCCGCGTCTGAGGCACTCCGTAATCCGCCGCATTGAGGATGCCGGTCCAGACCGAGTACCCCCAGCTGCGCAGGATCGCGGCGTATTGGCGCCACAGCGGCAGGACGTCGGGCACCTCCTCCATCGCGACCCATTCGGGTTGGCCGTGCTGGTTCAGAGCGTGCAGGTAGCGCATGGGCTCGGCGGCGAGCAGCGAGCGCTCGTCGCGGCAGGAGGCCAGCAGCTGTTCGCGGGTGTCGCGTCCGGTGGAGAGGTCGGCAACGGCCTGGTGGACGAGCGGCTGGTCGAGGAGGCCGAGGCGCTTGCCGGCCATCGACCACGCCTGGCAGGGCGGGCTGGCGATGAGCCCGGTGGTCTTCCCGAGGAACGGCCAGACCGGGTACATCGCCACATCGGTCCGGACCGTCAACTGGCCTTGTGCAGCACGGGTCTTGCAGGCCCACTCGTCCCATTCCAGTCCGATGTCCCGCACGCCGAGCACGGCCAATGCGTGGCTCCAGCCGCCGGGCCCCGCGAACAGGTCGAGCACGATCACGTGGCCAGCCCGAAGTCGTCTTGCGTGGCGGCGATTTCACCTCGACAGGTCCAGGGAGAGCACCCGTCGGTTACGCCCTCTTCCAGTTGCTCGGCGTCTTCTTCGGCGCCGAGTTCCTGCTGCAGCGCTGCCCATTCGGCGGCGGTGACGTGGTCGATCGGGGCTTCGCTCAGCGGGATGCGTGAGCGGTGCAGGAATGCCTCGCCGAGCAGGCGGTTGCCGGTGGCGTTGGCGCGGGCGTTTCCCTTGCGGATGGCGGCGTCGAATTCCACCACATCTGCCCACTCGGCAGGGGAGTTGTCGCGGATATTTCGCCACTGGGCGTTACCGTGAAATGGGCATCCAAGGCAGCTTGATTTCGGCGTATCGGCCAATCCGAGAGAAGATAGATAGCGGATGCAGTCTTTGCGCGACCAGCCCATGTCGATGAGCGGGTGTCGGTTGCGCATGTACTTCACGTCCGCGTCCTTGGCGCGGTGGAATTCATCGGTGGAGATGCCCACCCACTGTTCCACGAACACGTCTCGCGGAATGCGGGCTGGGTAGGGGTAGCCGAGGAGTTCGCGAACCTGCTTCTTGATCGGCTTTATCTTATATTCGCCTGTGCATTGCCTTCTGGTCATCCCGGCCTTACCGTCCTGATTGAGAATGTAGAGCGGCATTGAGGCGAATCTGTGATCAGGGTCGAGTGCATCGTTTCGAATGTTCCCGGACGTTACGCGCAGAATGGGTATACCTGCTGGTTTTGCCACCTCCTGCTCCAGGCGGTCGAGGTGCGAGTACACGGCGTTTGGTTCCCATCCTGTGTCCGCAAAAATGGCGTAGTCGACCTTGGGGAGAATTCCCTCGGCTGACAGGGCGAGCATGGCGCTGGATTGAATTCCGGCACCGAGCGATATGGATCGGAATACGGGGCTGGCGGAGATGAGGGCGTCCTTGCGGTGGGCGGGGCGCTGTCCGTGGGCGGGTCGGTCAGCGGCGGGGAGCGAAGGTGCGGTGCGCGAGAGGCGCTGGCGGGGCCGGGGCCGTAGACGGGGCGCAGGGTGAGGCGAAGGCGGGGCTTACCTCGTCGAGGCCGGCACGCTGCCGTCGGGGCTGTCGATCTTGACGTGTCCGGTGGCGGCGTCATGCTGCGCGGGCCATCCGAAGAGGTGAATCAGCGGGGCGATCGCGTCGGCGAGCCGGTCACCGGCGCCGGCCATATACCGCGGGGAGACCATGACCCGTTCGTCGGGCGCGTACGCGGTCACCGGTGGACGCCCTGCGCGACCGCGGCCTTGGGCGGGGCGGCCACTGCGGTACGCAGCGAGGCGTGGGGGCGCGGCCGGGCCAGGGCTTGCTGCCCCTGCTCGGTCACGGTGATCTTCTGGCCGATGACCAAGGGCGTGCCGGTGTCGCCGGTGACGAGGCCGCGTTTGGCCAGGGCCCGGAAGGTGGCGATGGAGACACGCGTGCCGTCGTCAGTGGCGACCCGGGTCACGCCCAGCCCTCGGGTGGTGCTCTCATACAGGCGGCCCCCGCTGTTCAGTGCGGTGAGGGCGTCGTACTGGGCCGGAGTCAGAGCGGGGCCCGTCGTCTGCTGTACGGCCGCCGGCTTGTCCTCCTGCGCGGGCCAGGTCCTCGCTGATGCCGTGGGCGAGGTAGTGGCAGCCGATGGCGCACAGGTCGAGCTGGTGGACGGCATCGTCGAGGTGGCCGTTCATCTGCGGGATGGCCTCGGCGTGACGGACGGTGCGTACTGCCTCGTTGTCGGCCGGGTAGCCGGCGAACTGCGCGCCCTCGTAGGGGTTGGCGAGCACGACGTGGGCCAGGTCGGTGCCGGCGAGCGATGACGAGGACACGACCGAGGCCAGCAGCTCCAGGCCGGCCCGGCTACCGGCGATGTTCGTGTACGTGCTGTTGTTGAGCGCGGTCAGGCGCACCAGGGCGGTTGCGGTGAGGTCCTGCGCCTGGAGGAGCAGGGGGCTGATGTGGTGCAGCGCGTCCGTGCCGGGCGTGTAGGAGATGTCGCGTACGCGCGCCTTGATGGCTTCGAAGTCGTATGCCAACTGCCTGAGTTGGCGGACCTGTTCGTTCAGGTCGAGTGGGGGCGTGGGGATGGGATGGCTCCTGTGTGGTTCAGCGGCTTCGGGCGGTGGCGGGCAGGGGGCGGGGCGTGGTTCCGGGCGCGGTGCGAAGCCCGGGAGGCGCGTCGATGACCGAGGCGAGGGCGGTGATGCCGGCCGAGGTGAGGCGCACGCGGTCCAGGGGCGGGCCGCCGACGTAGGCGGCGGGCGCCGAGCGGGCGGTTCTCTCGACCAGACCCTTGGTCTCCAGGGCGCGCAGGGTGCTCATCAGCACCTTGGGCTCGCGGGAGCGGGTGAATTCGCGGCCCAGAGAGCTGCTGGCCACGACGTGTCCGCAGGCGATCTCGGCCAGGGCCGTGCGGTGCGAGGCGGTCAGCCGGTCGCCGGGGGCCGGTGCAGTGGCCCAGCGGCGCCGACGGGTCTCGCCCGCCAGCGTCACGGCGCAGCCGACAGCGGCTTCCGGGGCCAGAGCGGTCAGCTCGCGAGCGGCCCGGACGTTGAAGTCCACCGAGGCGCTGGCAAGGAAGACGAGCTGCCTCAGCCGCATGACCGTCTCGGTCAACTCGACGCTCTCATAGAGACGTTCGCCGTGGATCGCCTTGACGGCGGACTGGGTGTCGGTGGCCAGACGCTGCGCGGAGGAGGCGTGGGCATCCGGTGCCGGAGGGTCGGGTGCCACAAGGAGGAGGTCGAGCGCGTCGTTGTGCTGGGTGTACTGGTCGGCCAGGTGGAGGAGCCGTTCGACGGGCGTGAGCGGTGGCGGCACGTCGAAGAGCAGGGATTCGGCGGGCGGCTCGGTCATGAGCGCCGCCGCGCGATTGGGCAGGAGCGGATGGGACTTGCCTCCCGTCGGGTGGGGTAGGGCTGTCGGCCTCGGGGTGCTTAGGCGGCAGGGCCGAAGTCGCTCTGCTTCGGGGCGGCCTTGGCGATGGCGCGAGCGGTGATGCCCTTGGAGGCGCGGGCGGAGGCGGCGGAGAGCGCTTCGGCGCCGGGCTCGAGATACCAGGGGCGCAGGTCGAGCATGGCCGCGCGCATGCCGGTGGCGAACGCGAGCGCGGTGCCCTTGGGCAGGGCGCGAATGGCGTCGGCGGCCAGGATGCGTTCCTGTCGCATGGACACGGAGGTGGACTTGCCGGACTCCGAGGTCGAGGTGGAGGTCGTCTCGACGTCGTGGTCGCCGATCAGGCGGGACAGCTTGTCGGCGAAGTCCGGGTCATCGATACCCGAGCCGATGACCTTGATGGTGGACGCGGACCACAAGGCGTCCATGCCCGCATCGCCCCACACTTTCTGGCCCTGCCGGTAGGACTGCAGGATGGTGATCGGGATGATGCCGCGCGATCCCAGGTGGCTGTACAGGTCAGGAAGGTCGCTGATCTTGCAGACGTTCGCGGCCTCGTCGAGGATCGCGAGCATCGGCGGGTCCAGGCGTCCGCCAGCACGCTCGGCCTGGGCGGTCGCGGCTCGCATCACACTGTCCGCACACGCGGCGATGAGGGCGGAGGCGCCTCCGCCGCCGTCCTTCGACAACAGGTAGAGCGTGTCCGTCGAGGTGACGAACGTCCTCGGCGTGAACTCCGGCACGTCCTTCTGGGGGGTCACCCAGGCGGCGATCTCCGAGTTCAGCAGGGCGGCGGCGTACTGGCGGGCCGTCTCGTAGATCCCGTCCCTTGTCTCGGGTGGGCCTTCCACCGTGCCCTTGAGCTGGGCGGCGACCGCGGCGAACTTGTGGTCGCGCAGGATGTCGAGCGGGGTGCGGTCGGCGGGGAAAGCTAGCCAGGCCATGACGTCGGTGATCGGCCGCTCGTCGAGCGCGGCGGCCAGGAAGAGCTGGCTCAGGATGTTGCTGCCGGCCTTGGACCAGAAGTCGCCCTGCTGGGACGCGTCCACGCTCGCGGCGAGGAAGTGCCCGGCCAACCTTCCCGCGCCGTCGAGGGTCTTGGCGTCGGCCAAGGGGTTCCACCACATGGCCCGTTCTGCGTGAGCGATCTGCTGCGGGTCCATCGACCAGGTCCGGCCGACGGCTGCCCGCGCATCAAGGGTTGCGGTGTAGGCATCCCCGGCGGCCTTGTTGGAGGTGAGCAGGACCGGGCCGGGCGCGTTGAGGATCGACGGGATCGCCAAGCTGGTCGTCTTACCGGACCGCGGCGCCATGATCGCGACGGCGACGTCCTCGTACCCCATGCGCACCTCATGCCGCGTGCCCTGGAGATTGCCGAGGAGGATGCCGGTGTCGGCGGCGGCGATGTGCTTGACGTCTTTCAGACTCGGGCGCAGCGAGCGCGCCTTGTCGGTGATGGCCTTGGCCATCAGCGGCTCGATGTCCTTCTGCTTGGCCATACCGGCGACGCGCTTCTTGCGTCCGCTGCCGCCACCTCGGTGCCGCTTGTAGAGCACCGCGGCGGTGATGCCGAGCGCGACGAGTACGGCGCCGGGCAGGATGCGTGTGCCGACCAGGAGGGACGGTCCGCTCAGGTCCGGCCACAGCTGGTCTGGGTGCAGGAGGGCCTGAACCGGCTGGTAGGGGGCGGCGTGGGAGACGCTGGCCCAGGCGGTGAGATTGCCGCCGAGCCAGGCAAGGTTGGACAGGGGCACGGCGACGGCGATGGCGCCGAGGAGGACCTTGAAGGCTATGTCGTAGCCGTCGGTGGACGTGGAGTTGGGCTGGGGCAAGGGCTGTTCCAGGTATGAGGGAGGAAGGGGGCCGGTCGCGACGGACTGGTCAGCGCGTGCGGCCTCGCGCCGGTCCGGGCGGAGCGGGGGCAATGCCGGTCGCGCGATGGTGCCGCTCGGCGAGGGCGCTGATGCGTCGTTCCAGAGCGAAGGCGACGTCGGTCGAGGGGATGTGCCGGGTGTGCACGGTCATGCGGTCGCGGGCCCAGCCCGGGATGCGGCGAGGGTCGCGCATGATGGGAGCGGGGTCGGCGAGCGCATGCGTCACGGCGGTGATCAGGTGCAGTGGCGTGGTGCCGGTGAACACGGCTCGCCAGATCGTCGGGTCTCGGATGACGGCCGTCTCGATGTGCCACAGGTCGCTGCCGGGAGTTCCGAGCTGCTCGACGCGCGTGATGCCGTCCGGGGATGCGAGCCCGCCGAAGTGCCGGGGCGTTTCCCATCCGGCGTCCTGCAATGCGGAAAAGGGGTCGGACGAACCTGTGGGCGGCCCGTCCGGGTCGGTCAGTGCGTCGGTGAAGGCGGCGATGATCTCGACAGGGGTGCGGCTCTGGAAGGTGACCGCCCAGGCGGGGTGATCCGCCGTACGCGCCTTCCGGATGGTCCACCAGTCCGGATCATCCGGATCGCCGGGAGCCAGACGCAGTTGCGTGAGCTGGTCCGGGCTGGTGAGCAGGACGCGCGGTATCAACGGGTCATGCCCGTAGCTCCAGCCGGAGACCCGGTGCAGCGGCTGCGTGATCCAGCCGGGATCGCCGGTCCCTGCGAGGTAGCGCGGGGCGATGAACGCCTGCTCGACGGTGTCGCTCACGCCCGTCACCGCCGGACCCTGGACGGTATGGCGCCAGCCGTGTGCACGGGCGCCGTCGGGGGCAGGGTCAGCGCGGGTGCGGTCGACTGGCGCTGCGCCAGCGCGGCGACGGCGAAGAGCGCCTGGCCGTGGATGGCCCACTGATCGAGGTAGGACCAGGCTTCCGCGTAGCTCTCGGCGAGCGGTTCCTCGTACGCCTTCGTACCGGGCCGTGCGCTCTCGGGGAGCGCGGCGCGTACCGCCCGCCAGTCGTCGTGGACCGCATAGAGGCGCTGCGTGGCATCCCGCAGTTCTCGGACCTGCCAGGCGTAGCGCCGGGTCCGGTCGGTGGGCGACAGCTGGGCGAGCTGTCGTTCGGCGACGTGCACGAGTTCGTCGGCGTGGTAGTACACGCGGCCGAACGCAGACAGGGTGTCGGCGTCGCGTTTCTGCTGCCGCAGGCCGTACGCGTCCTCGTCGTAGGGCTGGAACGTCTCGGGGTCGGAGTGCCGGTCGGAATAGAGGTCCCAGGCGGCGAGGATCTGCCGGCTGTGCCGCAGATAGAGGGCGAGCTGACTCAGATAGAGCCGGTGCGCCGGGCCCGCGGGTTCGAGTGAGATGGTCAAGGAGGCTCTGGGGGCAGGTAGGTGTGATGAGGGCGGTGTGTGGAGCGGCCGGGCCCCGCTCCACACGGTCAGCGGCTCCGGGCCGCGGATCTGCTCGCCTCGGCGTCGGGCGCCGAGGCAGGCCGGGCGGTGGGCGCGGCGCTGCGGCGTGCCTTGCGCGCGGCGGCCCGGCTGGCCTTCAGCCGTGCTTCGTGGGCGGCGGCAAGCTGTTCGCCCTGGGCGCCGCGTTCCACCTGCGTGACCAGGTGGGAGTGCGGGACGTCGTAGCGGCCACGGGAGACCGGCGTGGGGTCGGAGAGGGCGGCGGCGAAGCCGGCGAGCAGGTGGCGCGGGGTGCGGTCATCGAAGTACCCGTGCCACAGCCGGTGGTGGCCGCCGAGCCCGGTGGGCAGCGCGACTTCGGCCTTCCAGCTGAAGTAGTCGCTGGTCAGCGTCGCCGATCGCTCCATGGTGGTGATGCCGTCCGGATGGCGAGCGTGCTCGTTGCCCCGGTCGTCGCGCTCGTAGGTCCAGCCCGCTGCTTGTAGCGTCGGCCAGATATCCGGCTCGGCCTCGGGCGGGAAGTGCAGGAGCGCGTCGGTGAATCCGGCGATGATCTCGGCGGGCGTGTTGCCGCCGAAGGACGCATGCCACTGCTGTGCCGAGATCCGCCACCAGGAGCCGTACGCGTCCGGGGTGGGCTCCAGGACGAGCGTGTGCCGGTAGTCGGGGCTGGCCAGGACGACGTGGGGGAAGTCGGGGTCGCCGAAGTTCCTCCACCCGCCGGCCCGCAGCGCCTGGGTGACGTGGCGCGGATCGCCGGCCCCGGCGAGGTGGCGGGGCGTGGTGTCGCACCAGATCCGCGACCAGGGATCGTCGGCTGCGCTGGCGATATAGGGACGTGTCACGACGCTGGCGGGCTGGCGGGCCCAAACGCGTAACCGTTCAGGCGCTGTACGTCCCAGTGCAGGACGTGCAGGTCGGTGGCCTCCTGGGCGGCTTCCCGGAACCCGGTGACGATCAGATGGATCTCGCCGCTGCCTGTCTTCGCCTCCTGGGCGATGAGGCGTGCGGTGGTGCGCAGGATGTCGCCGAGCAGGATGGGCACGCCGGTGTCCTCGTCGAGGAGGACGGCGAGCAGCGGCAGCACGTCGACTACGGACGGATTGGCGTTCAGGTAGTTCTGGACCTGGGCCAGGGTGGCGGTCGCCTGCGCGACGTCGCCGACGCTGGGGGCGGAGGGGGTTGGCATCAATCTCCTTGGATGGAAGTGACGGGGCCGCGCTCACCATGGCCGGGCTGGGCGCTGTCCCCTGGGTATGCGTGTGACGTTCGGGGAGAAGGTGCGGAACTGCTCGTCGAGTCCGTTGAGGCGATCTCTGAGGTTGGTCAGCTCGCTGTATGCGTCGCAGCTGAGGTCCTGCAGTTCGTTGACGTAGGAGTCTTGGAGAGCGAAGTCGGCACAGGTGGTTGCGATCACGTCGAATATCTGGGCGATGAGGTGGAGTGCACCGTGACTCCGGTCGACGATCGGAGCGAGGATGTTGGCGAGATCCTCGGGGCGTTCGGATCTGTCGATTTGCTGGCTAAGGCGCAGGAGCTCGACGGTGAGGGCCTCAACGCCACCGGGCGAGAGGTCTTGGGACTGCGTCAAGGTGATGCACTTTCGATTGGGCGGCGGGCTGACGTGAGACGGTCAGCGGCGGACGCGCGCTCCGGCTTGGCGTACGGACGGGGCGTACGGGCGCCGGGTCAGCGATGTCGCTTGTGCCGAGCTGGTCTGGGGAGTGGCGGTGCTGGGGCGGGTGCGTTCGTGCCGGTGCGCTGTGCGGCTTCGAGGCGCCGCAGATGCTGCATTCGGTGTTGCTCCGGTGTGACGAAGCTGCGGCGGGAGTCGAGAAAGCCGAAAGCGTGCCGCGGTTCCTGTCCCTCCGAGCGGAGCAGCGGGGTGGGATCGGTGAGAGCGTCGATGAACCCGGTGAGGGCTGCGGGCGGAGCAGCTTCGTCGATGGAGGCATTCCAGATCCACCGGTGCCGCTTCTCGGAGAGCGGCACGGAGACCTGAACTGCCCAGCGATGGATGGGTGTTTCGGCGAGCGAGGATTCGCGGGACAGGTAGGCGGTCTCGTCCGGGGACAGCGCGGCCCGCTCCCTGCCGGCCAGCCGCATGGTCCACCCGCGGCTGGCCGCGAGGCGCCACAGTTCGGCCTCTTCCGGCCGTGGCCCTGCGCTGTTCACCGCGTCGGTGAAGCCCGCGATGATCTCTACCGGAGTGTGGATGCCGAACTGGGCCGACCACGCGTGGCCCTGGGCCGGATGGACGCGCCTGGACGACATGAACTCGTCCTCTTCGGGTTCCAGCGTGAAGTGCAACCTACGGTCGGGGCTTTCCAGCAGGACATGCGGATAGCCCGGGACCGAATGGTTGCTCCAGCCGGACGCGAGCAGATACTCGGTCACGTGCCGGGGGTCGCCCCCGCCGGCCAGGTGGCGCGGCGCCACCTCGTCCAGCCAGCGAACGGCGTTGACGCGGTACAGGGTGGGCCCGTTGACGCGGGAGTAGAAGCGTTCGTGGCTCACCGCATCCGCCCGGCCTTGGCGTACGGGCGGGCCCCGGGACCTTGAGGGCGCGCCTTGTTGGTGGCGAAGGCGTTGCTGGCCCACGTGGCGGCGCGTGCGGCGGTGATCCGGGCCTGCTGCCATGCGCTGAGTTGCGAGGGCAGCACGGACACCGAAGTGGTGCGGATTCTCTGCGAGGGCGGGACATGGCCGAGGGGCCGCATCACCGGCTGCGGGTCGGCGAGCGCGGTGCTGAACGCCTGCACCAGGTGCATCGGCGTGGTCGGCGTGAACGTCGCCTCCCATACCGTCCCGTGCTCGTTGCGGGCACCGGCCCACCAGTGGGCCTGTCCGGGGGCGGACTGGTGGAAGCGCACGACGGCGTCCCCGTCCGGGCTGCGGGCGGTGAAGTGCTGTCCGCGCTCGGTCTCCCAGCTCTGTGCCTCCAGCGGCGCCCACACGTTGGGAGCGTGCGCGGAGCGCGGGCGGGTCAGTGCATCGGTGACTCCGGCCACGATCTCGACGGGGACCTGCCGGCCGAGCGTGGCGTGCCACGCCTCCTGCGTCCTGGTCTGCTTCCCGCTGATCGTCCAGCCGCCGGGCTGGGTGTACGGGTCGTAGCCGATGCGCACGGACTTGTCGGGGCTGTCGAATACGACGGGGCCGCCGGTCTTGGACTTGTCCTTCCAGCCCGAGGCGCGCAGGTACTCGGTGACGTGGCGCAGGTCGCCGCCGCCGGCGAGGTGGCGGGGCTCGACGAGGTAGTGCTGCTGGGCCTGCTGACCGGTGGGGCCCCAGCCGGACCACTGCTTGTTCTTCTTCACCGGCGCCGCCGGACGACCATCGCGGAGGCGACCGGCACGGCGGCCGGTCTGCTGGACGGCGGGGTGGGCGCGGCGACCTGCTTGATAGTGCCGGTGTGCTCGTAGAGGTCGGCACCCACGCTATTGAGTTCGTTGGCGGCGCGGCCCAGCGCGAGCCAGACCTCGGGCGGCAGGACGCCGCGCTCGGAGTGGACCTTCGCGAAACGCGAGCCGGTTTCGACGAGGTCGGTGACCTCACCGAGGAGGCCGGTGTCGTAGTCCAGGACATTGGCGAGGATCTGGGCGGCCTCGTGCGGCGGGGCCAGGGCGAGGTGGCGGCGGAGCTGTCCGAGCTGGGCGGTGATGGCGTTAGCGAGCTGCACGGAAGGAAGGTTCGAGTCGGTCATGGGCCTCCTGAACAGGCCGGTTCGAGGTGCTAGTCGTGGTGGCGGATGCGGTAGCTGTCGACGAGGAGGAACGCGTCGCGGCGGCGGGCCTCGTCGAGGGCTGCCTCGGGGCGTCCGCCGGCCAGCGGGATGGTGCGCTCCCGGCTGCCGACGGTGATGGCGCGCAGGTAGCGGCGGAACAGGACGGTGACCAGGCGAGGTTTGCGGCTGGCCGTGATGGGCGGGGGCGTGCGGTCGGGCTCGTGAGTGACGGCGGGCTCCTGGGGAGGGTGGGGCCGGCCCCGGAGGGCCGGGGCCGGCGATGGTCGGGCGGTCAGCGTGCACGGCGTGCTTGTGCGGCGGGTGGCGGTGGTGGTCGGCGTGCTGCTTGGTCGGCGAGTGCGGCGCGGTAGGCGGTGCCGCCGAAGAGGCCCGCGTCGATGTCGACCCGGAATCCGGCACGGGCCAGCAGGGGCGCGGCCCGGTCCGCCAGGGTCTTCATGGCGATCTCGTCCATCGCGTCCGGGACTTGATGCCAGACGTCGTCCGCTGCGCCGTGCCGGTCGAGACCGAGGCCGTCGAGCAGGGCCAGGAGATCCTCGGGGGCACCGGCGCGGGTGTCGACGAAGATCGTCCCGTCGCGGTGGTAGAAGGTGACGTCGACGTCGTAGTCATCGGCGAGACTCACCGGCTGCGTGCCCCTGCCGGACGGCCCGTGGCGGGCAGGGCGGCTGTCGCGCTTGGCGGGGCCGGGGCGCGGTGGTCGCGCACGGCCGTTGCGGCGTCGGTGTAGGCGGCGGCGTGCCAGACGTCATCGGAGATGTGGACCACATATCCGGCCTTGTGCAGCCAGGGCACCGCATGGGTGGCGAGCTGCTTCTTCGCGTCCTCGTCGAGGTGGGCGGGTGCTTCGTGCCAGACGTAGACGGGCCCGGGGGTGGGCAGGGTCCGGCGCTCGAAGCCGAGGTTGTCGAGGAGCGCGAGCAGCGGCTCGGGCGCGCCGGTCGGGGTGTCGGCGTGCACGGTATCGGTGAGGGGCCTGCGGTAGATCGTGACGTCAGTGCCTTCGTCGTCGGCACGGTTTCCCACGTGCGGTTACTCCTGTGCCGGTCGGGGCTATCGCCGCCGCGCAGACGGCGCGGACGAGGTCGCGGGCGGCGCGACGGGGGTGGTGCCCAGGGCGGGCCGCGTCTGCGGATGACGCAGCACGGTGTCGACGCCCAGCTCGGACAGACGCTCTCCGCTGGCTCGTACGGAGGCGGCCTGGCGGGCGGTGTCGTCGCCCGACAGGACAAGGACGGATCGCGCCGTGTCGAGGACGAAGCCGTGGTCAGTGAGTACCTGGGTGACGTCGGCGCGGTCGGGCTCGTCGACCATGAGTGCACCGTCCGACCAGGTCATGACCAGGCGTTCTGGAGCAGACGATGCCCCCGTGAGCTGCTCGGCGTTCCTGAAGACCTGGCGGGCCGCGACGTAGTAGCGGGGAAGGAGGTCGAAGGTGATGTCCTCGGCCGCGCTGAACGGGTCGGCGTCGACTGCGATTCCGTCGGGCTCGCGTACGCCACGGAATGCCTCAGCCGGTACGTCGTCGGGGGCCAACGCGGCGATGAGGTATCCCTCGGCGTGGCCGAGCGGTTCAGCTACGAACAGGCGCGTTCCGTCGTGCCGCTGCAGCACGGCGCAGTGGTCCACATTGTTATTGGCCAGTGCTTCGGCGACCTCGTTCATGTCCCACACCGCGTCGGTGAGGACGTGGTGGACGTTGAGGCCGCCACGGTCCGGGTGGTAGGTGCTGGTCCAGGCGCCGGGCAGTTCGCCGGCGAGGACGGCAGCGAATGAGCCGAGGCTGGTGTCAGGGGTGGGGTCGTGCATGGGCTCCTCGAAAGGGGAAGGGGGACGGGTCAGCGCCGCGGGTGTGCCGGTGCGGGGGCGGCGGGCACGGCGACGGGGCTGGTGGCCAGGCGCGGCTGTGGCGGCGGGCAGGCGCAGACCGCGGAGGCTTCGCGTTCGTCCGGTCCGATCTCGGCGGTGCACGCGCGGCGCTGGGGGTGGTCCTGGTGCCGGTCGGCGAGGTCGTTGCGCATGTGCGCGAGGTCGGACCACAGGACGCCGAGTCGGTGCTCGGACAGGTACTGCAGCCGCTTCTCTGTGTGCGGATCCGGCGGTTGGCCGAGGTCTTGATAGAAGGCGGCGGTGGCCGCGAAGACCTCGCCGAGGGCGATGAGCACACCGTCGTGGCAGGCGGTCAGTTCGGTCAGGACGTCGGCGACCTCGTCGCTCGTGGTGGCCTCGCGGATCCGCTCGGCGAGGTGTGCGACCTGGGAGCCAAGCGGCGGGTAGTGCGGCTCGCGCATCTCGGTGTCGAAGGCGTCGTCGGCTTCGACACCGTATTTGACGGCGCGCAGCCGGGCGACGGCGCGTGTGGCGAGACGTTTCTCCTCAGCTTCGTCGAGGCCGACGGGCAGGCGGTGGTAGGTCTCGTGGAGGCGGACGACGGGGACGAAGCCGGACCGTTGGAGGATGCTGTGGGCTTCGGGATCCCCGCCGCGGGCGAGGACTTCCCCGGAGTGCACGTCGCGCCCCAGGGTCAGGAAACGATCGGCAAGGGCCAAGAAGGTGTTCTTTCAGATGGGTCAGCGGGCAAGCCGGGTGCCGGTCGGGCCAGTCGTGAGGACGGGCGTGGGCGGCTGGGTTGGCCGTACAGGGCTCGGCCGCGCGGTGGCCGGCAGGGCAGCGGCCATCGATTCGAGACTCTGCTGGATGCCGTACAGGCGGCGAGCGACCATCTCCAACTGGTATGCGTTGTTGGGGCCGTAGGCATCGGGCAGGCCCTCAAGCCGGTGGGCCGCGTGCTCGATGAGGCCGCGCACGGTGGCCAGCGGCCCGGTGCGCTCGTCGGCGAGCTGACGCAGCAGCCCGGCAAGTTGAGACGTGGTGTCGGCGGTGCCGGCCTGTCGGGTGCGCCCCGCGAACTGGGCCTGCTGGAAGGCTTGTTGCGGCTCGGGTCCGGTACGGGGCGAGATGAGTCCCAGCTCGGCCTCGATGCGTCGGCTCTCGGCGGACAGGAGCGCGTGCAGCCGGTGAGGCTGTGCGGTCCAGGTGTCGTCGGGGCGGATGAGGTTGGCGATCAGATCGAGGCGGCCGGGCTGCGCCTGCACGGCGATCCAGCGGCAGCCGTGGTCGTCGCCGGGGCGTTGGATGCCGGCGACCCGGGCGATCCGGTGGGCGATCTCGGACCACTCGGGGCCGGTCAGTTCACGGTCGTCCGGGTGCAGCCGCACGGCCGCGTGCCAGATGGCGGGCCGGTCGCCGTGCGGACTGACCGGGGCGGGGTGGTGCCAGTGGGGGTCGTTCAGGTGCTCGGCGAACTCGGCGGCCGTCCAGGACTGCCCTTCGTCGAGAGGGGAGTACAGGTCCAGGTTGTCCCAGTGGGCGACCACCGTGTGGTCGGTCAGACCCTCTTGGTCACTGACCGGGCGACCGAGGGCTTCGGCGAGCGGCTCGCCGGCGCTGAGTTCGCGCGGTCCAATACGGATGATCATGAAGTGGGGTCCGGGCGGTTGGGGATGAGGAGGGCCAGATCGTGTGCCGTCGTGATCAGGAGGCGTTCGCGTACCAGGTCGGCGTGGACGGCGAGTTCGCCGGGCGGCAGCAGCTCCAGGGCGTGGTCGATGGCGGTGAGGGCCTCGGGATACTGGCCCAGACTGCGCCGGGCCGAGGCCATGCGGAACAGTGCGATCGGATCGTCCAGCCCGCCCTCGGGGAGCAGCCCCACCAGGGCCAGCAGCATGGGTGCTCGTCCGGGGAGGAAGGTGCCCAGCCACACGCCGTGCAGCAGGACGTGCAGGGTCTTGGGGTGGCCGGGTGCGGCGACGAGGACACGGTGCATGACGGCGAGGCCGTCCGAGCGTGACTGTCCCAACCGCGAGAAGGCGTACAGGGCTTCGCTGTACGGGTCCTCGTTCAGCACGCTCACCGGCACCTTGTTCATGAGCGACTCGATGTCACGGCAGCGGAAGTCGTAGCGCAGCGTGCTGAGGTAGAGGTGCCGGTACGTCCGCCAGATCACGGGGTCGGAGCTGGAGTCGGTGACGTGCCCGGGGGTGAGCAGCACCAGCGCGCTGTTGCCGGCGGCGCGGGCTCGCCAGGCGACGTCGGCGCACACCTCGGCCGATTCCTGCCACGTCGCCTCCACATCGCGCAGTGCCTCGGCGAGCAGCGTCGGCCACTCGCTTGCTGCGGCGCGCTCCGAGTGCCCGGGTCACTGGCCGCCCCGGGCGTCAGCGACGTGCACCACCTGGTTGAGGTGGGTGAGCGAGTACCAGCCGCAGTCGACGTCCTCGCCGGCGTCGGCCAGGCGCGGGACCAGATAACTGCGCAGCGCCTGCTGGTAGATGAGGCAGTCCGGACAGCGGCTGGAGAGGTGGACGAGGTAGCGCGGGTGCGCGGTGATGTACGTGCGCGCGCCGCCGACCGGGTCGTACAGGCGCCAGCCGTCCTCGTCGGTCGGGGTGTGCCACGAGGGGGTGACGACCTTGTAGGCGTCGCCCCACAGTTCGCTGCCGGAGGTGCCCTTGAGAATGACGACCTGGTCACCGGGCCGGAAGTGGGCATGGGGGATGTCCCGGTCGGGGGTGACGATGTCACCGGGGGCATGCGGATGGCGGGAAACGGGCACGGCTGGGTTCCTTCCACGAGGTACGCGGGGAGGCGGTGGGAGGAACAAGGATCCGGACGATCCCCGGTTTCGGTAACCGGGGATCGTCGGGTATAAAGCCCCGCGTCCTACCGGAACGGGTTCTCCGTCCCGATGTCGTCCGAGGCGGCGGCGTCCAGGAGTTCGGGCAGGTCAGAGCCCTCAGCGTCCCGCTGATCGATCCACCATCCGGCGCGGGAGACCGTGCGGATCTTGTCCTCCAGGACGGCCCAGTCCGCCTCGTCCCAGGTGCCCTCGCTCACCAGCACGCTGTACGCGGCGGTGACGAGCTGGTGACGGGAACGCTCGCCCCAGTCGATGGCCCGCTCGGGCCCTTCGAGCGGCGGCATGTCGAACTGCTCGGCCCACTCGCGGGCGGCCTGCTTCTCCTCCGCCCGTTTGGCGGCGAGCCAGGCTTCCTTGGATTCCGTGTCGGCGTCGCGGGCGGCCTTCCAGCAGTCCGTGCAGTCGCGGCCTTCGAGCCAGCGGGCAAATCCAGCGCGCCGGTCAGCGGCCCGGTCGGACAGGTTGTGCGTCACTTCGTGTCCACAGCTGTGGACAATCTTCCAGCTCGTAGGGACCCCCGGGGAATTCCGTTTGATGGGCGTTACGTTCGAGGTCGGGCTGCTGGTCTGGGGCTTCAAATCGAGTGCCTTTCGTTGGCGGTTGGGGTGGTGGCCTGCGTCGTTGTGGAGGGTCGTGCATCAGATGCACGATTTATGCGGCGGACGGAGGTGGTCTGGAGTGCTTGGCGGTGGTCTCGGGCGCTTCCGCCTTCTGCGTCGTCTCAGCGTGTCCTGCGGATGGCGTCTGTGGCCGCTGTGGCGATGGCGGCGGGAGCGCTGGAGGGCTGGGGCAGGTGCAGCAAGGTGGTCCCCGGCAAGTGGTGGGACTTTGCGGTGAGGGTGAGCTGGAGTACGGCGCAGCCAGCGGTCGTGAGCTGCTTGACGCGGGTGACGGCTTGAGCGGTTTCGTCGCTGCTGTACCGGGCGTCGGTGACGATCACGAGGAGGCGGCCGGTGCCGGGGCGGCTGAGTTCGAGGCCGTGGTCGAGTGCGTCGATGGCGTCGCCGAGGTTGTGGTGGCCGCCGTTGGCATCGAACGTCGTCACGCGCTCTGGTGCTCGGTGGGTGGGTCGGGTCAGTGCGGTCAGGTGCCTGTCGTAGGCGATGGTGGCGGTGAGGGAGTCGGGGTCGGTGAGGGCTGCTGCGCGTGCCACGATCCAGGCAGCGGACGCGACGGGCGCGCAGGCGGCACGCATGGAGCCGGAGACGTCGACGGCGATACCCACACGCAGCGGTGGGGTGGGGGAGTTGCGGCGGCGGGTGTGGGTGAACGGTTGTGCGGTGGGGATGAACCCGGCCGCGCGTTGAGCGTCGCGGGCGAGGGCCGCGCGCATGTTGAGGCGGCCGGGCGGGGTGGGGCTGGTGGTCCGCTCCTCGGTCCGCTCGCGGTAGGCGGCGGCGCGCAGGGCGCGGCTCAGGCGCGCGGCGGCACTCTGCTCGGCGGCGGTGGGCCTGCGGGTGCCGGTGACTGGGTTGCCGTGGGGCGCCGGTGTGCCGTCGGGGGTGACGGTGGTGCCTCGGGTGTTGAAGACCGACTTGGCGGTGGCGGCGGCTTTGCGTCGCTGGGCGGCCCGCTGGGCGCGGTCCTGTGCCTGCGTCTTGGACTTGGCGGCCATGGCGTTGGTCGCTGCGGCCTGTGCTGCGAGGTCGGCGGCGTCGGTGGCGGCCGTGCTGTCCATGACGACCCCCACGGCGCCGGACAGCAGATCGGTGAGGTTCTCCGGCACGGGCAGGGCGGGGGCCGCGGTGTCCAGGGCGTCGCACCATTCCTGGGCGTGCGCGAGCATGGTCGTGGCGTCGTGGTCGGCGCACTGGTGGGCTGCGGTCCAGATGCGGGTGAGTGTGGCCAACAGGGGCGCGCCCAGCACCTTTTCGCACAGATCGGCGACGGCCCGGGTCTCGCCGGCGTCCAGGATGCCGACGTCCCGGCGGCCGAGGATCAGGGCCGCCACGGCGGCGGCCTGCTCGATGCCCTTAAGGGTGGGGTGGGCGATGTCGGGCATGACCAGGGTGCGGGCGCTGGTGCGCAGGTACGTGCGGTCCGTGGGCCGCGTGATCAGGTGTGCGCCTTCGACGCGGCTCTCCTCCAGCAGGAGCGCGGCCTCGACGACCCGGGGGTTCGCTCCGGCAGGCTGTGTCCAGACGGAGTGGGCCGCGTGCGCGGCCTCGTGGACGAACACTCCCCAGGCGGCGGGATACCGCTCCTCGTCGCCCACGATCCGCGGATGGATCTCGTGGGGCTGGAGCGGGGCGAACAGGCCGGCGTCGAACTCGACTTCGCCCAGCGTGGGGAAGAAGGCGGCCGGTGCGCCGCTGCGCGTGCCGGGGCGACAGGTGACGAGGAGGTCCTGGCGGCCGGAGAGGGCCACCAGCCGATCGCCGAGTTCGGCTCCCACGCGCAGCCACGCGTCCGGGGAGGAACGGGGCTGCGCGGGCGGGGCGCCGTCGTCGTCCCATCGCGCGAGGTCGGCGTCGTCGTCCGGCGTGGTGGCGGGGGACTGGACGTGGTGGTGGGCGCTCATCGCGAGCGGCCCCGGTGCGCGGAGCCGGTGCTGCCCGGGGGCTGCCGGACGGCCGAGGCGGGGAGCTGCTTGCCGAGGGTGAGGGGCGCGACCTCCCTCACGCCGACAGCCTTGATGACGGCGGCGGCGACGGCGTCGCGATCCTCCACAGGAGCGATGCCGACCAGGTTCGCGAGCGCGGCCTTGGTGCCCAGGACGGCCTCGGTCTTCTGGTAGCTGAGCAGTTCCCGCAGTTGGGGGGCCCAGCCCAGCTCGCCGAGATCGACTTGGCGGGAGAGGTGTCGGGCGACCCGGACCACCCGGGCATCGATCCTCAAGGCCAGGGCGAGGTCATAGTCCGTGCCGATCTGGATCTGCACGCTGAACCGGCTCGCGAGCGCCTCCGTCAGCACCGCCCCGTGGACGCCGGGATTGTGGCCCGCCACCACGTAGAAGCCCGGCTCGGCCTTGATGGTCTCGCCCTTGTGGGCCTTGACCTGGATCTGCCTGCGCCCGTCCATCGCGGGATACAGCGCCGCCAGGACCTTCGGTGAGATCAAGGTGGCATCGTCGATCAGCAGGGCGCGGCCCTCGGTCATCGCGGTGACCAGCGGACCGTACTGGAAGACGTAGCCTCCGCTGTCGGCTTGTGTGTACTCGCCGATCAAGTCGCCGACCGTGGTGTCGCCGTCACCGGCGACGGTGAGCAGGTCCGGGAACGCCGCCTCGACCAGACTCGTCTTGCCGGTGCCCGGAGGGCCGTAGAGCAGCACCGGCACGTCGGCGTCGCGCAAGCGATTCAACGCCTCGACGTCGGGCAGATCGGCCAGCTCACGGGGGTGGTAGAGCTGGCCCCCCGCGCGGCGGATCGGACCGGTCTGCCGCGGCGTGGTTGCTGCGGGAGTTGTGGTGCGGGTCGTGGTCGGCTGGGTGCGGGGTGAGTGGGTGCCCGGTGGGCTGATCACCGCGGTCTGCGCGGCTGCGGCGGTTTTCGCGTTCGCGCGGAACTCCGGTTGTCCGGTTCCGCTTTGGTCGGCCTCGCCGCGTCGCACCAGGGTGAGGGCGGCGTTGCGGACGGCGCCGTGGGAGTGACCGAGCTGCCTGGCCATGTCCCCGATGGTGAGCGTGTCCGCCGGCCGGTCGGCCAGTAGTCGGGCGACCTTGGCCCGTAGTTCGCCGCCCTTGGTGCGCGCTGGGCTGGTAGGCGGTCCGGGTGTGGTCAATGAGGGTCCTTCAACAGGTGTGGGTGCGGGCGGGGTTGGCGATGCGCTGGAGGGGCTGGCCGCTCCCGGAGCGGATCACGGACTGTGCCGACGTCGGTGACCGGGCCAACCGGGGCGTTCCGTTGGCGCTCACCGGTCGACCGAGGGCTCGGTCCAGGCGCAGGGGGTGGCCGGCGACGAGCAGCTCGCTGGCTGCCGAGCAGGCCCGTGCGTCCGCTCCGTACGGGGTTCCGTCGCTCGGCAGGCGCAGCCTGGCGTCTCTTCGAAGCCGGCCTGGAGCAGGATCCGCCGGGCGGCGGCGTTGTAGCCGGTGGTGGTGATCTCGCCGGTGATGGTGTGCCGGATCGTCATGAACGGCTCTGCTGGTGCTTCGGGCAAGGCGGATCTCCTATCGGTGGTGGCGGGAAAGTGGTGGAGTGTTGGGCGAAGGCGAGGCGGGCCCGGAGCTTTCAGCACGTCAACGGTGCGTGGCTGGACCACGAACGATGGGCAATGACTGCCGACATGCTCCAGGGCGGGCCTCACCGCCCCGCAGCTACCTGACTCGTCTTTCCGCACGTTCTGATAGCCGGGTGTACCAACAACAGCCATGCTCTTAGTGATCTCCTTGCGGTGACAGGCAGTTCAGGGGTTATGGGCAGGTATGCGCTGATCGTGCGGACGGATTGTGGGGCTCAGCCACGCGCGGCACGGGCCGGCATGCGGCGATGCCGACCCCGGCGGCGTGTGGCGCCTGAAACGGCGGGTCAGCGCCGTTGCCGCCGCGGGGTGCCGGCGGGTGCGGACTGTGTGGTCATGGCGGTCTTCGTGCGGCGTGGCGCCGATGCGGACGCAGCGGGCGGGACGGCGCGCAGGTCAGGGTCGAGGTCGACGCTGTAGCGGGCGGCGGCGAGCATCTCGGCGGCCCACGTGGCGTGCTCGTTCTCCCAGGTGCGGCCCAGGTCGAACGGCAGCCGGATCCAGACGCCGTGCAAGGTGGGGTAGGTGTCGAACCCGGCGCGTTTGAGGACGCTTGCGGCGAAGCCGTCGACCGGGCCCTCGACGTCGACTTCGCCGCCCTGGCCGCGGGTGATGCGGATCGGCTCGTTGCTCATCGGCTCCGCCCCTTCCCGACTGCCTGGGTATGGCCGCCCACCGGTACGGCGCCGGGCTGGGGCAGAAACTCAGGGAGCGCGGTGGTCGGGGCGCCGCGTTGCTGCGGGGAGCGGGTAGCGGCTGCCTGCGCGATGCCGTTGCGACGCTCCATCAGCCCGTTGCGCACGGCCAGCCGGGGCGGAGAGGCGCTGCGGCCGGGGTCGAGGCTGTAGTCGGCGTGGACTTCATAGCCGTGACGTCGAAGGTCGTGAACGGCCTGGCGGGTACGGCGGATCCCGTCCTGCTCGGGGTTGGTGAGCCGGTACAGGCCCGGAGTGCCGGGCACGGGCTCGAACTGCTCGCGCACGAGGAACCAGTTGGCGAGGTGTGCGGGGATGTTGGCTGTGGCGGCGGCCACGAATCCGTAGTCGGGGTGGGCGCCGAAGCGGAAGTGGTCGGACAGGAGAGAGGAATCCTTTCTGGAATGGTCAGCGGTGCGCTGCCGCGGCGCGGGGCGGGCGGTGAGCAGCCGTGGGCTGGGCGCGGACAGAGCCGCCGGCCCGCCCGGCACGGCCGCGCGGACCTGACGCTCGAACGCCTCGCTGTCGGCGAGCCAGGTCTCGATGGCTGGGAGGACGGCGAGGCCCATCTGCCCGCGGACCTGGCTCCACTCGTGGGCCGGCAGCGTCCGGGGAATCGAGTACAGCTCGTGCCGCAGGCCGTTCCACTCGTCCCACGTGTCCTGACTGTGGGCGTGTGCCTCGCGAAGCCGGGTCAGCGCTGCACCGTCGTCGGGCCAGGCGGTGGCGGCGGGACGGCAGCGCGAGAGGAGAAGCGGCGCGTGTTCGAGCACGTGACGGAACTCCAGCCAGGCGTGGTCTGCGAAGCCCCGTTCCATTCCGGCGATCAAGCGGGAGTCGCCGAGCGGCACTGCGTCGCTGTACCGGCCGGAGTCCTTGATTGCCTTCAAGATCTGGTGTTCTTCCCGGATACGTTCCAGCGCCGACAGGACGGTGTTCAGGTCCCGGTGGTGCAGGGCGCGACGGTAGGTGGGCAGGAACGTGTGGGTCACGGCATGTGCGGCGAGGCCCGGGTCGGCGGGCAGCACCATGCTGCCCGGCGTGGCCGGATCTTCACGGACGTCTTCCTTCTCGTGGTCGGTGAGCGCGCCGAGGAGGTAGCCGCTGCGGTGGCCGGGGCGTTCGATCAGCAGTAGCTCGGTGCCGGTGCCGTTCTTCAGTACGGACGCGAACGGGATGCGGTGGTCTTCGAGGGCTTGGTGGATCTCGCCGGCTTCCCAGAGCCCGTACCAGAGGTCTTCCTGCCACAGCGGGTGGGCGTAGATCTCCAGCTCGGCGCCCCAGGTGCCGGGCAGCCGGGCGGCGATCTCGATGCCGATGTCGCCGAGGTACGGCCGAGAGCTGGTGACCAGGGTGGCGCCGTATTCGTGGGCGCGGTGCACCAGAGCGCTGGCGGTACGCCGGGCGGCCTGCGCGTCGGCCAGTGAGGCGGTGTACGCGCCGTTGGACAGGCGGCTGAACCTGGATGCTTCGAGGACCTGGTTGGCCTGGGGGTAGTTCTCGCCGGAGGCGACGGCGACGAGTCCCAGCGTCCGGCTGGTGCTGAGGGTGATCTCGGTGGAGGGGGTGGGCATCAAGGTCCTGGTGAGTCGAGCCCGCGGGCACCCTCGTCCAGACGGACGGGGCTCAGCGGGTCTTCGGGGCGCGCTTGGGCTCAGGGCTGCGCGCTGGTTCGGCGGGCGATGGCCGTGCCGCGGGAGGCCGAGGCGACGGGATGTGCTTGATGGTCACCAGGGGCACGACGGCTTTGGGGAACGGGAAGGCCGTGGAGCGCAGGATGGGCTGGGGATCGAGGGTCTTGGCGACGACCGCATGCATGAGGAAGTCGGGCGCCTGCTGTGTGAAGGAGATGTCCCACAGGTGACCGAGGTCGTCCGGGGAGGCGGCTACGTGCCAGGCGATGGATGCGTCGCCGTGGATGGGAGGCGCCGTCGAGTCCGGCGGGCGGCCGATCACGGCGGCCTGCCCGTCGCGTGAGATGAATCCGGAGAGTCCGGAGGCGTCGAAGTGGCTCCAGGCGTCGATGTCGACCAGCAGCTCGAACTGGCCCGGTTCTGCGCCGATGCCGTAGACGACGTGATCCGGGTCGGCGTCCAGTTCAGCTGCCAGGGTGCCCAGGAGTGTGGAGACAAACTTGATCGGCACGGCGCCGCTGACGCTCGTGTGCCATCGCTCGGACGCGTCCTCGTCGCTACGGGCCGAGATCACCATGTGGGGGCCTCGTCCAACGGCCGTCTGGTCGTGGCGGATGGTGACGCGCCGGCAAGGACTGGTAACGGTCAACGACGAGTTGTCCGTCTGCGTGCTCCACCCTGTCTCCTCGGCGAAGACGTCCAAGAAGTCGTGGTGGGTGGTGGGGAGACTGGCGGCCAAGTAGCGGGGAGAGATGAGGACCTTCTCCCGGGGGCGGTCCTGAGCGGGGGTGTCGGGCATAGGTGCCTTCGGTAGGTAGGAGTGGGGCGGGGGGTGAGCGGGCCGTCTCAACTACGCGGCGGCAGAGGCGGCATCGCGTAGCGACGAGGATGCGGCGCGCAGGTTGACACCAAATCGATGGGCAAAGGCCCGCGCCCTCGCCTCCAGCTGGTCGTACGAGTCCTGCGCTGTCATCTGCCCGGCGTGCTTGCGGTACCGGTAGACCGGCACGGGCAGCACGATGCCCGGGGCGAGGCAGGTGACCGCGAGCGTGCAGTAGTCCTCGCCCTGGACGAGCCCGCCCATGGGAGCCGCACGCACCAGGTCGGTACGGGCGAGGATGGTGGTCGGGCCGAGCGGGATGGTGTCAGCGGGGTCCTTCCAATACCGCCACACGTCCCCGGCCTCGTGCCGGCCCGGCGGAGTCGGGGGCCGCCACAGGGTCGTGGCCCCGTCAGGGTGGAGGTCCTGGCTGTATCCGGCGCACCAGCCCACCCCGGTTTCCTCCAGGGTGCGCAGCCGCAGCGCCATGGCCCAGTCGGTGAACTCATCGTCATCATCGGCCCAGTTCAGGTACTCGGTCCGAACTTCCGTGAGCGCGAAGTTCCGGGCGCACGCCGCACCCACCGGGCGCGGCAGGACGAGGGCGCGGACTCGGGAGTCGGCGGCGAGAGCGGCGGGCAGCCGGGCGGGGTCGGCGCCGTCGAGGGCGACGACGGCCTCCCACGGCACGCTCTGACGGCAGAGGCTGGCGTGCATGGCCGTGAGGAACGCGAGGCGGTCCGGGCGGAGTTGGGTGGCGATGACCACGGTGATCTTCGGGTGGGAGTGCGGGGACAGCGGGTTCTCCGGGCGGTGCGGCGGTCGGGGACGGTGCGGGATGGCCGGGGCTAGCGGCGAGCGGCCTTGCGGGGCGCGGGCGCCGATGCGGACGCGGCCGTGGACAGACGCGGGGTGGCGCGCGGCGCAACGATCGGGGCCCGGGAGTCCGGGTGCCACGCACCCGAACTGGCGGCGATTCGGCAGCGTGGATCGGTGTCCCACGCGACGACGGGACCGCGTTCGTACGCCTGCAGGGCGATCACCTCGATGCCGTGCGGGTGCAGGACGTACGCCCACTCCAGATCGTCGGTGCCGTCCTGCGTGATCAGCTCACGCTCGGCCGGACTGCCGTCCGCGCAGACCACGTTGGTCATCTGACGGCTGGGGTACTCATCGCCCCCGGTCAGGGAGCGGCGCAGAGCGGGGGGAGCGCCGTCGAGGAGGTCGGTGCCCAGCTCGTCCCAGCTGTGTTCCACGTCGTCGATCAAGTGGCGGGCCATGGCCTCCAGGTCGCCGGCGAACCGGTGCTGGTAGGCAGCCAACAGCAGCGGGAGTTTGCTGTCGGGTAACCGTCGAAGTGGACGTACATGCCGGCGTATCCGTCGGCGGTGGGGCGGGCAATGACAGAGCGGGTGGACAGGTCGGTCTCCTGAAATGGGGCGGTCAGTGCGCGCGGGGACGCGTCGGCGCTGCCGCGATGGGCGACGGCGTGGGTCCGGGCGTCGCCGCGCGCGCGATGGTCTTCGGCGGGGTGGTGGCCGGGATCGGCCGGTCGGGCGCCCAGAGGCTGGTGGTGTCGCGGAACCGCGCGCGGGGGTCAGTGCCCCAGGCGACGACCGGACCGCGTGCCGCTCCGGGCGCGCTGATCACTTCGATACCCGCCGGGTGCAGGACGTAGCCCCAGCTCAGGCGGGACGCAGTTCGCTCGGTGTAGAGGAGCGGGGGCAAGGTCGGGTGGGCCGGGTACCGTCGGCCGGGTTCGTTGCGTCCGCCGGACAGGTGCTCGCGCAGCGCATCGGGTGCGCCGTCCAGGAGGTCGGTGCCGAGGAAGGACCAGCCCTCCGGCGCCTCTTCGATGAGGTACGCGGTCAGGGCGTCGGTGTCCCCGGCGAAGCGATGCTGATGTGCGGCGAGCAGCAGGGGCAGGTGATGGCTGGGGTAGCCGTCCCAGTGGACGTACGTGCCGGCATAGCCGGTGCCGGTGGGACGGGCGATGACAGAACGAGTGGACAGAGGGACTTCCTGTCGTGGGCGGGGTCAGCGGGCGGATCGGCGCGCGGGCGCAAGCGGTGCGACAGGAGCCGCCGGTACGGCCCGCGGGGGCTGCGCGGATGCTGACCGGTTCGTGCGCCGGTAGGTGCTGGCCAGGTGGTCCTCGCTCAAGTAGGCGAGTTGATCACCGAGTGCTGACAGCTCCTCGGCGTGCTGGCGGTAGCGCGCTGCGATGCCTGGTTCATGGTTGTGCTCGCACCATTCGGCCGCGGTCTCCAGGAACGTGTGCAGCTCGCCGAGGCCACTGCGTCCGTCGCCGAGGACGGCCTGCGCAACGGTGTTCAACTCGGCTGCTGTGCGTACCCGGTAGAGCTGACGGGTCCAGTCGATGATGCTCTGACCAGCCTCGTCGTCGGGGAGCGAGGTGCTGAACTCCCGTGCGTCGTAGGCGGCCCAGCGATGCAGGTCGTCGGCGGTCGGCCGATCGTCCCGATGGGCCATGATTTGCTCGGCGGTGCGGCCGACGTTGTCGTACAGCTCGAAGTCGGGGTGTGGCAGGGACAAGGGACTCCTCCGGTCGGCTACGCGCGGTCCGTCGGCGCGGAGCCGACGGGCGGACCGGAGGCGTCGGTGCGGGCGCACGTGTAGCCGATCAGTCGGGACGGGGCAGCCTTCGCGGGCACGGTGGCTGCGTCTGCGCAGACGAACGTGTACGTCACCGACGTGCGGGGGATGCCGTGCAGCCAGGCGTTGTCGTCCTTGTCGGGGTTGATCTGGAGCCCGGAGTGCGCGACGGCGTCGGTCTGCGTGTGGGTGTGGGCGAAGAGCACCAGTGCGCCGCCGTCGCTGGTCTTCAGCGCGTAGGCGTCCGTGAAACGGTTGGTGCCCTCGGAGAAGACGGTGGTGCCCAACTTCCCGAACTTGCGGGTGGTTTCGTCGTGGACCTTGATCTGCTGCTGGCTGGCCTTGGTCGGGTCGAAGACCTTGGTGCCGGTGTTCCTTCCGCCGGTCGCGAAGTTGTCGATCACTGCGGTGCGCAGCAGGTTGGCGTCGGCCGCGAGCTGGTTGTTGCCGGTGGCGGCGACCGCGGTGGCGTAGCCGTTCTTGTCGAGTGCGATGTCCGGCAGTGTCTTGCTGTCGAGGTCGACGACGGAGACCAGCTCCCAGCGCTTGTTCTTCGGCTGCTCGGCGAAGACGGCGATGCGGCCCGGGTCCTTGCCCTTCTCGCCGGAGAGCGCGGCGGCGAACCAGCGGTCCTGGCCTGTGGTGAAGCGCGGGATGTACAGCTTGGCGCTGGAGGTGTCGTACGACCACGGCTTGTACGGCTTGCGGTCGGCCTTGGGCAGGCCCTCGGTCTCGGTGTAGTCGGAGACGGACATCGCATACAGCGGGCCGTCCTCGACGGTGTCGAGCAGGGTCCGGTCGCGCTGCGCGTTGGCCTCGTTGTTGATCTTCGAGTAGTTGGTGATGACGGCGCGGGCCTGCGCGTCACTGAGCGCGGCCACCGGCTTCGGCGCGGCGGGCGTAGCGGGGTTGTTCTTCGCGGACGGGGCGTCGTCGCTGCTGCAGGCGGTGGCGGCCACGGTGAGCAGCGCGGCACAGGCGAGCAGGGGAAGGGCGCGGCGGGCGGTGTGGATGGGTGTTCTCCAGGATCTGGGTGGGGAAAGGATCAGCGGCGGCGGGAGGTAGCAGAGCTGGGAGGGGTGACGGGGGTGGCGCTGGTCGCGCGGGGGCTGCGGTTCGGCGTCGGCGGAGCGGTGAGCCGGTCGGCCTCCTGATGGAGCCGGCCGCCGGCCTGGTTCAGCTGACGGCGTGTGCTGTCGATCCGGGCGTACAGCTGGGAGCGCTCGGACTCGATGGCCGTGGTGCGCTGCGGGGAGCGGGGAAGAGAGCCGAGCTGGTGGAGGACGCCGGCGTGGGCGACGGCTTTGGCGAGGTCGGCCATGGCGTGCCCCAGGGCGCCCACCGTGAGCGTGAGCCGGGTGACCTGGCGGCGGGTGATGTCGGCTTCCGGGTTGCGACCGCGGTGCACGGTGCGCGCGGCGAAGGCTGCCGCGGTGGTGAGGTGGGTGATCAGTCCGGCGATGTCGCGAGTGCTGTCGTCGAGGTCATCGAGGTTGTCGACGCCGGAGTACACGGAGTCGGTGAGCGGCAGCTCGTCGGCCGCGTTGTGGATACGCTCGGCCAGCGAGTGCAGCTGGCTGACCGGGTCGTAATGGAAGGGCAGATGGACTCCTGATCGTGTGCGGCGGGTGACGGCGCAGTCAGCGAGTTCGGGGGCCTGGACGGCCGGCCGGCGGTACGGCAGGAGCGTGTGACCCCGTGAGCGGGGACATCTGTGCTCTCGTGGCAGCCGCTTGACCTGGTGGTACGCGGCGACGGGGGGCTTCGCGCGGGGGTGAGGTGCTCGGCACCGCGTCGGGGGCGCCGAAGGGGTGCGAGCCGCCGAGGAGAAAGGGGTTGCCGTCGAGTTCGTCGAGCCATTTGAGGAGCTTGGGAAGGTTCTTGTCGGGCCCGTACGCGAGGTAGGTGCCGTCGGCGCTGTCGCAGCCGAACCACTCGGCGATCCCCAGACGGGACCGGGAGTTGACACGGCCCATGTGCACGCCCTTGCCGCGGGCCTTCGCCTCGCGGGCCAGCCGTTCGGCCACCGTGCCGAGTTTCCACTCGGTCGATCCGGCCAGGAAGAGGACGTCGAGGCTGTCCCAGGGCAGCAGCCCGGGTTTATCGCATCCGTCCTGTGCCGCGAAGGCCGCGGGGACGCCCAGCTCTCGGATGCGGGCCAGCCACGGCAGCGACTCGGTGAGGGTGCCGGCGGCGTCGAACGGCTGGTCCGGGGCGAGCGCCCACAGACAGCGATCCGGCCCGTACCTCTCGATGGTTCGCGTCAGCCAGGCGAACCACGCTTCAGCGCCGGGCCAGTAGCGGCCCTTGCCGTCGCTGCCGAACTTGGAGTTGTCGCAGGCATACAGGGCGCCTTCGGGGATGCGGCTGCCTTGCGCGGGGGTGGTCATACAGCCGATGCGCCCCGCGCTCATCGCGGCCCGTATGTCAGGCCCCGAGGGAGTTCCGAGGTAGCGCAGTGTGCACCTTCCAGGCGGTGAGGTAGACCGTCATCCGGGCGAGGGCGAGGGCGAGGGCTAGGGCGCGGTCAGCGGTGATCGCTGTGGACGGCCGTGGGCAGCGAGGGCGGCAGCACGGCGGTCGTGGTCGGTGCGGCGTGGTGCAGGTTCACCCCGATGCCCTGCTCGGCGAGTCGGCGGGCGACTGCCGGAATTCGCAGAGCATGGCCGTCTTCGCCGTACGCAGCGGGCAGCAGGAAGGCTGCCTGGTGTGGGTGGTACTGGAATCCGTGTGCGTACAGCGTCATCCGCGCCTGCTCCGGCACGCTCCCGTACGGCGCTCCGAGGGCTCCGTCGTCGTACCAGGTCAGCGTCACCACTTGGGCAACCTGCGGCGGAGTCGGCCGGTGCGGGGGCTCGGGCTGCTCGGCCGCGTTTCGGCGTACGGCTTGCAGCGCTCGCTCGTAGCGGGGAAGGAGCCGGCGGGCGATTCGGGTGGCGGCGCGTACGGGATCGTTGGGGACGGCGATGCCGTTCGGCTCGGCGACGCCGACGAAGTGGTGGGGCTTGACGCGGGCGTCGTTTGGTTCGAGTGGGGCTACGACGAACTGGTGAGGGTGCAGCGGACGGTCGGTGACGTAGAGGCGTCAGCCGCCGGGGCCGTGGAGGACGGCGTCGTGGGTGAGGACGAACTCGCTGACCACCCAGTCGACATGACCGAGGTCCCAGAGCTGTTCGGCGATGGGGAACTGGTCTTTATAGGCGGCGTGGTGGTGGTATTCGCTGTTCCAGCTACCCGGCAGGCGGAAGGCCAGGTCGGTGGCGAAGGCGTTCAGGTCGGTGCGGGCTGGGGGCATGGGTTCCCGTTGGTGTGGGCTGAAAAGTCGCAGGTGGCAGCCGGTGCGGTCGGAATTCTTGGGGTCAGTGCATGCGGGCGTCGGTGTCGAAGAGCGCCAGCTCGTGGGGGTGCAGGAGGTGCTGCACGATGAAGCTGCGCCCGGCGACCTTCCAGAGCCCTCGGCCGCGGTTGAGGTGGGAGATCGCGTCGGCCTCCACCGACGTGAGCCCCAGCAGCGCTGCGGCAGCGTGGAGTTGGTCGGTCTCTTGGCGGTAGATGATCCGGGTGGAGCAGTCGGCGAGCAGGCCCTCGGCGAGTGCCCGACCGCGCGATCCGGCGTCGCCGGCGGTGAGCAGGTCGGACAGCCGGTGGATGACCATGAGGTTGGCGATGCCCAGGCCGCGGCTCAGCTTCCACTGGGACTGCATCCGCTGCAGCAGGCCGGGGTGGCGCATCAGGCGCCAGGCTTCGTCGTAGACGATCCAGCGCCGGCCGCCGTTCGGGTCGGACAGCGCGGATTCCATCCACGCGGAGGCGCAGGTCATGGCGAGGACGAGGGCGGTGTCGTCGCCGGATCCGCCCAGGCGGGACAGGTCGATGGTCAGCATGGGCGAGTTGGGGTCGAAGGCCACGGTGCTGGGGGCGTCGAACATGCCGGCGAGGTCGCCGTGCACGAGGCGGCGCATGGCGTGAGCGAGATCGCGGGAGGCGTCGCCGAGACGGCCGGACATGACGCCGCCGACCCGGTCGAGTTCGTCGGGGTTGTTGAGGGTGGCGGCGATGTCGCCGAGCAGCGGGGTGCGTCCCCTCGCGGCGGCGCGGGCGACGACGGCGTCCAGGGCGACGTCGAGACCGGTGTGCTCCATCGGCAGCAGGTCCCGCCCGAGCACGGTACGGGCCAGGGAACCGAGCAGCAGCAGGCGGCGCTTGCGGATCTCGCCCGCCCAGTCGGACGCGGAGACACTGTTGGGCCGCGGTGCTGCGTCCAGCGGGTTGAGCTTGCCGGGCAGTCCCGGTCCGAGGGCGATGGAGGTGCCGCCCAACGCCTGTGCCACGGGCGTCCATTCGCCCTTCGGGTCGCACGGGACGTATACGCGGTAGCCGAAGGCGATGGACCGCAGCGCGAAGCTCTTGGCGAGGGCGGACTTGCCCTGCCCGATCACGCCGGCCAGCAGGACGTTCGGGTTGGTGAAGCCCTCGATCTTGCCGTACAGCGCGAACGGATCGAAACAGAAGGACGCCTCCGCGTGGACGTCGCGGCCGATGTAGATGCCCTCGGTGCCCAGGCCGCCCTCGGCGAGGAACGGGTACGCCCCGGACGCGGTGGCGGTGGTCATGCGGTGGGCAGGCAGCTTGATCTTGTTGTTATGGGAGGAAGCGGGGCCGGGGCGTCCGGCCGGCGGGAAGATCGGCGCCGGCATCTCGTGCTCGGCCGCGCCGGTGCCGCTGGTATGGGCGGCAGCTTCCGTGCGTGCCTTCGCGGCGGCCTCGGCGAGCTGGCGGCGGGCGGCCTTGCGGGAGGCGCGATCGGTGCCGTGCGGGGTGAACAGCGGGCTGGCGCTGGCGCGGCGGGCTCGGCGAGCGGGCCGGTGACTCATGACGGGGTGGCTTTCACGTGACGGAGTTCAGGACGCACAGCGCAGGTCAGACGCGCGGGGAGGCGCTGAACAGAAGCGGCTTGCGGTAGCCCGCGCCGTCTCCGGACCAGTCCAGCTCGATGTAGCCGTCCGCGAGGTACTGGTACCGGCCGCTGGCCTTGGTCTTGAGCGTTCCCGTCTTGTAGGAGCCGTTGCCGTTGCCGCTGCTGTGTTCGAGGGCGTGTTCCAGGTACGTGTAGTTGGCGTACTTCACGACCGGGTCCGTGCCGGCGGTGGACTTCTTGGTCTGCAGGTGGAAGCGCGCCTTGTTGAAGGTGAGGCTGGTGTGCTGGGTGCTCGCGTAGGGGCCGTCCCAGTAGACCGTGGCGGTGGTGTAGATGTAGCCGCCGTTCCGCTTGGCGCAGAGCTGGACGTCGAAGTCCCAATTGTCGGAGTCCGGGCCGGTGTACGACGGGTCGTCGACCGTGTAGCTGCTGGTCGTGCAGTGATAGCTGGCGGCGGAAGCCGGCGCGGCGGAGGCCAGGGCCGCGGTGCCGGCGAGCGTGGCGACGATGACGGCGGTGGAGGTGGAGCGCTTGAGCTTGCGCATGCAGGGCCTTTCGGTGATGGGTCTACTGGGCGCAGGTAGTGGTGCGGCCGGGCACCGGGGTGTTGAGGTCGGCCGGTGTGGTCTTGCGGCGTACGACGTGGCTGGCGGCGAGGTGGCGTTGGCAGATGGTCAGGACGGGCGGTCCCTCGGGGAGGCGCTCGGGGTGGCATTCGGTGCCGGTCGCGTCCGCCACGGGCAGGAGGTGGAAGGCGTCGTGGACAGCCGCTGTGGCTTGCCACAGCCGGGTATGGGCGGTGGCGAGCTGTCGGCCGGCGGCAGGATGCGGGGGCCGGGTGGTCTCGGCGAGCTGGTCGAGCAGCTGGTGCAGCGCGGTCAGATGGGCATGCAGCACGTCGAGGTGCGCGCGGTCGGTGGCCGAGGCCGGGTGCGGGGCGCGCGGGGCGAGGGTGCGCGTGTGGTGGCGGATGCCGGCGCTGGCGGCCCGCAGGTACGGGTACGCGTCACCGACGGGAATGGCAGAGGTCAAAGGGGAAAGGTTCCTTCCTGCCGCGTCGGCGGGTGGCCGGTGCGGGGGCTACAGGGCGGTGCGGGCGAGCGGGAGGGCCCCGAGCGTGAATGCGTCGGGCTGTTGGAAGTTCAGGCGGCGAAGGTCGACTTGGGCGGTGACCGCGGCGGTTTCGATCTGCGCGCAGGCGGCGTCGAGGAGGGCGTCGGTTTCGGCGCTCACGGTGAGCAGTCCGGTCAGGGCGACGTCCGCGTGCCCGGCGATCAGCTGACGCTCGCGGGTTTTGACGTCCGCGTACTCGACGCTGTCGGCTTCGGAGTCGACCTGCCCGCGTCGCGACCGCTCGTTGGCGTCAGCGATGATCGCCGCCTTCTTGCGCTGCACGTCGCGCATCGCGGACTCGAGCCCCTGGGGCACGTAGATGAGGGAGAGGGTGCGGCGGACTCCGGCGGTGAACATCAGCCCGTGGAGGAAGCCCGCCGAGGTTTCGGTGCGGGGCCAGTCCTCGACCCAGTAGGTGGCGTGCCGGGCGGAGTCGGTGGCCAGCCGGTCGTACTCCTCGACCTGCACGACAGGGCCGGCGGCGGCCGGGTCGGCTTTGGCGCGCCCGGACTCCGACCACTGCTGCAGGGCGGAGAGCGCCCCCGGGTCGTAGGCAGTGCGGATGACGGCCGCGATCTCGCGCGCCGAGAGCCAGCCGGTCACCATCAGCCCGGCGCTGCGCGCGGCCTGCGCGATCGAGCTGGTGGTCTGCTCCATCACGGTGAAGGCGCCCGGAAGTCCGCCGCCTGCCTGCGAGATGAGGCGCTTGGCGGCTTTGAGGTCGAGGGAGATGGCCAGGTACGCCTCGTGCGGGGCGGCGGCCGGTCCGGCGGAGGCGACCAGTTCGCTGTAGACCTGTCCGGCCACCGGGGTCTCGGGGTAGCCCTGGCGGGTCCAGTGGCGGGCGAGGGTGTCGCCGCTGTCGGGGACGGTGCGCTCCAGGACCTGCACGGTGGCGACGTGACCGGTGCGGGCGATGCCGGCAAGTGCCCGTCCCCACCCGGCGACGTTGTGGTTCTGCGTCGCGGGATCCAGCAGGGCGAAGGCGCGGCTGGAGACGCGGGCGATGGCAGTCAGGGTCTGGTGGTGCGGGTCGTGGATGGCGGAGGCGCCGTTGGCGGAGTCGCCGGGGGCGACCACGCGCAGCGAGGCGGCGGTGCCGGGCAGGTGCAGGACGCCGTCCTGGCGGGGGCGGGTGACGGGCCGGGCGAGCCACAGGGTCTGTCCGGTGCGGCGCCGCTGCGCGAATCGCAGGACGATCGGCGCCCAGTCGATCAGCGAGCGGCCGTGCCGACGGATGGCGACCAGGGCGGCGACCACGGCCCACAGCGGTGTCAAGGCGATGACACCGAGCAGGCCGGTGGATACCACCGTGCCAAGCAGGAGCGCCAACGCGCAGGAGACCAATACGAGTTGCGGCAAGGAGAGGCCGAGCAGGATGCCGCGCCGGGACCGGTGGGGGAATTTGACGGTGAGCGGTGTGACGGTGAGATCAGACAAGGGCCGTTCCGGGGGTGCGCGGGGCGGTGGCCGGGGCGGCACGCGGCGAAGGAGTGCGCGGCGCGTGCCGCCCCGGAGTCGGGCAGGGGCTACAGGCCGGCGGGCGGGGGCAGCGGTGTGCCGGTCTCGCCGGAGGTTCCGGCCGAGTTCGGTGCCGGCGGGGCGCCCTGCGGCGGGGGCGTGGAGGCGCCGGCGCCGGGCTGCGACATGAAGCCGCTGCCGCCGCTGGGCGCGGATGCGGCACTGCCGCCGCCTCCGGGCGCGCCGCCTACCTGACCGCTGGTGTGGTCGCTGGGGCTGGTCGGGGTGGCTGAACGGCCTTCTCCAGGCCGTTCTTTATCCCGTCGCCTCCGGAACCTGGGGAGCCTTGGCCTTCCTGGCCGCCGCCTCCGGTGGGGTTGGCGGCGATGTCGCCAGGGAATCCGCCGCCCGCGGCCTCGGGCCCGGCGGCGCCCGCTCCGGCTGCCGCGCCGCCCGTTCCGGCGGTGGCGACCGCGGCGGCGGCCTTGCGGGTGGCCTTCTCGGCGTGCTGCTTGGCGAGCTGGGCGCCTGCACCACCGGCTCGGTGAATCGATTCTCCGTCCGTGCCCTCGGCCGCCCAGTGGACGAATTTGAAGGTGGCGTACGGGCAGAGCAGCACGAGCACCATGATCACGATGCCTGCCATGACATCGGCGAGTGCGCCCAGGCCGTCCTTGGCCTCGGTCTTGCCCATGGCAGCGATGCCGAGCACGAAGATGATCGTCATCAGCAGTTTGCTGACGACGAGGGTGGCGGTGGCCTCGATCCAGCCGCGCCGCCAGCGGCGGGCGACCTCCCAGCCTCCGCCGGCGCCCGCGAAAACGGCGAGTGTGACCATGACGAGGATGCCGACCTTGCGGACCATCATCACGCACCAGTAGAGGAACGCGCCGATGGCGGCACCGAGCCCGGCGAACACGGCGACCAGCCAGCCCAGGCCCGCCAAGGAGGGGATCTGGGAGACCTTCACGATGCGGCGTACGGCCGTTTCGATGGACAGGTGTGATGCCTTGAACAGGCCGGCGGACAGGGCGTCGACCACTTCGATGGCGACGGTGGTCAGGGCGGTGGCGGCGAACGCGAAGATCACGCCCGAGGCGGTGCCGGTGAACGCCTGGGTGAGGGCCTGACCGTCGCGTTTGACGGCGGCCCGGATGAGCTGTGCGCAGAACGTCCCGACCAGGATGACCAGGCCGATCGGCAGCAGCATCTCGTAGTTGTCGCGGAACCATCCGGCGTTGAGGTCGACCTTGGTGGTGGCGTCGACCGCTTTGGCGGCCAGGTCGGCTGCGGCGGCGGCGAGTTCGCCGGCGCTCTTGGCCATCCAGTCGCCGATCGCCTTGCCGGGATCGGAGGCGAAGTCGACGGCGTCGCCGACGGCGCAGAGCTTGTCCGCTACGGGGAAGTCGCAGAAACCCAAGGGAAGTTGACCTCCTTATCTATCGGTGAGCTGGGTCACTGCGTGACGCTGGGGGCGATGGCGGCGAGAGTGCAGTCGTGGTTGGGCCGGCACTGCACGGCGAGGGTCACGGCGCGGTCCTCGGCTCCGCCGCCGCCCTTCTTCCACTCGATCTGCTGCTTGCCATTGACGGTGACGACGTAGATGTACGCCTCGGTGATCGCGGAAGGGTCCTCGGCGAGGGCCTGCTTGAACGCACCGGGGTAGTGGCCTTCGGTGACCGTGGCACTGGCGTGCTGGTCCTGGTCGGCCATGCGCGACCACAGCAGCGGATCGGGCACCTGACCGGACACCGAGGCCCAGTCGGTGTACTTGGTCTCCTTGGTCATCCACGCGCGCATGCCGGCGAGCTGCTGGTCCCGGGTGGTGTTGCGGGTGTCGTACGACCAGAGCATCGCCGCCGCGGCCTTGGCGAAGGCGACCGGCTCGGCGATCTGCGGGGGCTTAGGCACCGACCCCGACCCGGCCGCGGGCTCCGGTGCGCCCTCGGAGGGTGAGGAACTGCTGTTCTGCGAAGGCGTGTTGGCGCTCTGGTGGTGTTTGCCGCGGCCGGTGAACCAGGCGGCGGTCGCGGCGATGGCGAGCAGCGCGGTGATGACCAGGGCGACGATCGCGACGCGCTTGTTGGCGGACCAGGTCACGCCGTAGCCGGACAGGGAGGGGAGTCGATTCGGCATCAGTGGACCTGCGACCCCAGGCCGGAGAAGAACGCCACGATTCCGTTCGCGGCGCCGAGGCCGAGCGCGGCGCCGGCCGCGACGACCGCGCCCTTCTTTCCGTTGGCCTCGGCCTGGTGGCCACCAGTGTGGTGGCCCCAGGCCCACACGCCGAGGGAGACGGCCAAGGCGCCGACGACGGCGATGATCCCGAACATGTTGATGCTGTTGACGACGTTCTTCAGCACGGACAGGCCGGGCAGGCCGCCGCCCTTGGGGGAGATGCCTGGGTCGTAGGCGAGGAGGACGGCGGCGCGGTCTGCGAGAGGTATGGGCATAGGTGCGGCGGGGCTCCTTGCGTGCGCGGGCCGTGCAGGGGCCGGCGGAAGGGAAGAAAGAGAGAGGGGGAGGGGCGCGCTCGCGGCGCGTGAAGGGGGCCCGGCGGGCGTGGCCCGGGAGATGTCCGGGCGGCGCGCGGCGTCAGAGGATGCGGCGGACGGCCAAAATGTCCCAGTCCTTGATCGGGGTGATCCGGACCGGTTTCGAGGTGCGCGGCGCCTCGATGACGAGGCCCTCGCCCATGTACATGCCGACGTGTTCGGGCCGGACCGCGGTGCCGCGGCTGAAGATCAGGTCACCGGGCTTGAGGTTCTTCGCCGACACGGCCCTGCCCTCGCCCACCTGCGTGTACGTGGTGCGGGTGAGGTGGACGTCGGCGTGCGCGTACGCCTGCTGCATCAGCGAGCTGCAGTCGCAGCGGCCCATCGGGTCGGGGCCGTGGGCGTCGGTGCACGAGCCACCCCACTGGTAGAGCGTGCCGAGCTGGTGCATGGCCCACTCGATGGCCTTGCGGGCCTTCGGGTCGGCATCCTTGGGGATCTTGTATCCCTTCGGGACGCTGCCCTCGGGGATCCGTCCGAAGGAGGTGCCGTCCTTGTCCGGCGTGCACCCGCCGGAGGTGGACTCGGCATCCTTGTCCTTGGCCGAGTCCTTGGCGGTCTCGTCCTTGTCGGCGTTCGGGAACGTGGCGGCGATGGCCTTCTGCAGCGCGGTGGCGAGGTCCTCCCACTGCGCGTACGCGTCCGGGTAGCCGGACTTCTGGACGACCTGGGCGGCTTGGGTGACCTTCATCTGCTGCCAGCCGCCGACCTTGAGCAGTGCCTTGTAGAAGCGCTCGGAGGCGTAGATCGGATCGCGGATCTGCTGCGCGGTTCCCCACCCCTGGCTGGGGCGCTGCTGAAAGAGACCGAGGCTGTCCCGGTCCCCGGAGTTGAGGTTGCGCAGGCGTGATTCCTGCATCGCGGTGGCAATCGCAATGATCTGTCCCTTCTTGGGGACGTCAAGGCTGATGCCGGTGGCCACGATGGTCTGCGCGTTGGGGATCTGCTCGGCCGGAAGGTCAAGGCCCTGGATGTGGACGTCCTTGCCGGACGCGCCGTCGAGGAGCTTGGTGACTTCCTTGGTCACCTCGGCGGTGTCGATGCCGGTCAGGCATCCGCTGAAGGAGGAGGTGGTCGAGGCTTCGCTGGAGGACGCCATCATCATGGCGGTGCCGGCGAGCAGGAGCGGAGAGAGGACGACGACGCCGATGCCGGCGGCTATGCCCTTCAATCCGGTCCGCCTCCCGGAAGGCGGTCACGGGCCGGCGGACGGATCGCGGGCAGGGGAGGGTAGAGCGATGTCACAGCGAGGTCCTTGGTGAAGTCCCGGCGGCGCGTGCGTCATTGAGGAAAGGGCGCGGCGACCGGGTGGTGGGTAATTCGGGCGGCCCGGGTGCCGTTGCGAGTTGCCGCTCGCACCGGCACGGGGCGTCGGGTCAGGTGTGCCAGGACATGGGAATACCTCCACGAGGCAGGGGCGGGATGTGCCATCGGCGGTGTCCGCCGGGCAGTTCCAAAACAGTAAGGGCGGATCCCCGGTTGCCGAAATCGTGTCTGATCAAGGCTCTATTTCGGGGATTTCGGCGGCGATAGCGCTCAACCGGGGATCGTGCCCTACAGTTTTGACTCCTCCCCTCGCCCCCTCACGTCGCAGACCGCGGAGCCGTCCGCTCGCATTCGGTCCTGTGGGGTCATCCAGGCGAGCTGGAGTGCCTCTCCCTCATCTCACACGACCCGAATTGGGGTATCTCTTTGCCTTTTTCCCTGCACCAGGGCGACGCGCTCAGCGTCCTCGCCGAGCTGCCGGACAACTGCGTTGACTCCGTCATCACCGACCCGCCGTACAACTCGGGCGGGAGGACGGCGAAGGAGCGCACCTCCCGGTCCGCGAAGCAGAAGTACACGTCCGCCGACGCCGGCCACGAGCTGCCGGACTTCACCGGCGAGAACATGGATCAGAGGTCGTACGGGTTCTGGCTGACGCAGATCATGACCGAGGCGCACCGGCTCACCAAGGTCGGCGGCACCGCGTTGATCTTCACGGACTGGCGGCAGCTGCCGATCACGACGGACGCGATGCAGGCGGCCGGCTGGCTGTGGCGGGGCGTGCTCGCCTGGCACAAGCCGCAGGCCAGGCCGCAAAAGGGCCGGTTCACCCAGAACTGCGAGTTCATCGTCTGGGCGTCCAACGGCCCGATCGACGCCGCCCGCAACCCGGTCTACCTGCCTGGCCTCTACAGCGCTTCGCAGCCCAGCGGCAAGGCGCGCCAGCACATCACGCAGAAGCCCGTCTCCGTCATGCGGGAGCTGGTGCAGATCGCTCCGCAGGGCGGCGCGGTGCTCGACTTCACCTGCGGATCCGGCTCGACCGGGGTTGCGGCGCTGCTGGAGGGACGCGATTTCATCGGCGTCGAGAAGACCAAGCACTACGCCGAGATCGCCGCCGACCGCCTCACCGAGACGCTGCAACAGACCCTTTCCCAGGATGACTTGACGCTGACCGTCTGAGGCTGATCCTGGCGCGCGACGCGGCTATCGGTGCGCTTCGTACGTGTTCCCGCCGTGTCGCACGCAGCCTTATAGCAGCGAAGTCCCGGTTACCGAAACCGGGGATTCTCCGGATGGTTGGAGCCGCAATCAACGTCCTATGGCTGCGGCCCAAGGAGGCCCCTTTTCGTGCCTGAATCCATAAACCCCCCGGACAACGCGGAGAAGGATCCGGTCCAGATATCCGACCCTCCCCTCCCCTCGGAAGGGGAAGAGCTGGAGCCGGTTCGGCTGCCGGAGGCCGATCTGGCGAGAGTCGAGGCGAACGTCGCCATGCTGCTGGACCGATCCGCAGAGCACGGCCGCCAGATCGACAGCCTCGCCGCCGCACCACCGCCACCGGACTCGCCGTTCGCCGCTTACGGACTGCCGGGGTTCGCCGGCCTGCCGCCCACCCCCTCGCCCCCCGAGCCGCGTCCGATCCTCGAGCTGGAGGACGAGGAGTACGAGGACGAACTCGACGCCCTGTCCGACTGGGTCGACGACTTCCTCCTCCGGGTATACGGGGCAGAGGTCACCACCGCTGCCCCGTGGTGCGAGCAGTGGCAGGAGCACCCCGACGTCGTCGCCTGGCTTCACGCCCTGTGGCTGGCCTACCAGCAGCACAAGGACGCCGAAGCCGGACTGTCCGGCCTGTTCGTATGGCACCGGGACTTCCTCACCCACGCCATGGCCACCGTCCGAGCCCCCGGCGGCCCGCTGTCCGCGTGCATGACCGATCCGGATCGGCCCGCGCACCGACTGCTGCCCGGCCCCCGTCCCTCGATCCGGACCGCCTCCGCCACCGAGGAGCACGAGGAGACCGGCGAGCTGGGCCAGGCCGGCGGATGACCGGCCACGAGGACCGGCCGGCGTTCGGCCTGTCCTTCGACCCCCGCGCCCTGACCGATCTGCTGCAAGCGCCTGGCGACATTCGCGACCTGGCACTCGCCCAGCTCCAGGACGTCGTCAACGCCCGCCTGTTCGGCGCCAAGCTCACCCGCGACCTCGCCGGATGCCGCAAGGTCTACGTCGATCACCGCAACGCCTGGCGCATCGTCTACGCCCAGCGGCCGGCGCCCGCGAACTCCACGCACACCACCGAGATCCACGTCGTAGCCGTCCGCCCTCGCGAGGCGCACGACGTGTACGACACCGCCCGCGCCCGCCTCGGCATCCGTCGGCGACCCCTGGGCGAGCGCACCCACGCGGCCCGCACACGCTCGCCGCAGCTGGGCACGCGCCAGCCCGTACCCAAGCCGGGACCACCGCCTTACGCGATGCCCGGCCTTCCCCGACCCGCACTGTCCCCGACCCTGAAAGGCCCCGTTCGTTGACGCAGTTCCCCACCCTGATCGACCAGGTCGCCGCCGCCGTACTGGCGCCGGCCCAGGTCACCGAGAACCCGCACCACCGCGCCATCCTCGATGTGTTCGTCGAGATCCAGGACCTCGACCGGCAGCTCGCCGAGCTCGCCGGCGCCGAGCTTCCCGGCGTCAGTCCCGCTGAGCAGCTGAACACCCTGACCGACCTGCTGGTCGAACGGATGGCCGCCGGGGCAGACCTGAGCGCGCTCCTGGCCACCTCCTGCTGCTGCGCCGCCGCGTACGAGGCTGGACCCTCGGCCGAGTACGAACCGTTGGACGACGAGGAGCCCGGCTTCGACCCGGACTTCGACGACTTCGAGGGGTTCGACGACTTCGAAGAGCCCGGCGATCTGGACGACTTCGACGACCTCCACGAGGACGCGTGCGAGGAGTTCCTGTCCTGCCCCAGCGGCCCGCAGACGATCGTCCACGCCTGCCTCGCCGTCTTCGACGACGAGGGCGCCCCGGAGTACGTGAGCGCCGCGGAGCTGGTCGAGCGCCTGCGCGATCTGCCCGGTCAGGCCGAGGGACGCTGGAGCTACGCCGACCTCACCCCGCTGCGGCTGGGTCTGCTCCTGCGCGGCTACGGCGTCCAGCCGTGCAATCCACGGGCGGCCGACGGCAGCCGCTACCGGGCCTATCGGCGCGCTGACCTGCTGGCGGCCCGCCCGAACTGCTCCTGCTGAGGCACCCCGCCCTCGCGCGGAGTCGGCGGGTGACGGAGGCGGACTGGGACCTGGTCGCCGCCTTCCATGCGCAGTGCTCCGAGCAGAACCTGCTGCGCCGCTGGGGCCGTACCCGCCTGACGCCCCGCGACCTGTCCCGGCTGCTTGCCCACGCGCAGTGCTGGATCGGGCTCGCCGCCGACGAGCGGCCTGTGGCCCTCGTCTGCGTCGGGCCCGTCAGCCGGGAGCCGGGGGCCTTCGACCTCGGATTGCAGGTCGTCGACCACCGTCAGCGTCAGGGCATCGGCACGGCCCTGGCCCGCCAAGCCGCCCGCCTCGCCAGCGCGCGAGGAGCCCACACCCTGTCCGCGTTCACGCAGGTGGCGAATGGGCCCATGCTCCGGCTCCTCGACCGGCTCGGCCCGACGTCGCACACCCGCGACGGCCAGTACGTCGAGGTCCGACTCGCCCTGGACGCGCTCGCCCCGGACCCAGGAACCGCTGCGCCATGACCTCACCCCCATCCGACGGGCTGATACCCACCGCCCTCGACCAGCGGATCGAGACCGCCGTGGGCTACGGCGTCGAGGAGCTGCGCCGACACCGCGACGGCGGACTCCTCGACGCACCGCACGCAGCCCTAGCCGACGCGCATTGCGAGCTGGCGGCGGCCGAGCGGGACGTCACCTTCTACCGTGTCCGTCTCGCTCGCCTCGCCTCCAGCGAACTGCCCGTGGATCAGGCGCTGTTCGCTCGAATCGAGCGCACCCTCGATCAGCTGGCGACGGCAGCCGCCGTACGCGATGCGAAGCAATCCGTGTCAGCTGCAGCGCTGGCGCCGATCGAGGCCGCCGCTCCTCGGCAGACGCCACCGCAGATCGCGACGAAGGATGTGGCGGCTCTGATCGACATCGCCCAGGGCGCCAAGCTGCATGAACACCTCGTCACCCATCGCCTCGCCGTGGCGACGCCCACCCGCACCCGCATCTCCTACGCCCGGCTGCAGCACCTGGAGGAGATGGGCCTGGTGGAGCGCGACACCGCGCACCCGGTGCACGCCGGGCAGCCCGTCACTCTCACCGATGCCGGCCGCGCCGTACTGACCGCACCCCGCCGCGCGGGCCCGCCCGGGACCACGCCCACGCCCCTGCCGCCGGCCTCCCTGCCGTCTCCCGTACCCGCCGCTGAACCGCACTCCGTGCCACGCGCACGGCGCCGCCGGGGTCACGACCGAAAATACCGATGCCCACCTACGAACCCGATTTCCGCCTCGACGGATACGAAGCCGTCAACGACCACGTCGCCGATCAGTTCTGGGGGCACATCGGCATCGAGCAGGACTCGATGACCGTGCTCGCCGAGCACCACAGCGACGATGCCCAGCACAGCTTCTACGTGATACACAACCGCGCCGTCACCTGGGGCATCCCCGGAGAACCACAGCTGGTCGCCCTGCACCTCAAACGCGACCCGGCCGCGCGCACCTACCAGTTCGACCACGCGGAGCTGCCACTGCCGTCCATGGCACAGTCCTGGCTGATCGCCCGCGGCTGCCCCGAGGACAAGATCCTCCTGCCCGACGGCATGGGCACCACGGCCGCGAACGATGCTACCCGCGTGCTGGAGCAGCGCCTGCGCAGCGACGGCGACCACTTCGCCCTGCTCACCAGCTACACACGCGACGACGACCCGATCGAGACGACCGTGATGCTGCGCGCCGTCGACGAGAAGGCGGCACTGCCCTTCCGTGTGCTGCTCGAAGAGGTCGACACCACCGCGTGGACGCACACCCTGCGTGAGGGCGGCTTCGCCACCTTCGAGGCCGCCACTCAGTGGTGGGAAGCGCACTGGAACGGCGACGAGCCCTCGCTGCCAACGGCCTCGCCGGCGACCCGGCCCGTCACCGCCGTTCCTGGCCTGCTGGCACGCCCCGCCCCGACGCGCGGGCCGAGCCGTTGAACTCCCGCTGAACCGAGGGCATTTCACCTTTCTTCCCCGGCGAATTGCCGTCAGTCGTGTGCGAGGCGGCGCGGAACATAGCACGCAATCCCCGGTTACCGAAACCGGGGATTCTCCGGACTCTTGTTCTCAGCCCGCACGGCATCCGCCTGAGGCTGCTTCCGTATTCCCTCTCCACAGCATGGAGGTCAATTCCGCATGCGCACCTCCCGATTCGCCGCATCCATTGCCGTTCTTGGTGCACTGGCCCTCCCGGTCATATCCGCCCCGAGCGCGATGGCCGCACCCTCCAGCGCACCGGCCTCGGCTCCGGCCACCCGCCCGTGTGACCGGCTCGGACCGTGGGTGATCGGCACAAAGGCCGTGACGATCCGCGCCAAGGCGACCAGCAAGTCCACCGCCCGCGGCGTGCTCTACCGGGGTCACAAGTTCACCGTCCACAAGACGCACGGCAGCTGGCACTACATCACCGACAAGACCACCGGCGTAACGGGCTGGGTGTCCGGATCGTACGTCTACCGCGAGGTCTACATGTGCCTGGACTAGCCGACCGGCACCCCATTCCTCATTCCCACACCGGAATTCCCACAACGAAGGGAGCTTTTTCGTGCTCGACGCCAGCGAAGACGTGATGGGCGTCATTACCGAGCGCATCGAGGACCGATTCCAGATGCCGCTCGCCGACCTGCGCCGGGCTGTTGAGGCGGCACCGCAGGCCAATCCCGAGGCCACCACCGTCGTGGACTGGTACGGCCTGCTCGCCGAAACACAGCAGGCCCTCGACACCGCCGAGGACGCGCTCGTCGAGGCGCTGGGCACCCAGCCGCCGGATGTACTCGACGATCCCGTGATGGAGTTGGCCCACCAGGTCAACGCCGCGGTCGCCTCCCGCGACGGACGCGCCATGGTCGTGAAGTACCTCCTCGACCCCAACGCTCCCGGGAAGCGCGGACCCGGGGTCTGGCGCGGGGCGTCCCCGGCCGCCCGGCGCGCTCCGGCCCTGCCCACCTCTCCGCCCACGCTGCCCAGCACGCGGAACGCCGCGGCACGCGGGGCCACACGGTGAGCGTCATCGACAAGTCCAGCAGCCGTGATGCGGCCCTGGAGGAGGCGTTCGGGGCCAAGGTGGCCGAGCTGTACGCGCAGGCCGCCCGCGGCGAGGCCAATGCCGCACTCCAGCGGGCGCTGGAACTGCGCAGCTTCCTCGCCATCGCCGAGGAGCAGGTGGCCCGCGTCCGTGACCGCGTCCATGCCGCGACGGAACCCGACGGGGACATGGACGACCTGTCCGCCGAGGACCTGCGGTGGGACGCCCAGTGGCTGGAGGCGGCTCTGGCCGGCCGGGACGGATACACCGCCGCACTCGACGAGCTGCTGCGCACCATGCCGGCGTCGAACCAAGTAGCACCGCCACGTGCCGGGTTGAGTCCCAAGATCGCCGCCACCGCTCCGCCCGCCCCGGCAGCACCCCGCGCCGGGGCGGTGCGGATAAGACGTCCCTGAAAGTCCACCGATTGCCCCAGCCCGTCACCCCGTCCCATGCCGTTTCCCAGCTCGTCGCCACGCGCATCGAGGCGCTGTACGGACAGCCGCTCGCCGAACTCCAAGCCTTCGCCGACGCCACCCCCGAGGCCACGCTGCTCGCCGCCTTGATCGGCGCCCACGGCGACCTGGCCCTCGCCGAACGCAACATCGCCTTCCAACTGCAGCGGCTGCGCGAACTCACCGCCCCTGACCAGGAGATCGGCCGGTTCGCCGCCGGTCACATCCTCGACTGCGCCCGCCGCATCGCCGAGTCCGTCGCCACCCGTGACGCCTACGCCAAGAGCACCAGCGCGGTCCTGGGCGGCCTGCGCCGCGTGTCCGCCCCGGACACCCACCCGCCGGCTTTACCGGCCCCCGCCACACCGACGGCGACCACCTCCCGCACCCGCTGACCCACCCGTACCGCTTGAGGAGCCACCTTCTTGGCCACCACCGCGCCGTCCGCCACACCGAACGATCTCTTGGGCGTCACCAAGACCCTGGACCTGCTCGCCCCGCGCTGGAGCGTGTGGGTGCTGATGACCGTCTCCTCCCAGCCGCTGCGCTACGCCGAGTTCAAGCCGAGGCTTCCGTGGCTGGCGGACGGGCAGCTCCACCCCCGGCTGCGTCACCTCACCAACGCCGGCGTCATCGAGCGCACGGAGTACGCCCCGCGCCACGTCACCTACGGCCTCACCAGCCGCGGTGCCGCGCTGCTGCCTGTCCTCTCGGTGATCGCGTCCTGGGGTGACACGTATCTGGAGAAGGAGCTGGGCGCCAACAAGCACACCGGCGAGCTGGACCCCGAGCGGATCGCGCCGGCCCAGAACATCGACGACGCGGTCGCGCTGCTCGCGCCGCGGCACGCCACCCCGATCCTGTTCTCGCTGCAGGCCCGGGGCACCGCGACCGCCAAGACGCTGGCGACCGAAGCCATGCCCGGCTACGGGCTGACCGCCGTCTACAAGCCCCTGGAACGCCTGGTCGCCGACGGACTCGTCACGGCCAGCGGAACCGGCGGCTACCAGCTAACCGCGAGCGGCCGGGCACTCGCCCCCGTTTTCCAGGCGATCTCCGCCTGGGCCACCGCCCCGGCACCCGAGCCCGATGGCAGTCGGACTCGGGGGCCGGGCGCCGCCCCGTCGCAGAACTGTTCCGGCCCGTGGGCGACCACCCCGACCCGCCTTCCCGCACCGGCGGTTCCGGCAGCGCCACCAGTACGTCCCGCGCTCACCACGACGCCCCCGGGCGGCCCGGCGTGGCAGCCCGGTGACCTCTTCTCCCACCAGATACCCGCCCGCCCGATCTCCCCGGCAGGAGACCCGCGCCGATGACCCGCTCCCTGCCCGACAACCTCCTGCACGAACGCCGCGCGATCCGGACGCTGACCCTGCCGGGCCTGATTCGCCTGGTCACCGAGATCGACGACAACGGCCCCATCAGCCATCGGCGCGGCAGCCTTCAGGGCGCCTTCGGCGACCTCACCCCCGGGCAACTGCGCCACGCCATCGACGTCGCCCGCGACCTCGGCCTGCTCCACGCCGACGAACAGGCCCCCGACCGCTACCGGCTCACCGCGAGCGGCGAGGCCCTCGCTGAGGTGTACGACACCGCAGCCCGCTGGGCGCGCGCCCGTCAGTTCCCCGACACCAGCACCGACTTCGTCACCCGCGTCCAGCACACCCTCCAGCTGCACAGCCGCAGCCCGCACGCGTTCGGCTCGAGTCTGGAGCCGTCGGCGCCGCATCAGGTCCTGACCGATTTTCTGCAGGCGAACCCCCGCGTCCTCAACCACGCCGACGACCGCTCCGCGCAGGAGAGGGCGGAAGCGGGGCGCGCTGCGTGAGATCCCGTGTCGGACCGCGGCATGCCCGCCGCCCGGTCCCCACAGTGCTGCGCAGCGTCTACCTGCCGCGCAGCACGGACGCCGCCGCGTTCGCCATGGCCACCTACGGCATCCCGCTGCTGGTATTGGCCACCACCAACTCCGCAGCCCTGACCGGCCTCGCCTTCGCGCTGGAATGGATCCCGAGACTGGGGGCGTTCGCCTTCGCCGGGGCCCTGGTCGATCGCCATGGCATTACCGCCGTGCTGCGCTACGCCTCCGTTGCCCGCGCCCTGGTCGTCCTGGCCGCCGCGTACCTCCTGCCGCAGCAGGAAGCGGGGCTTGGGGCGACGGTCACCGTCATGGTCCTCGCCGCCTCCACCGGGATCCTCACCGAGTGCTCGTACATCGCGGTTGAGACGGCGGGCGGGGTGGCCAGCCGTGAGGCCGGCGCCTGCGCCCACCGGGTGCAGTCGGTGCTCCTCGGCATCGACCAGGTCGCCACCCTCTCCGGCCCTGCCCTGGCCGGCCTCCTGCTCCAGTGGAGCGGTGCCACCGGCATGCTGCTGGTGATCGCCGTCTTCTCCCTGCTCACCAGCGTCCTCGCTCCGCGCCAATACCTGCGCCCCGAGCGCGCCGCAGCGCAGCCCGTCGGCAAGGGACTGCGCACCGGATGGTCGACCCTGCGCGCCCTGCCGGCACTCGGCTGGCTGGTGGCCGGACTGACCGTGTCCAACCTGGCCGTGGGCCTGCTGCAGGCCGCCGCCCCGGTGATCATCGTCAAGCAGCTCGGCCACTCCACAGCCGACGTCGGATTCATCTGGTCGGTTGCCGCGGTCGCCTCGCTCGGCGCGGTCCTCCTGTGTCGCAAGGCGATTGACCGCTTCGGCTTGTGGCCGGTCGGCGTCGTATCCGCCACGATCGCGGCCACCGCGTGCCTGGCCGTCTCCGTCGCCGGCACCTACCACGCCTATCTCGCCCTGATCGCCGTCCTCATGGCCGGCGAGGGCGGCATGACCGTCGTGCTGCGCACCCTGCGCTCCCGCCTCATCCCCGCGGACGTATTCGGCGCCACCCTCTCCCTGACGATCTTGCTGCTGTTGCTGCCCTTCCCACTCGCCGGCGTCCTTGTCGCCCTCGTGCCGCCCGCCGAGCTCGGCCACGTCATCACGCTCTGCGCCGTGCTCCAGGCAGCGGGCCTGTTCACCGCCTTCGCCCGGCTGCGCGCCACGCCCGCCCTGCGCACCTCCCTCGCCTGACCGCCTAGGTCGCCTTCCTGCCCACCTCATGGAGACCCGCTATGCCCACGTCCCACGCCCCAGCCGAGCAGTCGGTCCTGCCGATATCCCGACCCTCGTATCGAGCAGGATCGCGGCCCACACTGACCGACCGGTTCCTCGCCTTCGACGCCGAGCACCCGTACGTCTACCGCGCGCTGGAGCGCCTGACCGCCGACCGGCTCGCCACGGGGGCCACCCGGGTCGGGCTGAAGGCGCTGTTCGAGGACCTGCGCTGGCAACTGCCCGCGGACGTGCGCGGACTGAACAACAACTTCACCGCCCTGTATGCGCGAAAGCTGATCGAGGACCACCCCCACTGGGCGAGTGCCTTCGAGCTGCGACGTCGCCGCACCCTCTGACTCCGGCCGCCGTCTGCCGTCAACCTCCTTTGTCCTGCCACTGTTTGGAGCCTTGTTGTCCTCTCGCCCCGTCGTCCTGGTTGTTGCAGCCGCCGACATGGAGGCGCACGCGTATCGCGGCTATTGCCTTGAGAACGTCCGCGCCCACTACGACGTCGTCCTGATCTCCGGCGCCGAGCCGACCTGGGAGAAGGACTTCCTCCTCGACTACGCCGTCGCCGACCCCACCGACCAGGCGGCACTCGTCGCGGCCGGGCGCGCGCTCGCCGAACGTTACGAGCTGGCCGGCGTTATGACCTGGACCGAGTGGTACCTCGTCCCCGTCGCCCGGCTCGCCCGCCAGCTCGGCCTGCCCACCACGGCTCCAGAAGCCCTCCAGGGCTGCCGCAACAAGCACACCAGCCGGAGCCTGTTCGCCCGCCACGGAGTGCCCTCCGCCGTATCCGTCAGCGTGCGCACCGAGCGGGAGGCGGCCGATGCCGCCGCGCTGATCGGCTATCCCGTCGTCCTCAAGCCCGCCGCGCACGCCGCGAGCATGGGCGTCATCCGCGTCGACACGGCCGACGACTTTCCGGGTGCGTACGCCTTCGCCGCGCGCACCGCCGACCACGGTGTGGAGAGCACCCAGGTCCTGGTCGAGGAGTACCTCGACGGCCCGGAGGTGAGCGTCGAGTGTGTCACCCATCAGGGGCAGACCACCGTGGCCGCCGTCACCCGCAAGACCGTCGGAATGCCGCCCTTCTTCGAGGAGCTGGCGCACGTGGTCGACGCGAACGACCCGCTGCTCGCCGCCGTGGCACCGGTCGCCGTCGCGGCCCTCGACGCCGTCGGCATCACCGACGGCGTCAGCCACGTCGAGATCCGCATCGTCGACGGCCGCCCCCGCCTGATCGAGGTCAACGCGCGCATCGCCGGCGACATGATCGGTCACCTCGTCCACCTGGCCACCGGCGTCGATCTCGCCCGCGCTGCCGCCGACATCGCCTGCGGACGTACCCCCGACCTGACGCCCACCCGCCGCCGGGCCGCGGCGATCCGCTTCATCTACCCCGCCTACTCCGGCACCCTGACCGCCCGCGGTGCCACGAAGCCCACCGGGGGAGTGGAGCGCGTGCGCTTCCAGCGACAGCCCGGAGACCAGCTCGTGCTCCCCCAGGACGGCGGCAATCTGTTCACCGCCCGCATCGGCTTTGTCATCACCATCGGGCCGACCGCCACGGCCGCCCAGGACCGCGCCCAAGAGGCGTACCGCCACCTCGACATCCAGGTCGCCGCTGCCCCGCAGACGGCTCCGGCCACCGGGGAGCCCGCCGCGTGAGGAAAACCGCAGCTGTCGAGCTGGTGCGCAGCCGCCGCCTGCTGATCGGGTACTTCACCGGCCTGGGTGTGGTGATGGCCGTCTGGGGCGCCCGCATGCCCGCCGTCCAGTCCGCCGCCGAGCTGGGCACCGGAGGGCTTGCCCTGGTCCTGCTGGCCGCCGCCCTCGGCATGGTCGCCGGACTCCAGGCGGGTGGGCGCCTCGCCCGCCCCGCCCGCCTGCCCGCGCTGCTGACCGGCGGCGCCATCACTCTCGCCGCCTGTCTCGCCATCCTCGGGGTCTGCTCCAGTCTGGAGAGCCTGTGTGCGGCGGCGTTCGTCTTCGGCGTCGCACACGGCGTCCTCGACGTCGCGGCCAATGCCTCGGCGGTCCGCTGCCAGGACGCCCACGGCCGCCCCATCATGAGCCGACTGCACGCGAGTTACAGCCTCGGCGCCCTCCTCGGCGCCGCGCTGGCCGCGGCCACCGCCCACACCTCACACACCGTTCTGTTCACAGGCGTTGCCGTCTGCGCCGCCGCGGCGGCAGGAGCCACGACGGCTCTGGCCCGGACACTCGCCAGCTCTGGACTCAAGCCCGTTCACCCTCCTGCTGCACAGGGCTCGGGCGAACGCGGGGGCCGGTCGCGGCCCCGGGTGTGGCTGCTGGGTGTTCTGGCAGCGGCAACGTTGCTGGGTGAAGGCGCTGCTGCCGACTGGGCCAGCGTCCACCTGCACGACCTCGGTGCGACGGCTGCGACGAGTGCTGCGGCGTTCGGCCTCTACAGCGCCGCCATGGCCGCAGGCCGCCTCGTCGGCGACCGGCTCACCGCCCGCTTCGGCGCGTCAGCCGTCGTACGCGCCGGCGCCGCCTTGGCTGCGCTCGGGCTTGCCACCGGACTGGCCGGCTCCACCATCGCCTTCGCCCTGTTCGGCTGGGCGGCCTTCGGCCTGGGCCTGTCCGTCACCATCCCCAGCCTGATCACCGCCGCAGGCGTCGGCGGCCCGCGCGCGGTCGCCACAGTCGCGGTCACCGGCTACGTCGGCCTGCTCGCCGGTCCCGCCCTCATAGGCGCCCTCGCCACTGTCACCGCACTGCCGCACGCGCTGCTGCTGCCCGCTCTCCTCGCCGTGACAGTCGCCACCCTCGCCCCCAAAGCTCTGGAGAGAACGACCCCTTGACCCGCACCTACGACTCCCGGACCGGCGTAGAAGCCCTGATCCTCGACTACAACGGGGTTGCGGGACTGCAACCCCCGACTGTCATGTGGACCCGCCTGGCCGACCTCGCCGAGTGGCCCGACCGGCATCTCCCCTCGTTCCAGGACGCCTTCTGGGCTCCCCGCAACGCCTACGACGCAGGGCAACTGAGCGATCTCGCCTACTGGGCCAAGGTGCTCGGTCACCACCCCGGCCCGCGATGGCTGCGCACCCTGCGTGACGCCGACACCGCCATGTGGATCCGCACCGACCCACGAGTCCTCGACACCCTGTACCGCGCGCGGGCCGTGAGGCTGCCCATGGTTTTGCTCTCCAACGCCCCGGCCCACCTCAGCAACGTCCTGGACGCCACCGACTGGCGGCGCGAACTGATGGACGACGCCCTGTACTCCGCACGCCTCGGCCTGTGCAAGCCCGATCCGGCAGCGTACGAACACGCCCTGGCCGCCACCGGCGCCGACGACCCTGGGCGCGTGCTGTTCGTCGACGACCGCGAGGACAACTGCCGGGCCGCCGCCGAGCTGGGCCTGCGCACCCTGCACTACACCGGCCAACCCGCAGAACTCGCCGCGCAGTTGCTGCTCGTCATCGCGGAGCGAACCGGCTCCTGATCCCGCACCGCGCCACTCACCCCGCAGCCCTGACACCCTCTGGACTTTCGTGCCCGACACCGAAGAGATCGACGGCGACGTCTACGTTTTCCCCCGCTATCTCGCCGGCAGCACCTACACCGGCGACCCGGCCCTCGAGCCCCTGATGGCACTCGGCTGGGAGCTGACCCACGACGACCTCGCCAACGTCTACGTCACCGCGCCCGACCGCAAGATCCGCCTCGGCTACCTGCCCGAAGGCGACGACGACGGACTGTGGCGCATCAACGCCTACTCCGATCGTTTCGGACCGCCCGCCTGGGGCGTCAGCTTCAACGACACCTGCCCCACCGAGTTCGTCACCGCGTTCACCACGGCCCTGGCGACCGCGTACCAGTCCGGGCCCGACTACTACCTCGCTCAGCCCGACCCAACTGACCCCGAACTCGACGCCTTCCACGCCGTCGTCCCGCTCATCAACCGCGGCTGGACCATCCAGCACCCGCGATGGGGAGTCCTGGAGATGCAGACCCCGGACGGCATGGCCGGCCTCGAATACGCCCAGGGCAGGCTCGATGCCGAGAAGGAACTCACCACGCTGCAGGCCCGCTGGTACCTGTGGGGCGGCCCAAAGAGCGGATACGCCCGCTGGTACGCCACCGCCTCCACGAACACCCCGATCCCACTGGTCACGGCCATCACCGAGAGCGTGTCCGACCCCGCGCCCCTGCCGCGCTGGAAGGACGAGATGCTGCGCGGCCTGCGCGAGAGCGCCCAGCTCGTTCCTGTCACCCCTCCGCTGCCTCCGGTTCCCACGCCCCTCGACGTCCGGCGTATCGCCCCCCGCCGGGCGCCCGCGCTGACCACGCGCAGCATCCCGCGCTGGAGCACCACGACAACTCCGTCGGCAGTCCTGCCCGCCCGGCGCTCCGGCCCTCACCGCTGACCAGATCCCCTTCGTCCGAGAGAGGCTCTTTGGCTCTGCACGCCCAGCAGTTCTTCGACGACGTCATCGAACTGCCTCTCCACCAGTACGCCATTGTCGGCGACGCCCTTTACGCATCCCCGCAGCCGAACTCGCCGCTGCGGCTACGGATCGACTTCGCCCCCACCATCCGCCACGGCGAGTACGACGGACTTCGCCTGCGCGTCGTCCACCCAGAGCAGGGCGTCCTCGACACCGCGATCCTCCGCTTCGCAGACCACGGCACCTTCGCCCGCCGCGACACGGCTCGCGACCTCGTGCCCGGCCGAGACGGCTACGCCGTCATCCGCGACTGGCACCCCCACAGCAGCCAGCCGCCATGGCACGGCGCGGACGGCGCAGGGCTGCGCACCGCGATCGAGCAGTACGCCCACTTCTGGATCCCGGCGCCTGCCTCGTCCCGCCCGGCAGCCCGACCTGTCGCCCAGCCCACACCCACCGCCGGGGCTTCGCTCCGCAGCCGCTGACCGCCCACCTCGCCACGGAGTTCTGGATGTCCCCGCTTCGCTGGCTGCCCCCGCGCCCGGCGCCGGGGCGCTCCCGCTGAACAACGACCGGCGCGCCCGCCTTGCCTGTTCCCGCCTGTATCCCTTGGAGAGACCCTTCTTGCGCATCCGTTCCGCTCGCACCCTCCCAGTCGCTGTTGCCGTCGCCGCCACGGTGACCGGTTCCCTGTCCTGGGCGCCGACCGCCTCGGCCCAGAGCGCCGATCCCGCCCCGTCCGCATCCACGTCCTCGACTCCGCGCAACGCGGCCGAGCCGGAGACCGGCGGCGTGGCCATCCTGAAGAAGGACCCTGGCGGCGATGTGCTCGTCGGCGCCTCCTTCGCCCTCTTCGACTTCGCGGGCAAGGAAGCCGCCAGCGGCAAGACCGACGCCCAGGGCAAGCTCGCCTTCCAGGACCTCGCACCGGGGGTCTACCGCCTCAAGGAGGTCTCCAGCGGCAGCAGCCTGCACGACACCGTCGATGACCAGGACGTGATCGTCACTCCGGGTACTGCTACCCGGCTCACGATCGTCGACCCGTTCACGGCCGCCTCGGTCTTGCTGAAGAGCAAGGACGACAAGACCGGCAAGATGCTGGCCGGATCCACGGTCAACATCGGCAGCGGCGATAAGATCATCCTGACGCTGACCACGGGCGCCGACGGAACGGCCAGCGGCAAGCTGCCCATCAACTCCCGTACCGGCACGGACTTCTGGGTCAAGCAGGTGAAGGCACCTGCCGGCTACAACATCTACAAGCCCTCGAAGGCGTTCAAGGCCAAGCCGGGCGATCCCGTGACCGTGACCGTCACCAACGCCAAAACCGCCGCTACCTCGCCGTCCACGGAGAAGCCGACAGACACGCCCACCGAGAAGCCGAGCGACAAGCCGAGCGACAAGCCCTCCCCGGACAAGCCCTCCCCGGACGAGCCCGGCAAGGATGAGGACACCCCGGCGCCGTCTGCCTCGGGTACTCCGACCTCCAACAAGACGGCGTCGAGCACCGCGGCGCCTGTTCCCGCCGGCTCGCTTGCGCACACCGGCGCCGACGCCACCCCGTGGCTGATCGGCGGCGCCGGAGTCCTGATCGTCGCTGGCGGAGGCGCCCTCTTCGCGGCCCGTCGCCGACGAACGGACAACTCCGACGACGGGTCCTCCGCGAGCTGACTTCACCTGCGGCACTCCGCAGAGCCCCCGGAATAACTGCTTCCGGGGGCTTTGTCATGGGCGCGTGCCCGATGAGAGCGGAGGCGCGGGGCGCCGCCCGCTGCACATGCGTGGCCCTTCGTGGAGCGACGCCGAACCGTGAAGGACAGGCAGCAGCGTGCGGTTGTCAGGGGCGGGTGGCGACGATGGCTTCGGTGCGTACGACTTCGTCGAAGACGCCGTCGGGGGCGAACTCGGTGAGGGCCTGGCGCAGGTCGCGTTCGAAGGCATCCTTGTCGTCGCCGAGTTGGGCGGGACTGGAGTAGCTATAGGAGAACTGCAGGCCGATCACTTCGTCCAGGGTGCGGGTGACGGTGCGGTCCCAGCGGGCGGTGTCGACGTTGGAGAACGGGGAGCGGGTGAGGACGTCCTGGTGGCGTTCCTTGGGGTGGGAGTAGGTGCCTGACCCGGCCCGACGCTCGGGGCCGAGGTAGCGGGTTCGGACGTCGGCGATGACCTGAAGCCAGGGGGCGGGCTCGATGTCGCCGGGGGCGCCGCCGGAGGCGAGGACGACGGCCCCGTTCGGCTCGACGAGCTGATCGAGGTCGCGAAGGGCCTGGTCGCGGTCCATCCAGTGGAAGGCGGCCCCCATCACGGTCAGCAACACCGGATCCAGGCTCATGCCGGGCAGGGTGGTGGAGTCGCCGAGCCGCCAGTCGATGTTGGTGATGTCCTGCTCGGCGGCGAGTTTGCGGCCCTCGTCGAGCATGCCGGGCTCGGGGTCGACGGCGGTGACGTGGCCGACGAGCCTGGCAAGGGGGAGAGCAAGCACGCCCGTGCCGGTGCCCAGGTCCAGGACGCGCTGAGTGCCGTCCAGGGCGAAGCGCGCGGCCAGCATGTCGTAGAAAGCCTGGTCGTAGCCGGGCCGGTAGCGTGCGTAGTAGGGGGCGGTGGAGGCGAACAGCTCGTCGGGCGTGTAGGTCATCACGTCAGTCTTTCGCGTTCAGTTGGCCATGTGCGGTGTCATTCCGGAGAACGAGCCGGGTCCGCGTTGAGGTGCTGCCACCAGCCGCGCAGGGGTGCGGCACCGGCGCCTTCGTGAGCAACGGAGCCGTCCGGGTTGCGGTCGGGGCGGCCGAGCAGCTGCTGCTCGATGTCGGTCAGGTCCCCATGGTCCAGTAGCTGGGGGGCGGGGTCGTCGACGGGGACGAGCCAGCGGTAGCCGTACTGCATCATTACCGCGAGCCGGGGGTGGCCGGAGGTGTTCAACCCACCCGCGTGCCAGGTGCGGTTCTCGAACAGCAACGCGTCGCAGGGCCCCAGGTCGGGAGTGATCGCGCCGAGCGGGTCGATGGCTCCGGCAGGGACGGTGACGGGTCCGGCCTCGATGTGGCTGCCGGGCACCACCATGGTGACGCCGGCGTCGAGGGTGAGGTCGCTGAGGAAGTAGGCGGCCTTGATTGCCATGCGCGGGACAACGCCGGTGCCGAGGTCGCGGGCGGCGGTACTCATGTCGCGATGCCAGCCGTGCCGCTCGGGGACGCGGATGGTGCGCGTGCCGCCGGGCGGGATGGACGGCATGTAGATCAGGTTGCTGGACATCAGGTGCAGGTTCGCGCTCAGCAGCGCGACGAGGGTGGGCAGTACCTTCGGGTTGGTGACCAGCGGCAGGAAGGTGTCATCCATGGCGACGATGCCGCGGAAGCCGTCCTTGCCGTCGACGCTGCGGTCCCTGCCGAGGGGGCGGTCGTCGGCCAGCAGCCGCATCGCCGCTGCGGCGGCCTGCTCGCGCCACTCGGGCGTGATCACGTCGCGCAGCACGACGAAGCCGTCACGTTCGAAGGCGTCCAGGACTTTCGGATCGGGCGGGGACGCCGTGTCGAGGGTCGTCATCCGCTGTGCTCCTTGATCATGAGGACGGCTTGGGCGCAGAGGGCGGCGGCCGAGAGGCCGCAGTGTTCCAGCAGCCCCTCGGGGGTGGTGGGACGGCTGGGTTCCCGGTAGCCGACGACGTGGAACTGGCTGGTCTCGCCGCGGGCGGCCAGCAGCGCCCGGACGCTGCCGGGGTGGGTGGGAACGGCCATCAGGACGGGGGTGTCGGTGCCGAACAGGCGTGTGAAGGTCCTCTCATCAAGAGCGTAGGGCCAGTGCGGGGCCGGACCGAGGACCGCGAGATCGTTGACGTGTAGATAGCGGATCTTGATCTCGGGGTGCGACCGGCGCAGCAGCGTGGCGGCGGCGGTCAGCTCGCGGGCCGGGATGTCCCCGGCCGAGGCGAGGACGAGGTGCGGGCGGCCGTGGTGGCTCAGGTGAGGCCAGATGGCGGCGCCGTCGGTGAGCTCGTCGCGGAACGGGTCCGGCGGGAAGGCGGGGCCGGGGTGCTTGTCGGTGATCAGGAAGTTGACGCGGTCGCGTCCGGCCAGCATCGCCGCGAGGACGGCGGCGGCCCGCATGGCGTCCGCCGGAGTGTAGACGTGCACGAAGCCGTCCTCGGTCTCCAGCATCGACGAGACAAGCCCGGGGTTCTGATGGGTGTAGGTGTTGCGCCAGCCCAGCGAGGTGATCAGGTAATTGACCGACGGCAGCCCGCCCTGCCCGGTGAGATAGCGCAGCCGCCGGTGCTTGAGATGCTGCACCAGCAGGCTGGTGTTGACCGGGGCGAAGGCTTCGTAGGTGGCCAGCAGCGCGTCCCGGCCAGTCTCGGTGTAGCCCTGCAACCAGCCGTGACAGATCTCCTCATTCAGGATCTCGGTCGCCCAGAGCGGCAGCGCATCGTCCGTCGTCACCGCCAGCCGGTTGGAGGCGATCTCGTCCGGACTGAACAGGCGAAACGCCCCGCTGGCCGCGCGGTCGCGGACGACTGCGGACACGTCGAGCCAGGACTGGAGCCGCCGGGAGGCGAGCAGGGCCGACGGCCGTGTCGTCCCCGGTTCGGCGGTGGGACCGGGCAGTGCCTGGCGGACCAGCTCGGTCGGCCGCCCTTGGGTGGTGAACAGCTCGGCGGGCCGGTAGGAGGCGAGCCAGGCCGCCAGCGCGGCGAACTCCGCGTCGTTGTGGCGGGGACTTTTCAGAGGGGTCTTGTGGACGGCCGGGGTGCCCGCGATCTGCCGGTCGGCCACCCGTTCGGGCCCGGTGTGGCCCTTGGGCATGGTCAGCACGATCACCGGCTGCCGGGCGGGCTCGCCAAGCGGCCTCAGCCGGGTGAAGGCGTCGGCCAGCAACTGGCGGAACCTGGGCAGGTCGGCGCCGTCGTGGATCAGCGGCTCGTAGCCGAGGCCGGTGAAATACGCGCGTACCTCGTCCTGGTTCATGCCAGCCAGCAGTGAGGGGCCGCCCATCTTCAGCCCGTTGGCCAGCACCACCGGCAACACCGCCCCGTGCTCTCCACTGCCGCGCAGGGCTCGGCGGGCGAGCCAGGCCGCCGCGGTTGCCCCGGTCTCCAGCTCGCCGTCCCCGATCAGCGGGACGACCAGACGGTGCGGGGCGTCCAGCACCATGCCCTGGGCGATGGCGAGGGCGGGGCCGAGCTGTCCGCCGGTGTGCCGGACGCCGGGGATGAGCGGGGTGATCTCCCCGCCGAACCGCTCCGGGTGCGGGAAGCCGGTGATCAGGGCCCGCAGTTCGGGCATCGACGCGCCCGGCCCGCTCCCGGTCAGATGCAGGCTGCCGCCCAGGTAGGCGTGGGCGAGCGCCGAGGGTCCGGCGTGCCCGGCGCCGTGCAGCACCAGCAGTTCGGATCCGGGGGGCCGCCAGGCGGTCAGCGGCCCGAGGTGGGCGAGCATGTAGTTGACCGGCGGGCAGACGCCCCAGTGCCCGCGGGGAGTCTCCTTGACATCCGCAGGCCGCAGCGGACGAGCGAGGCGAGCGTTGTCGGCGAGGTAGAGCTGGGCGGCGGACAGGTGGTTCAACGCCCGCCAGCAGGCGTCGATGGCCTCGTCGGGCACGGCCTCGGCAGCCTGCCGTGCCGTGTAGCTCCAGTCGGGGAAGCCAGGCGGGGCCGGGTCTACGACGCATTCGGTGGTCAGGGCCATAGGTCAGCTCCGGGTACGGGTGGCGACCGCGTCGATGACGGCGGTGATCCGGGCGGTGCGGATGTCGGCGCTGGCGGATTCGGTGATCAGGTGAAGCATCTGGGCCTGCTCGTGGGCAGGCAGTACCGACCAGTCCAGACCTTCCTTCTCCAGGGCGGCGGCCAGGTCGTCGGGGACGCCACGGGCGGACTTCTCGCGGACGGGCTGGAGGGTGAGCGGGATGCCTGGTCCCTCGATCGTGTCGGTCGCGGCGGTTTCGCGGGGGACGGCGGCCTGGCCGTGCAGGGAGACGGCGACGGCGGTGTGGGCCGTGCCGTCGGGGGAGGTCAACCGCAGCCGTTTGCCGCGCAGCCCGGCCGGTCCGGCGCAGGGCAGAAGCAGCATGCCGGGTGTTCCGGTGCCGGCCGGGCGGGCGAGCACGTGCAGTGTCTCGGCCCCGGTGGGCAGCGGCAGCAGGGTCCGGTGGTCCCGGGCCGCGGTGTGGCCGGTCAGTGGGGGCTGGGTGATGGCGATGATGCCGCCTTCGCCGCCGGTGGCACGGCGGGTGGCCTTGTGCGTGAACAGGCAGCGGTCCACCGCGGCCAGCAGCTGGTCGGTGAAATGGTGCTTCCAGCCGCCGGCGCCGCGGTCGGCCGGGAGGTGCTCGGCAGAGGCGAAGGCCAGCGCGAAGGAGACGCGTACCGGCAACTCGTCGGCGAGCCGGTCCCGCAGTTGAGTAACAGCCCGGTGGAAGCCGGTGGCGTCGTCCAGGGCGGCGGCGATGATGACCTCGTCCCCGCCGAAGGTGGCCGCGCATCCGGCCTCCCAGGGCTGGGTGTGGAACCAGGTGCGGGTGACGGCGCCGAGGCGGGCCATCACCTTGTTCCCGGCCAGGTGTCCGTAGCAGCCGGGGTCGGTGGCGTTGGACTGCTCGACGTGGCCCTTGAGCCCGTCGACGTCGCCGATCGCCAGCCCCACCAGTCCCCCGCCGGTCAGGGCGGACGCCAGCGCGCGGGGGATGTGGCTGTGGAAGTCGGGGAAGGCGACCAGGCCAGTCACCGCGTCCTCGCGGCTGCCGGCACACCAGTCACGCAGCGGCAGTTGCGCGGGGTCAAACAGCGGCACCGAGCTGAGAAGCGGGTCGTAGGCCGGTGCCTTCGGGCAGTGCTTGCCGGTCGGGTCCATCAGCGGGAAGCCTCCGAGGTCGTCGCCGGGGCCGGTGCGGGCCCGGCGGGCAGCAGCAGGGGCAGGGTGGTGAGTGTGTGGAGGCGAACGGCGCGGGCGGAGGTCATCAGCGGGCCGCCCGCCATGCGGCGGTCCAGCCAGGCGGTGTGCCAGCCCGCCGCGGCGGCTCCGGCGACATCCGCCCGAGGCGAGTCCCCGACGTGCAGGAGACGGTCCGGGCCAAGCCCACAGGCGTGTTCGACGGCGGCGAAGGCTTCACGTTCGGGCTTGACCGCGCCCGTCTCGGCCGAATAGATCACCTGATCCAGCAGGGTGCGGAATGCCTGCGGGGGCTCGGCCGGGATGGAGGATCCCAGGCTGTTCGTCAGGGCGAACAGCGCGAAGCCCCGCTCGCGCAGCGCGGTCAGAGCCGGTTGGGCATCCGGGAACAGCTCCGGCTCGGCGGCCCGTTGCCGGGCCCGCTCCAGCACGTGGGTGAGCGGGCCGACCAGGGCAGAGCGGCCGAAGGCGGCGGCCAGGTCGCGGGCGAGGTCCTCGGGGCTGATCCGGCGGCGTTTCGCTCCCTGTTCCATCACCGCGCGGGCCTCTTCCAGCGAGATGCCCAGCAGCTGGGCGACCTGCCCGGTGGTCGGCTCGGACTCGGGACGTACCAGGGTGCCGCCCAGGTCGAAGCAGATGCCATGTACCCCCTCCCAGAGGGTGCGGCGCAACCGCTGCTGGGTGGTCACGAGCCCGTCACCTCCAGCACTGCCGCTTTCTCAGGCAGGGTCGGGGCCTCGGCGAGGCCCGGGACGGTGCGGACGTGCAGCATCCCGTCCTCGACGTGGAGGGGGGTGGAGTAGATCTGCTGCCGCAGCGGCTCCAGGGTCAGGTGCCACTCGATAGCCGGGATCTTGTCGCGGCAGCAGGCGCCGGCCAGGGCGATGGCGGCGGGCAGCCGGTCACCGTGCGGGAAAGTGGCCATGCCCAGGTCCGCGGCGAGTTCGGTGGTGTGCAGTGAGCGGGCCAGCCCGCCCGACCAGCCCGGATCGACCTGCCAGACATCCACCGCCTCGCCGGTCAGCAGCCGGGTCTGCTCGGACTCGTCGACGGCGTGTTCGCCCGCAGCCAGGGGAACTCCGGCTCCGGCCGCCCGCAGCCGGTGCCAGCCGAAGGAGCCGGGTGGCAGGAGTTCCTCGGCGAAGGTGACCTGAAGATCAGCCAGGACGGGCAGCACCTGCATCGCCTCGTCCAGGCGGCAGCGGCCCAGGGCGTCGACCATGAACCGGCCATCGCCCGCCGCTTCCCGTAACCGCCCGAGCATCTTCGCGACCACCCTCGGTCCGGCGAGGATCAGCGGTTTGGGCAGCGGCCACTTCTGCCCCCAGAATCCCGCCGCGGTGATCCAGGCCGCCGCCTCCGGGGCCGACGGGTGAGCCGGGTCGAGGCCGAGTGCCGAGGCGTAGGCGGGGACCTTGGGCCGGATGGTGCCGCCCAGCAGGCCGGTCACGCTCAGCCCGGTGGCACGGGAGGCCAGGTCCCAGCAGGCCAGTTCGACCGCGGAGGCGGCCTGCCGGGCGTGGGCGCCGTTGCGGTGCCGCCCGGTCTTCTTGCGGTAAGCCAGGCGGCGGGGCGCGGCGGCATCGTGCCCGATCAACCCGGCGGCCAGGTCGTCGGCGATGATCTGCGCGACCGTCTCGCCGACCGGGGCATGCCAGCCGGAGACTTGGTCGCCGACCAGCTCGATGGCGAACCGGGTGCGGTGCTCGGCCCAGCCCGGGCCCGCCGGCGGCTCACCTGCCGCGGCGGCAGCCGGCTCGGGCAGTTCGGACGGCAGCCCGGCGGCCTGCGGGGGCAGCTGCCAGGCGCGGACGGCGCGGACCACGGCCTTCGTGGCCACCCCGGCTTGGGCGGGTGCGCGAACCGTGAGGGTCGTCATCAGATCTTCACCCCCGTCAGTTCCTGACCGGCGAAGGTGAAGCACCACGGACTGCGGTAGTTCTGCCACCACTGCGGACGCAAGCCCGTCGGGGCGAAGAGCTCCTCCAGGTGCCGGCGCATGGCCAGGTGCCACTCGATCGTGTCCGAGCCCGGCGTGCGGTAGACGTCCATGAACGCGTTGTGCGCCTGGTAGGTCTGGAACCGGGGGAAGGCGGTGGTGACCGGCACGAAGTCCTTCAGGTGCCCGATCGCGTCCTCGATCGGGTCCAGGCCGACGATGTAGGTGAAGTCGGTGGTGATGCCCCGCTGCTTCGCCCGGCCCAGAGCGGCGGTCATCTCGGCGGGGGTGAGCTTGGCCTTGGACTCCTTGAGGATCTGCCGCCGCTCGGTGAAGCACTCGGCGGTCAGCGTCAGGTGGAACGGGCCCAGGCCGGCGGCGGCGTCCATGCCCTCGTTGCTGCTCAGCACCGAGGACAGGAAGTGCAGGGTGCCGGTGCAGCCGTTGTGGCCCATCGCCGCGCGGACCTCGGCGAGATGGTCCAGCGCGAGGTGCTCGTAGAGGAAGCAGCCGGTGCAGACTGTCACCGTCTCCACCGCCGACAGGTCCTCCATGCCGGAGTTCACCGCGAGAGCGCCGAGGTAGCCGGGCAGGTCCAGGGCCTTGATCTTCGGGTCGGAGGCGTCTTCGAGGGTGTTGGGGCAGAACACGCAACCGGTGCACTGGCTGCGGGCGTTGGAGTTGAGGGTGAGCATCTTCGTGCCGTTGCGCCAGTAGCCCAGCACCGCGTCGTCGTCCTCGATGCCGTCGACCTCGCCGACCTTCTCGCCGTTCAGCCGCAGCTCGTACTCGTCCAGCTCGAACGGGGAGTCCTCACGGCCCAGCGAGAGGATCAGGAACAGCGGGGTGTCGGGGCGGGAGTCCAGCCGCAGCCGGAAGCGCATGCGCGGCTTGGTCAGCGGGGACCGGGCGCCGGAGGCGTTCAGCGCGATCAGCAGCACGTCCTCCGGGTTGACGTTCCACTCGCGGGCCACCTGGTCAAGGTGGCGGACCGATTCGAGCATCAACTGTCCTCTTTCTCGTGGTGGGAGGTGCAGGTCGTCGACGGCGCTGTAGCCGCCGACTGATGCGGGTGCCGTGGGATGGATCAGGCCGCAACGGGAGCCAGGGGAAGACGGATGACGATCCGCTTGCCGCCCGTGGCGGTCTCCGGGAGGACCTCGGCTCTTCCGTGGACTTCCCTCACCAGGGCGTCGACCAGGAACAGGCCGCGGCCACCGAGGCCGTGGGCAGCGGGCAGCGGCTTCGGCCTGAACGGGTGGGCATCCGCGACCACCAGCACCAGCGCAGCCTGCTCCTCGACAGCCAGGGTGACCGCAGCGGTGGCCGAAAGCACAGCCGCGTGTTGCACCACGTTCGTCACCAGCTCGCTGACGATCAGGCAGGCAGTGCCCACGACCTCCTCGGACAGACCCCAGCCGGCAAGGACCTTGGCTGTCTCACGGCGGGCCAGCGGCACGTACTCGGCCTCGGAGATCACCTGGAAGTCGTGGCGCATCACGGTGCTGGACATCGCGGGACTCACCCTCTCTCCGAGCGGCAGCCGCCCGGACCGTGACCGAAGGTAAGAGCCTCAGCACACAGAGGTGTTCACGACGGTGAACCCACGAACCCGAGCCCCGACTCGGGGTTGGACGGCGGGGAACGCCGGCTCGGGTGCGGGAGTTGCGTACAGACCAACGTGGCCCTGGCAAGATTTTCGTGAAGCGGGGGTGTGCCCCCGTGCGCCGGTGACACTCCGTCACTCATGGCGGCAGTGTCGGTAAGTGTGATGACCTCGTGCGGATTGTGTCCCCGCAGCTGGATGTGGTGCGGGTGGAACGGGTGTGGTCGGCGGGCGGCGTGGTCCAGATCGCGGCCCGTACCCGCGAGTTACCGGTCGGCTGCCCGGACTGCGCGGGAGTCTCCGCGCGGGTGCACAGTCGCTATGTCCGCACGCTGGCCGACCTCGCCGTCGGTGGCCGCCCGGTGTTGATCAGGCTGTCGGTGCGGCGGCTGTTCTGTGACAACTCCCGCTGCGGCCGTCGGACGTTCGCCGAGCAGGTCGACGAGCTGACGGTGCGCTACCAGCGTCGCACTCCGCTCCTGCAGCATCTGGTGGAGATGGCCGCGGTGCTGCTCGCCGGCCGCGGCGGTGCCCGGCTCCTGCAGATCGTGAACGCGCCGCTGTCGCGCACCAGCGTGCTGTTCCACCTGATGCGTATGCCGTTGCCGCCGGCAGCCACGCCCCGTGTGCTGGGCGTGGACGACTTCGCGCTGTACGCCGACGTCTACGGCACTCTGCTCGTCGATGCCGACACCCGGCTCCCGCTCACGCTCTGGGCCGGACGGGACAGTGCGCAGCTGGCCGCCTGGCTGCGGGAACATCCCGGTGTTGAGATCGTCTGCCGCGACGGCTCGCTCCAGTACCGGCAGGGCATCAACGACGGCGCGCCTGATGCGACCCAGGTCAGCGACCGCTTCCACCTGTGGCAAGGACTCTCCAAGCGGGTCGCGGACATCGCTGCCGCGCACCGCGGCTGCCTGCCGGCCGCAGCACCCGAACCCGAACCGCCGGCACCGGCGCTGCCGGCTTCCGATGTGCTCGACACGCCGGCCCGCCGCCACGCGAAGCAACTGTTCGAGGCGGTGCACGCGGTGACCGACAGCGGGCGCTCGCTCAATGCGGCAGCCCGTGAACTGCACCTGGACTGGCGCACGGTACGCAAGTACGCCCGGGCCGCCACCTGGCAGGACTGCGTCCGCCGGCCGCGGCCGCATCAGCCCACCGCGCTGGATCCCTACCTTGACTACCTGCAACAACGCTGGGCAGAGGGCGAACACACTGCGAAGGTGCTGCACCAGGAACTGCTCGCCAAGGGCTACCGGGGCCACTATCAGCGGGTCAAGACGGCCGTCGCGCCCCTGCGCCGCGGCCTGCCGATCGACACGCCACGCGAGCGGCCGCCCTCGCCCCGGACCGTCGCCCGCTGGATCACCACCGCACCGCCCAGGCGCGGCCTGCACACCATCGAACGGCTGGACCGGCTGCTCGCGCACTGCCCGGAGTTGAACACGGCCCATACCCTGGTCCGTGACTTCGCCGCCATGCTCGACACCCAAGACGCCGCGCCGCTGTCCAACTGGCTGGACGGGCTCACCACCTCGCGCCTTGCCCCCATGGCCAGTCTGGCCAAGGCCATCCGCGAGGACCTACCGGCGGTCGAGCAGGGCATCACCACCCCGTTCAACTCCGGCGTCAACGAAGGCCGGATCACGGACCTGAAGCTCCAAAAGAGGATCATGGCGGGCCGTGCCGGAGTTCCGCTGCTTCGCCACCGCATCGTCCTCATGGCCCACCTCCGACGCCGCTTCCCGTGACGGAGTGTCACCGGCGCACGGGGGCACACCCCCGCTTCACGAAAATCTTGCCAGGGCCACCAACGTGCTCCACCGCGTACGGTGCCCGTGCAGAAGTCACGTGCCGACCGTCCCCAGCCGCGTACGGACTTATGTGCTCAGCCGGATCAGGTAGACGCCGCCGGTCAGAGAGGCAGGCCGATGCGGTGGGCCAGGCCCCGCAGGTCCCGCGCTGCGTGGGCGGGCAGCTGCCGGTCGGTGAGGAACTCGATGGTGTTCCTCACCGGTGCGTTGGCGTGGATGCGCTGCGGTGCGATCTCCTCGGCGGTCAGCAGGGCCGCGACCGCCTGGGCCTCCCGGCCTCGCAGATGGGCCAGCGACCGGCCCAGGTCGGCGTGGAAGGCGGCCTGCCGTCCCGGAGCCTCCGCCAGCGTCTCGGGATGGACACCGTCCCCGGCGGCGACAGCCGCTCCGTGCCGACCGAGGTCGGTGTTCAGGCTCACCTTGTGGATGCCGACGTTGGTGGGGCCGAAGTTCAGGTGCCATGCCCGCGTCTCGCCAGTTCGGCCAGCCAGCTTGGCGGCCTCCGCCAGATGGCCGCGGACCTCCTCGGCGCGGGTGTTCCCGGGCCGCTGCCGGTCCTGGGTCAGCGAGGTGGCGGAGATCAGGTGGAGTTCACCGAGCAGCGCATGGGCATCAGGGCTCGTCAGGTGCGCTTCGAGGGTATTGGCGGCGGCGGTGGCCTGCGCCAGGGCTTGAGTGGGACTGCCGGCCGCCATCAGCACATGGGTGTGGAAGAAGCCGGATAGGGCGGAGTAGACCGGATCGTCCAACTCTGCGATCGCCTCGGCGGCACGGGTCACCGCGATGAACGCCAAGTCGGTGTAGCCGAGGTTCTTCAGCAGCATGGTGCAGGCCGGATGGTAGGCGTCCGCCAGTAGCTTCAGCAGCTCGCGGCGAGCGGCGCCGTCGGCGGCCTCGGCGGCGGCGTGCAGGTCTGCCAGCAGCGTCGGAAGGCCTGCGGCGAGTATGCCGTATTCGGCCCCGTGATAGAGCCGGTTGGCCTTCGCCACCCGTTCAGTCAGCACCACCGCCGGAACCTGAGGCGGGCGGCGGTCCGGCGGGGCGGCCATGGCCAGGCCCATCAGCGTCATCCGCAGAGCGGGGACCGCCTCGTGAGCCGCGCTGGTGTGCGGGTCCACTGAGGCGAAGGGCTTCCCCGTCAGTTCAGACGGGGCGATCTGCAGGGCCTCGGCGAAAGAGGTGATGTGGCTGGAGCGGTCCAGCAACCGCCGACCGTTCTCCACCATCGACAGGTAGCCGACCGACACCCCGGCCAGGCCCGCGAGGTTGCGCAGGCTCATCCCGCGCTGGCGGCGGGCCGACCGCAGACGCTCGCCGATCCGATTCGCCTGCTCTTCGTTCATCGCCCCCGCCTCAACTCCCGTGCCTCAGCCGTAGCGTAGGGCGAGCCTGCCGCCCCCAGGGGTCTTTCCCGCCAGACGGGCGGCATCACCGCAGCCCTGCCCGCCCGGCCAGATCCCGCACCGCCGCGGCCTGAACGGTGGTGCGGTCGGTGAGCGCGGCGACCAGGTCCCGGGCGAAGGGATCCAGCCGCAACCTCAGCGGTGCCGCCGCATCGGCCTCGACGAGCCGGGCGGCAGCCTCATCGGCACGGCCATGGCGGGCCTCGGCCGCCGCGGCGACCACCAGCAGACTGGAGCGATGGGCGCCGTCGAGTGCCGCATGATCCGCCGCGCGTACGTGGTCGGCGGCCTCCGCCGCGTCGCCCACCTCGGCCGCGACGGCGGCGCGGGCCGCGATGACCAGAGCCGCCTCCCGTGGGCCATCGGCCCGTTCGGCGGCCGTGGCAAGAAGCTGCTCAGCCTCCGGGCGGCGTCCGGCCATCGCCTGGGCGACGGCGGCCAGCGTTGGCAGCTCCCAGTCCGCGCCGGCCTCCTCGGCGCGGTCGGCGCGGGCCAGCGCGTACTCCGGCAGGCCGAGGTCGATCAGCAGCCGCACCTCCTCGACCAGTACCGGCAGCGGTTCGCGCGTGCCGGGACGGGCCCGGTGCAGCAGCATCCACGCCAGGTCCTTGTAACCCAGGCGCCGTAGCAGCCCGGCGGCGAGCACATGTGCGTCCACGCGCAGCCGCACCGCCTCTTCGCACCCGGGCCCCGCAGCGGCGGCTAGCGCGCGGTCGGCCGCCTCGATCAACTCCGGTAGCTCGAGCGCGAGATGGTGCTCATCGCCCGCGGCATCCGCCCGCGCGGCGCCCCGGGTCCGTTCCGCCAGTTCCTCCAGCAGCACGCCGGGGGCCGCATCCGCTTGTCGGCGGACCAGTCGGCGCCGCAGGTGGAAGGCGACCGCCCGCACCGCGGCGTGCTCCTCCCCACGTGGCGGGTAGGGCTGCCCGGTCAGGTCCGCGACATCCAGCCGCAAGGCGGCGGCCAGCGCCGCCAGCCGGCCGCGGCGGTCCACCCACTCCCGGCCCGTCTCCAGCCCAGCGAGGTAATCGATCTCCAGGCCGGTGCGGAAGGCAAGGTCATCCCGGGTCAGTTCCCGGCGGCGGCGCCAAGCGGCCAGGCGGGCCCCAATCGGGCCTCCGGCGGCCGTCTCGTCCAGCTCACGCATCACCAGATTGCTCGCATACCCACTCGCCCGGACCGTCTGCTCTGCCAGGACAAAGGTCCACGCATCTCGTTCAGGGGAGGGTCGAGTCCCCTGTGGCAGGACGCATATGCCTGGCGCGCGACACATTAGTCACACCGCTGAAGGCCGCGCGAACTGGCAGGTGATGCGCCCGGGCAGAGTGAAGGTGGGCTCGGGGGGCGGCAGGACCGCAACGTTGTCCCCCGGCTGTCGCAGCCGTTCGTCCTCCCGTATCGACCCGCCCCGCGTCGCGGCCCGAACCGCCACCCCGCGCGTCATCGACGGCCGTGGCACCCTGAACTTCCTGGCGTGACACCGGATAGACCGTTCGCGCCCTCAGAACAACACCGTGCACTGGCTGCCCCCGGTGCCCGAGGCCGAGCACAGTGCAGCCGGGTGACCACCCATCCGCTTGCCGGTGACTTCACCCGCACGCTCGATGGTCCCGGCCAGCATCCCGTCCTCGCCCGCCATCAGGGCGCCAACTCCCGGGCCGCCGCGATCCGCGACGGGACCTGCGCGGTCAGGATGACGGAGAACTCTGCGAGAACCGTACGGTAGTCCAAAGACAACAAGGGCGAGTGCGAGCTCTGGACGCGCCTGTCCGGTTCTCCAGCGATGGCATGGGTCCGGTTTCCACAGAGGCGCCCTGAAGTGGATGGGCCCGGCGGGGGAGCCGACCCACTTCTCCACTTGGCCGACTCTTCACCGAGGATCCTGCCAGCGCTGCCGCACCCAGCTCACCTCCGTCGCGGACGGCTCGGACATGGCGCCCTGGATTGCCTCAGTTTCCAGGTGATCCCTCCGACCTGCATCTGCGTATCTACTACGACGACGAACTCTGTGACACCCCGCAGGCCGACACGCTGGAGTGATGGAGTGTGTCCGTCCAATATCCACTGTCGGCGTGTGCACGACGGAGGCCAGGGCTCGGCAGCCACGAGCAGCTGCGTCACCGTGGAGTGCCCCGCGTGCACGGTCGAGGACGCCACCGTGGGGTCGATGACGTTCTACCGGGTGCACCTCGATGGCGCCCGGAATGCGTTCCGCGCGATGGAAGAGGAACCCGAGGAGCTGTGTGAAACCGTCCAGGTGCTCCTCGATCCCGAGACGGACTTCTTCACCAGCGCGGTCAGCGAGCTGCTGGAGTACATCGGCTCCGCGCTGCTCGTCATGGACCGGGTGACGCTGGATCTCCCGTGGCGCGGGCAAGGACTGGCGGCCGTACTGGGCTGCGAGGTGATCCACCGGCTCATGGCTGGCTGCCGGGCCATCGCCTGTTCGCCCGGTGGCAGCGACCTCAGCAGCCAGCGGCTGACGGATCGGTCGGAGTGGGACCGTGTCAACGCCAAGATTGCCCAGGGCTGGCAGAGTGCGCTTCGGGGGCGGCTCGCGGAACTCGGTGCGTCTTGGCGGCCCGGGACATCACGAGGGGGGCCGCCGCTGCGCGAGATGGGCGTTCCAAGGAAGTCGCCAGCCACGGCGGTGGCGCGGTGCCTCGTCCGGATCTGGCGTCGCCTTCGGCGGCGGAGCGATCCTGTCCGGCTCCAGGCCGATCTTGTCCGGGTGGACGCAGGCCGGCACTGTCTCGTCGTGGGTATAGCGGTGCCCGTTCTCCGGATGGAACGGGCACTCCCAGGACGGCCGGTTGTAGACCACGAACTGCGCGTGGGGGTACGGGGTGGCTGGGCAGATCCCGCAGACGGGACGCTTCGGGTCCTCGCAGCCCGGATCGATGTACGGCGGTCCGGCGGGTTCTGGGATCTCCATAGCAGCCAGAGAGTAGCGGGCCCATCTCGCCGAGTAGCGCACGGCGAAGTCGGCGAGCGGGAAGGACCGCAGTTCGCCGGTGGCAGACAAAGAAGACCGCCCAAAGGACTGGTGGACGCTGCAACAGCATGTCAACCTGAACGACCTTCCGGAAAACCCCAGGTCAGAGAGGTGATGCTGTGGCATTGGATGCGGCGCAACCCGGATTCGCCACCACGGTCGCCGCCTTGCGGCTCCGCTCCTGGAAGCTCGGTGCCGGCCAGGCGATGGACGTCATCGACCAGTTCTCGCAGGCCGATTTCACCCACATCGTCGACGACCGCGCCGACGTACACATCAGCTCGCGCGACGGCCGCTTCTACCTCGGCTACTTCCCGAATGGCCGGCCCGGCGGTGCTGACGAGGACTGGGTGACGGGCGAGGGCTGAGGCATCGCGGTGACCGGCACGGCGAACGTCCCCGGCTACCGGATCGCCTTCTCGACGGAAACGCCAGCGGAGATCGTCGCCGATGCCGTGGCCCGGATCCTTTCCACGTCCCGCCCTCTGTGACGGGCACGTTCGCCCGCCCTATATATGCGCGCCGCGTACCCTGCCCCTGCTCGCGCGGATTCGTCCGCTACCGCTAGGAGAACGCTTTGGACCCGCACTCGCCCGAGATGACCGTCGGCGACATCATCGACCTGCTGTCCGCCTTCGACCGTGACACCCCCGTCCGCCTCGCCATCAACCCCTTCTGGCCCATGGCCCACCGTCTGGGCGGAGTGGAGAAGTCGGTGGACGAGGACGGTCGGCCGGTGGTCTACATCGCCGAGTCGCCGGAGGCCGAGCAGTTCGGCCCCCTGCCGCCCGCCGTGGCCGTCGCACTGACCTGGCAGGGTCCGGTCGATGTACCCCCGCGCCGGCGACGCGGCGCGACCAGGCCGAACGACGGCCACTGACCCATCCCCGAACTGACGGAGGCGCCCCTGCACCCGCAACACCCCATCGATCCTTCCCGTCCCGCTTCGCCCGACCCGATGTACTGGGTCACCCCGCGCCACCTCGCTGGTGACGACGCCGTCCTCGCCGAGCGGATCGGCGCCACCCTGACCGACCTTGGCTGGCGCATGTGGCCGACGTCCCGCAATTCCCTGCTCTATGTGAGCCCCGACGGCCTGCGCGGCGCCGAGTGGATTCTTGCCGCCTATCCGTTCGAATTGGGCGGCCTCCCGGTGGCCTGGCAGATGTCGGCCCGCCCGTACCCTGCCTCGGCCCTGACCGAGTGGAACGCCTACTTCACCGCTGGCGTACCGCACGAGGCGCTCACCGACTTCCTGCTCGCGCTCGACGCCAGCGAGACCCCCTACGTCGGGCTCGAGAACGCCGAGGCGGTACTGACCGAGCTCGGCGCCCGGGGCTGGCTGCGGGACATGGACCGCCCGCATACGACCGCCACCGACCCGGGCTTCTCCACGAACGTCTCGCTGGAGGTGCTGCCGCCGCTCATCCACGATGCCGACCCCCGCGATGACCTTCTGGGGTGGCAGGCGTGGGCGGAGCCCGTGCTCGGGGCGCCGTACTTGTGGTGTGCGAGTTTCAGCGCGAGCGCACCGCACGAGCTGGTAGCAGCCTTCGCCTCCTCGCTCGCCGCACCCGGCCCGGTGCCGCGTCGCACGCTGCCCGTGGGCGCGGAGGACCGTCTCACCGTCGTCCGTCGTGGCTGACGGCTGCGAGTAGCCGCTGACCGAGGTGGGTGATCGACGGGGGGTGCCCCTTCTCCCAGGCCCGGTGGTTCCGCGCTCTTTACTGGAGCGGAACCACCGGGCCTTTGCCGTACCGGCATCCGAGCACGGGACGGCACCCTGGAACCAAGATCAAGGCCGTACGTAGGATCGCCTGCGTGGCTGTCAAAGTGATCGGCAAAGGACCCTTGCGCGGCTACCTCCTGGAGGAGGTGCTGGCCTGGCTGTTGCGCTCCAGCGGCTTCGAGGTCCTCACGGCCGACGACGACCAGGACAAAGAGCCGTGGAAGGTCCTGAAGGAGGACAAGAACGGTCTGCTGGTTCGCGGACGCGGGGCCTGGCACCAGGTCGACGCGCTCGGACAGTTCCGGTACGTCCCGCCGTTCTCCCTGCCGGTCCGCTTGTTCGTCGAGGCAAAGTACCTGACCACAGCCCCTGTCGGTCTGCCCACCGTCCGCAACGGGCACGGTGTGATCCACGACGTAAACGAGGGCGAGACCACCACACTCTCTGCTCCGGGAACGGGCCGGCCTCGGACGCGATACCGCTACAGCTACGCGATCTTCTCCACGTCCGGCTTCAGCCCGGAGGCGCAGGACTACGCGCTTGCTCACCAGATATCCCTGATCGATCTCTCCGCACCGGACTTCGACGTGCTGCGGAATCTCGTCAAGCACACGGCCGACACGATCCACGCCGTGCTTGAAGCGACTCCGGCGGCCGAGCGACCGAAGGTGCGCGAGATACGGACGTACCTTCGTGGCCCGCTGCTGGAAATGGACCCGGGGGACGTGGAACTGCCCGATGCGATTCGCGGCCCCCTCGATTACCTCGCGCAGGCCCTGTACAGCCGGTCACAGTTGGGCCTTGTTCTGGCCTTTCCTGCCGCGCCGTTCGTCCTGGGCCTGGCCTCGGACGACCTTTACGGCTTCGTGGAATACGCTCGCGCGCACCCCACGCATACGGTGCGCCTGCGACGCATCAACCAGGCAGCGTCACACCCTGTTTGGGAACTGCGCTCCGCGGAACACCCCGACGCCTATGCGTTGCGGTTCGGCCTGCCCGAGCGGGTGGAGAAGTGGATCGTCGCGCAGGACGAAGGAATGCCCTCCCGCACCCGGTACGTCAAGCGCAGCATGCTGTCGACCATGACCCTGTACTGGATGCACGGGGAGCACGCGCAGACCTTCCAACTCCGCTACGAGCCACGCGAACTCCGTCTCGACGGCTGATCTCCGCCTACGACAAAACCCCGGTGTCCGGGCCTGTCGGGTGGACAGGACCGGACACCAGGGTAGGTGGAGGAGCGGATCAGCGTGCGGTGCGTGCCTTGGCGAGTGCCTTGTCCAGGTGAGTGTCCACGAGGCCCGGCGAGCCGGAGACGACGACCAGGATGTTGCCGGTGCGGATCGCCGTCTGCTTGACGACGCTGCGCTGCCCGCCGGCGGAGAAGGTGAGCAGCTGGCTCCACTGCTCGTCGCCGAGGTCCGGCGCGGTCGACTTCTCGGTGCCCATGTCGATGACCGTGCTCCCGGAAGCCACCTGGTACGAGGGGCAGGACAGCATCGCATCGAAGACCTTCGAGATGCCCTTGGACAGTTTCGCGGCGCTGTCGCTGTACAGCTCCTCGCTCACCTCGGAGCTGGCGGTGTAGGCGAAGGACACCTTCGCCTTGTGGGCGAAGTCGAGACCGGAGCCGGTGGCCGTGTCGCCGCCGAGCTTCTCCAGCCCCGGGCAGCCCATCACGGTCACGTCGTCGTTGTGGCGAGGGGCCTCGGGCTTGCGGGTGTAGCCCTCACCCAGGTCGCTCTCGTTCAGCAGCCGCTGGTTCAGCTGAGTTGACGACAGCGGCACGGATGCCGAGGGCGTGCTACCGCCCCGGTGCGCGGGGGCGGAGGAGCCGGCGGACTCGGCATGGCTGGCGCAGCCGGTCAGGGCGAGGACGGCGCAGGCGGCACTGAGGCCGAGGAGGGTCGTGGTGGAACGGCGCATACGGAAACCCCTTTGGTGATGCGAGATGGATGGTCTGACCGGATCGGCCCTCCGGGTGCCGACGAACGCAGGGGTGAAGGGAAGGGGTTTCGCGCTCTCAGCGGCCGAGGTGGCGCAGGCCGTCTTCGAGGGTGGGGTGGAAGTGGTCGACCGGACCGGAGTTGCGGTTGTACCAGGCGGTGTCCAGCCGGGTCTCCTGCGCCTCGTGGCCGGCCTCGCAGCGCAGCCACACCGAGTCGTCGCGCATGTTGAAGACGGTCCAGTTCCGGTACGCACCGCAGTGGCACGCGTGGACTTCGCCGTCGATGACGAGCGGCAGGTCCCAGCGCATCATGAAGCCCGACACGTCCTGGCGGCACGGTGCCCGGAACTCCGGCGGCAGGAAGTCGGGCACCATGGTGGTGTCGGTCGGCGCGGCCGGGACGGGTGCCTCGGGCCACTCGGTGTGCATGGCCAGCAGCGCTTGGCCGGCACGCTGGGCTTCACGGAATTCTCGGTCCGCACGGGTGCGTCGGAACATGCCGTCTCCATCTCTGTCGTCTCGCCTGCACGAGGAGAGTGCCGCAAGTCCCTGACCTGCTGCAACTCTAAGAATGTTGAATTCAGCGGGACTTGGCGGAGCGCTCCTTTCGGTTCGCCGGACGCTTCGCGGGACCGCGGGTGGCGGTGGGCGTGGTGGCGGTGTGCTCGGGCGAGGTGGACGCGTCGGCGGGCAGGTCGGCCATGCGTCGCAGCCTCCACACGAGGACGTCGCTGATCGAGTCGGCGGTGTCCAGCTCCCGTCGCTCGGCGGCCTCGGCCAGGAGCGTGGCCGGGTCGTGCCCGGCGCGCTCTACGTCCGCGAGCGTAGCGGCCAGGGCGTACCAGCCCGGCTCGGCGAGGACCTGCTCGGCCAGCTCCGGCACCGCCCGGCGAAGGTGGGCGGTCTGCTTGCGCTGTAGGGGCTGGGACAGGTTCCGACCGCGCTGGTACATGGGGCCCAGGTACATCGGTGCGGCGGCCTGGTAGGCGGCGCGCAGATGCTCGGCGGCCTGGCGGGCGGCAGCAGCCTGCTGGGCGTGCTCCTTCTTCCCGTGCCAGTGGGCGGCTGCGAGGACGAAGAAGATGGCCATGTCGATCAGCATGGCGGTGGTGGCGCCGTCCTCCCCGCGGCCGAGCGCGGGCCCGCCGTGGACGAGGTTGCGGGCTGCCTGCCGCAGGGCGCGGTCGTGGCCGCGCTCGGCCCGGATGTGGGAGCGGGAGGCCCGCTCGAACGCCCAGGCGGCCTCTCGCAGTTCACGGCGGGTGTGTGCGGCCGAGGTCTTGGCGAGCGCGTCGAGCATCTCGCCGCCCGCGGCGATCAACGCGGAGATCTGTCCGTCGTCGCCCTGGTCGATGATGAGTACGGCCTGCCAGGACGCCGACGTCGCCTGGCGGCGTGCGGTCGATGCAGTGACGCGCGCCGAACCAGCCGAACGATCCGTGTCGGGGTCGTGGCTGCCAGCGGCATCGCTGGCCCACCGTTCGCGGATACGGGGCAGGGAGAGGTCGGGGGCGAGTTTCGAGCCGGGGTAGAACACGGGCTCGCCGTCCTTGTTGAGGTCGTCGGTGAGGGCGACCTTGTAGCCGAGGAGGTCGCCGGAGGGCGCGACGCGCTCTTCGACCAGGACGCTGGCAGCGGTCAGGCGGTCGAAGAACTCCCCTTCGCTCTGTACGCCGGCGACGGCGCGGCGCACGGTCTCGCGCAGCTCCTCGCGAGCGGTCCGCTCCCGGCCCTGGCGTTCAGCCTTGTGGCGCTCGGCGCTGGTGGGCCTCTTCGCAGCGGTGCCGTCCCCAGGATTGACTCGCTGCAAGCCGTATTCGACCTCAAGGAGACGGGCCTCGGCTTGGGCGCGTTTGCCGGAGCGGTGGTGGTTGGGACGGCGCCCGTCCTCGCGTACGAGGGTCGCGATGATGTGGATGTGGTCATCGGCATGGCGGACGGCCGCCCAGCGGCAACCCGCACCGTCGCCCGGATCGATGCCGGTCGCGGCTACCATGCGGCGCGCAATGTCTCCCCACTCCTCGTCGGACAGGATGCGGTCCTCGGCGGCGTTTCGTACGGACAGATGCCACACGTGCTTCTCGGGGCGCTGGTCGGGGTCGAGGAGCTGCAAGGGCTGGTCGAGAAGTTGCTGGAGGTCCCGCCTCGTCGCGCCCGGGTCACGGCCGGGGTCGGGGGCCATGCCGTCGAACGAGGCGACGAGGTGGGGGTCGATGTGCTCCTCGCGAGTGCCCTTGCCGTAGAGGTAGTTGAGCAGAAAGAGGGTCTCGCTGCCTTGCTTGTGGACCTGGGGGATCAAGCAGCCACGCCCACTTGCTGGTTGGCGACACGGTCGGCGGCAACCTGCACCGACTTGGCCGCGCGCTGAATGTCGGCGATGACCGCCGCCAGGTGAGGAACCTCGCCACCAGTGTTGAGGGCCTTGGCGACCTGATTGAGATTGCTGCCGGCCCAGCCGAGCTGCCGGCGTGCGGCGAACAGCTCAGTGAGCACATCGCGTTCGGTGGCAATGGCCACGGCGGTACGCGACTGATCGCGGGACATGGCCAGGCCGGAGTAAGCGAGGAAGCCCGCCGTGCTCATGCCGACGGCGTCTGCACCCCCTTGGATGAGAGCGTGCTCGGTTTCGTTGAGGCGGACGCTGTGGGCGCGGCGCTGCTTCTTATCGCGCGGGCGCGACTTCCCCTTGGACCGCCCCGAACGGGTGGGCCTTGGCTGCGATCCGCCCTCGGTCGCAGCCTTCCCGTCCGGCGCCCCCTGGCGCTGGTCGGGCCCCGCCACCCCTGGGGCGGGGACTGGTTCGGACACTCCCCCCGCGGGGGAGTGTCCGAACCTCCATCTTGCTTGCGCTGAGGTCGAGTTGGCTTCCGGCTCATCGGGCGTGGGAGCCGGGTTTGTTGTCGGGTTCGTCATCGGGTGTGGTTCCTCGTGGTGCGGATGCGGTGCTGGATCTCGGCGGCCAGGTCGACCATGGCGGTCGCGCCGTCGAGGACGCGGACGGGCGCGTAGGGGTGGTGCTGGACGAGCCACTGGCCGGTGGGGGCCAGTACGGCGGTGTGCAGCAGTTGGTGGCGCACGAGCACGTCGGCCCAGGCGCCGGCCTCGGCGGTCGACGGGATGTGCGTACGCGGGTGGCGGGCAGGAATGGCGATCCCTTCGTGGCAGGAGCGGTGGCCCGACCGAGGCCGGGCCACCATGGAGAATGTGGATTCAGGGGCGTGACCTGCTGCTTTGCAGGTGTCAGCCGCACTCGCGACAGCGGTCGAGGTGCGTGTTGAGGGCCCGCGCCATGTTGCGCTTCACCGAGACGGCGCTCTTCGCGCTGGTCTTCGCCAGCGCGGATCCCTGGTGGCGCTCGGCGTGGCCGCGCAGGAAGCTGACGTCCCGCCCGAAATCGGCCTTGATGGTGGCGAACCTGCGGCAGGTTTTCATCGGGTCGTACTCCTTGCCTCGGCGCGCAGCCGCTCCAGGACGGGCGTCAGGCTCTCGTTCCGGCCGCCCGGCAGCCCCAGGTCGCGATAGATCTCGCGCAGTTGGGGACGGGTGATGGAGGCGTTGCCGTCCCGCTCCAGCTTTTCGGGGACGTGAGGACGGACGATCTTGACCCGCTCCTCGACGCTCATCTGGTTCCGCCGAGGGCGCTTGGGCTTCCCGCCACCCGGCCGACTCCGCTGTGCCTTCGTCTTCCGGCGTCCGGGGACGGTGTGGGGACGGTCCCCTTCGGTCCCCGTCCCCGTTTCGGTGTCGGGGTGTTCGCGGTCCCCGTTGGTGTTGGGGACGGTGTGGGGACGGTCCCCTTCGGTCCCCGTCCCCGTCTCGGTGTCCGGGTGCTCCCGGCCCTCGTTGCCATTGGGGACGGCTGCCGGGGACGGTCCTGTACCGCCCTGAGCAGCACCTTCGTGGGCGTCCGCGGCACTACCGTCCCCGTCGGCATCAGCCGCTTCGGCCCTGGCGGGCACGTCGTCTCGGTCCCCGATCGGTGCCGCTGTGCCCTTGCTCAGCAGGCTTGAGCCGGGCTTGTGGACGCGGTCCCCGTTGGTGTTGGGGACGGTGTGGGGACGGTCCCCCTCGCTCCCCGTCCCCGTCCCCGATTCCGCACGGTCCCCGTCCCCGGCGGTTTGGGGACCGTCGTTGGGGACCGTGCTCAGCCGCCGACCGACCTGCTTCTCGTCCGGCGGCAGGGTCACCGGGGACGGGCCGAGAGGGGACCGCTCCTCTCGATCGGCGTCCTGGCCGTGCATGTCCTGCACCCAGGGTGACGGCAGTTCGACGGTGGCGAGGGCTACCGCGTGCCGGCGGGCGGCGAGCTGCTCAAGGAGAGCCTGACGCTGCTGAGGATCGTTGCCGACCCCGGCTCGGCTGAGGGCCGACTGGAGCCGACGGGTGATCCTGGTGTCCTTCTCGCGATCCGCTGCCGACATCGACGCCAGTTGGGAGGCCAGGGCCACTGCCCGCTGAGTCGCGCGGTCCTTGGTGATCTGTGCGGCGTCGCGGTTGCGGGTGGCGATGCCCAGGCGGGACAGGAGCCGTTCTCGTGCTTCGCGTCCGAGCGTGGCCAGGAGCCCCTGCGAGGTGGCGTCCGGCTTGTGTAGCCGCAGCTCGATGCCCATGGCCAGGTGCCAGAGCACGGCTGCCATGACCGGGCCGACGAAGGCCCGCACGGTGCCGCCCACCGTGCCCGACTCGGCGTACGCCGGGATGATCTGCACCCCGGTGATCGCCCACACCAGGGCGCCGGGCAGGCCGGGCGCTCCCTGGGTCTTCAGGTTCTGCCGGGCCATCAACGCGGTCGCGAACAGCGCCGCCTCACCCGCGCTGAACATCATGGCCCGCTCGACGGTGCCAGCCATGTCGAGGTAGTCGGCGGCGAACCGCCAGCTGGTGTCGCCGGAGTAGACGGTGCAGTTGAGGGCGGCGAGGGCCGAGACCCAGACCGCGGGGGTGCCGACGCGCTTGCCGTCAGCCCGGTTCCGGTTACGCCGGATCGACCAGCCGGCAAGCGCGAGGGCGAGCAGCCCGACGGCCGCGACCACGTAGACGGGCTCGATGCCGTAGGGCAGGGACGTGGCGATGGCGTTTGTCATGCGGCCTTTCGGAGGGCGGCGATCAGGGAGTCGGTCTGCACCTGGCGAGGCACCTGCACCGGCGAGGCGACGTCGTCGTCCCCCGTGGTCTCGTCGGTCGGCTCGGTCTCGTCGGCCTGGTCCCAATAGCGGTCGCGGTCGGCGACAGCGTGGGCGGCGTTGCGCATCAGGTCGCGCGCCCAGTCGAGGTCGAGGCGCAGCGTGTGCGCGAGGCGGTCGGGGCTCCAGCCGCGGACGTAGGCGTGGCGGGTGACGGCCTCGCGCTCGGCGTCGCTGAGGTGGATGTCGCGCCCCTCGAAGGCGGCCTTCACCCGGCTGTAGTCCAGACGCTTGTTGACCTTGGCGTGCCAGGGGCGGCGCTCGTCCTCGGTGATCCCGCCCCACATGCCCTGGCGGATCTCGTTGTCGAGGGCGTAGTCGAAGCACGCCTTCTTCACCGGGCACCGGCCGCAGATCGACTTGGCCTCGTCGATCGCCGCGCGGTCGCGGGCGGCGTGGAAGAAGAGCTCGTCGATGTCCTTGGCCGGCATGTTGTGGCACCGGCCGCGTTCCTGCCAGCTGTGGTCGGCGATGCCCCGGATGGTCGGGGTCGGGGTGTCGTTGGTGGTGATGTGGCGCAAGGCAGTCTCCGGATGTCGCCTCGGTCGGCAGGGGCCGCTCGGCACCGGTGGTGGCTGGGGTGCGGCGGGGCGCTGCGAGGCGGGCTCGGGGTACGGCGGTGAGCCGTACGCAAGGCGGAACGTTTCTGTGGAGAAGCGGGCTGCGGTCAGGCGGCGGGCGCCTGGGCCTGCGCCGCCAGGGCGCGGTCGATGCGGCCGGGGTGGGCGGTGGCGCGCGGTGCGTTGCCCCGGGCGGCACCGTCGAGGGTGATGCGCCGGCGGCGGCAGGGCTCGCCCTTGTCGGCGTGACACCACTCGCACGGCACCGCGAGGACGTCGGGGCCGCCGGCGGCGATGGCGGCTTCGCGGGCGGCGCGGGCCGGGCGGTAGGGGGCCAGCTCGGCGCGGACAGCGGCCGGGATGTAGGAGCCGACGGCGGCCAGCTGGTCCTTCAGGCCCGGCCGGTGGCGCCCGGCGGTAATCCCGCGGTGCGCCGAAGGCGCGGTGTGCCCGGCGGCGACGGCGTCGCGTGCCGCTAGCAGCTCCGCCCGCCAGGCTTGCGGGTTGTCCGGGTCGGCCATCGGCGTCGGGTCGGTGTGCCGGGCCAGACGCTCGCGGCGGTGCGCGTGCCACTCACGGGCCACGTCGGCCGGCAGGATTGGGTACGGCGAGCTGACGATGCGCTTGCGGACGGTCTCGCGCACATCCCAGCCCTGACTGGTGGTCATGGGCACGTCGCCGAGCAGCTCGTGCCACATGGCGAGCTGGTCGCGGGCTTCGCCCGAGTCGGTGCGGATGGTGCGGGGGTCCAGGCGGCCGACGTAGGTGAGTACGGCAGCAACTTCACGGCGGTCCAAGGTAGTTACTCCGTTCCAGTCGGTTCGTCGACGGCGGCGAGCAGGGCGGCCATGTGCAGGTCGGCCTTGGTCATGCCGGCCTGCGGGGCGGGGTTGCCGCCGGGCAGGGCGTAGAGGTTCGGGCGCTGTGGTGTGGGTGTGTGCTCCCGGGTGATCCAGGACTGCCAGTCGGCAGCCCAGGCAGCGGCCGGCCGAGGGCTCCAGGCGGCGCGGTAGTGGCGCCACTTCGCGTCGGCGGCCTGCATGCCCTGCTCGCCGAGGCGATCGAGGTGTCCCTGCTGCTGGGCCCAGGACAGGCTCGCGTCGTCGACCTGCCAGTCGGTGGCCGAGGTGAGGTCGGCAGCACTGCTGCTGTACCTACGGTTCACCTTCGGTTCACTACGGTTCTGGGGGTCAGAATCGGACCCGGGGAGGGGTCTGGATCTGACCCGGGGAGGGGTCGGATTCTGACGATGGGGGTCGGGATCTGACCCGGTCGGATTCTGGCGACGGGGGTCGGATTCCGACCCGGTCTTGGGCCAGATGCCGTGCTTGCGCAGCCGCTCGATGTCCAGCTCGGGTACCGGATCGGACTCGTCCGGGGGCCCGACGTACGTCTCGGGGTCGTCCTCCCGGGCCGCCGCGACCTTGGCCAGCCACGCAGCGGCGCGCGGCAGCCGGAAGACCGTGCTGTGCTGCGGGCCGTCGAGGTCGTCGAGCACCTCTAGTTCGCCGCTCTCGGCCAGCGCGGCCAAGGCGCCGCGTACGGCGTTGCGGCTTGCGTTCGTACGCTTCATCAGCGAGGTGAGGGACGCCCAGGCGACGCACTGCTCGTCGGGGATCCGGTCGGCGATCGACAGCAGGACCAGGCGCGCGTTTCCGCGGCTGGCGCTGTACTCCCACGCCCATTCGCGGGTGTCCCGGCTCATCGGGTCACCGCCGAAACGGGGCGGGCGGCGGGGGCCGGCTCCGCCACGAGGGCGCCGAGCAACCGGTGCGCGGTCAGGGAGCCAGGCGGCGAAGCGAGGACGGCTGCCGCGCGAGCCGGGGACACCGGCCTTTTGCGCAGGGCAGGCGGCATGGAAGACTCTCCTCCGTAGCGAAACCCGCGCCGGTGTGCCTCGTAGGAAAGGACCGGTGCGGTGAAGGTGGGTAAATCTCCGCCCTTGCCGGGGCAGGAGTGCCATTTGGCGTTCGGCGTCCGGGAGTTACCGCTCCATGGGCGCCGTCGCTGTGTTCGGGGCTATCTCATCCCGAGTGGATCGCGCGTTCTGCGTAAGCTCCTAGCGTCGTCTGCCGCGGGGCGGTGTGCCCGGCGAGGGACGATGAACATATGCAGGTCCTGCGGCAAGATCCAGACCTTGCTAAAGGACCCTCTACAAGTCGCAACGGAGGGCGGCGGCACCTGTGCCTACGGACGTAGACGGCGGGCCGGGACGCAGGCGGCAGGATGATCGCCTCGACGGGCGGACGACGGAAGGCACGCAGCGACTCCGGGACTCGGGTGCCGCAGGGACGTTTCATCTCCTGTGGGCACGACGGCTTGAACCGAGGTACGCTGACTAGCTGCCCCGATCGATGGAACGAAAGTATCCTCGTTTGGCCCATCGATCAAGTGGGTAGCTGTGTCGACGGGCCCAGATCGGATCAGGAAGGACGTGTGGGATGCCGGCTCGCCGGTTCGACCCCAACCGTGTGCTGCTCGCCCGGAGGGAGGGTGGCTTCAAGCAGACCGACGTGGCGAGCCATGTGGGGGTCAGCGGTGCTCGGGTCAGTGCCTGGGAGACGGGACGCTCCGTTCCCGACCCGGAGAAACTGCCCCGCCTGGCCGAAGCTCTCAACCGTGACCTCGACGACCTGTTTCCCCGTGACGGGCGTCCTGATCTTGCTGACCTGCGGGCTGACGCCGGGTATACCCAGGCGGCCACCAAGGAGCTGACCGGAACGAGTACCGCTGGCCCGGTGGCTGCAGCGGAGAACGCGCAGCGACGCCTGGCGGAGGAGTACGAGCCGAAGCTGGCGGAAGCATACGGCGTAAGCGTCGAAGCCCTGCGGCGTGCGCAAGACCGATCCTTCGGCATCGACGTGCCCGAGCCCGGCGAGGCTGTCCCCGGGGCCGAGGGGCAGGAGCCGCGGCTGCGCGGCGAGGAGATGCTTCCGGAGACTCTGGCGGAGAAGATCACGTATCTGCTGGAGCGGCTGCCGATCCCGCCCTCGGACGCACAGCTTGCGGCCCTCGGCAATGACCGTACGGGCCGCGAGGTCCTCACCGAGGATCTGGTGCGCGACCTGCGGACCGGCAAGGTGAGCAGCGCGCAGGACGATGTGCTGGACGCGCTCGCGGAGGCGCTGGACACGACACCGTTGATCTGGTCGCAGGATGCAGACGTGCAGCGGATCATCGGTGGGACGATGCTGCTCAGGGGGCAGATCTCAGCGATCGCCGCCCGCGGCGGTGAGGAGAAGGGACTGCCGGCGGACCTGCTGGACTTCATCCTCCACGAGGTCGACAAGGCCCGGTCCGAAGCCCAGGGCGGACCTGGGCGGCCTGCCCTGCCGTAACAGCGCGCCAAACGCTGAGCTCGGCCCGAGAGGACTTCCTCGAGCCGGGCCCCTTTGCGCTTCCTACAGGCGCACCGTGAGCACTCGCGGGTGCTGGTCGGAGCGGGCGGCGAGGGCGGCCTGCCAGACGTCGGTCAGGTGCGGAGGGACCAGTCCGTCCTCCATGCTGTCCGGTCGGCAGAAGCGGAACTCGCTCAGCTCCTCCTCCTGCATCGTGATCGCGGCCTGGTCCTCCGGGCTGAGGACACCACCGTCGAAGACGTACAGAACCTGCGCTCCTCGGCCGCGAACGCTGACCCAGGCGTGGACCAGGAGACCGCCGATGGGCGGGGTAATGCCGAGTTCCTCGCGCACCTCGCGTGCGACTGCCTCGTGGGGGGTCTCGCCCTCGTCGACGGCGCCGCCGGGGAGGTTCCAGAACTTCTTGTAGGTCGGGTTGACGATGAGGACCTCACCGTCGGCGTTGGAGAACAGTGCCGCGGCGGAGGCGGTCAGCGAGAGGGGGGAAGCGTTCATGGTCATGTCCTGGTGGTGTGGACGAGGGACGGTGTTTCGGAGGAGCTCAGGAGGCGGGTGGTGCTCGCAGGGCTGGCGGTGCGGTAGGACTCGGCGACGCGCAGCAGCCAGGGGATCTCCGTGGCGAAGTCGTCGCCGGCCGTGTGAAAGGCGGCCGGCGCCCCGGCTGGTCGGTCGGCGGCCCCGAGTGCAGCCTTGAGCCAGTACGCCTCGGCCGTGGCGTCGGCGTCTGAACCTTGGCGGCCCTCCGCCTTGGCGAGTTGGACGGCGCGCGCGTAGAGGTCGGCGGGTGCGCGCCGCCGCAGTTCGTGGGTAGCGTCGCGGATCTCAGTGACGTAGCGGCCGAGGCGGATCTGCGGGGTGGCGTCGTGCGACAGCACGTCCCGTATCGCGTTGAGAGGGCCGGCGGCCCGGTGGCCGTTGAACAGATTGCTCGGCTGGTAGAGAGCGATTCCGTTCACAGCGAGAACAAGGTCGCGCCAGAGCGGGTGGAGCCCGATGACGGCTCTTGTGCTCCGGAGCCGTGCCTGCGCGGCGTGGATCGCGGGGGTGACCGAGCCGAGCAGCCACAGCAGGAAGCCCCCGTACAGCACCGTGTCGGTGATGCGCTCTTGGTCGGCGAGCGCCCGCGCGGAGAGTGGATGGAGCGTGGTGGGAACCAGGAAGGCGGTGCGCAGGGCTGCGTACACCACGATGAGGACCATGCCCGCGGCCATCATCGTCAGGCCGACGCGCAGGGGCCACCGCCGGGCATGCCGCGATGCCCGGCCCCACTGGTATCCGCACACCAGCGCGGCGCCGACGGTATACAGATAGAGCAGCCCCATATAGAGCGCGAGGCCCGGCTCGCCGGCATGTCGGCCCATGAAGTACGGGCTGTCGGCTGCGGTCTTGGTCCGGTCCAGGGCGAGGAAGAACACCAAGGCCAGGCATGCCACGGTGGCGAGCGAGGCGCGGGCCGCGACGCGGTGCACGAGAGCCGTGATCTTGATGTGGCGGGCGGTTGTGTCCTCGTCCGCGTACACGCCGGTGACATAGGTCAGCAGCACGCAGGTGCCGACGATCGCCAAGGAGTGCTTGAGGAGGGTGGCCAGGTCGTTGACCCCCAGTGGATCGATGACGGCCCGGCCGAAGTCGGTGCGAAGCCACCACGAGAGGGCGAAGGCGGTGAAGGCGCCCCACAACGAGCGCCCGCGGCGCCGGCCGCGTACGGCGCCAGGCAGGCGCACGGCGATCTGGAGCAGCAGGAGCGCGACGATCAAGGAGACGATCACATCAGGGACGGACACGGTTCTTCCGAGGGGTGCGGGGGAGGGGGATGGAGCGGGGGTGGGAGAGGTCTTCGTCGAGATGACGCAGGGTGGGATCCTCGATGTAGTCGGTCGCGTACGCCTCGTGGTGCAGCAGGTCGGCCAGCATCTCGGCACGCCGCTCGATATGGGAGTCGTAGCGGTGGCGGGCCATGACGCGGCCCCGCGTGGTGAGCCGGTGCAGGACGTTGGGAGGGAAATCGGGCAAGAGCCTGGCGAGTTGTTCGAAGCTCTCCTCGATGGTGTCGTCGCACCACAGATGAGCCAGCTCGTGGAGGATGATCCGCATCCGATGGAATGACGTGGTGCCCTCGACGTACAGGACCAGGTCGACGGGGACGTCATCCAGCTGGAGCCACAGTCCGCCCACGTCGGTGTGGGCCAGCAGATGGTCCGGAATCGGCACCAGCTTGATACGCCGTCCCGTCACAGCCTCAATGCCTGCGATCAGCCCTTCCAGAGTGAACGGCCTTGGGATCGGCATGTCGGCCAGCAGGGCCTGGCACTCCTCACGCAGCTCGCGCCGCGCAGTCGCCTTCGTGGGACGCTTCCCCCAGGTCCGGTGTGTTCCTTTCTGCCGCCAGTCGGCGAGACGGGCCACCCATCTTGGGGCACCGTCATGGCGGTTGATGTCGAGCGTCGTCATTAGCCGACTTCGCGGACAGCCGTGGCGGCTGTGTTCGGCTTCAGCAGGTCCTGGCGCTGCACCACCGGCACGGTGTCACCGTATTGCCGGAAAGCGCAGTCCGCGACGGGGTGTATTCCGCCGTTGCCTGCAGTCAGAACGGAGCGCGACATGGAGATCCTTTACGAGCGCAAGCCGAGCAGGATTGCACCAGAGGGCTGTTCCCCTGGCGTCAGTGACCCTATGGCCGAATCTCAGAAGTCACAGGAATCACAGGTTGTGCCTATCCTTTGAGTGAGAACTGACAGTTCCCAACGGCGAGATGGTCGCTATTTCAACCATGTCTCGAAAGGTGTGGTTGCGCTTTTCAACTCACCCGGTATTTGGGCAGCGGTGATGAGGGGCTGGCGCTGCGGACGGTGGCGCTGAAGGCCGGGGGGCTGTGGCGTGGATCCCACCCAGGGCGTTATATGAATGTTATGAGCGATGGGGGCGGTGATCGCCTCCTTCTCACCCGCATACTTCGACGAGCGCGTGCACGTCGAAATACATCGGACATACCTGGGTTTACTGAGACGTTCGGTGCGAGGGCCGCCCGCGGGATCACCCAGGCGCAGACGGCTCAGTTGGCGGGCGTCTCCCGCCGCTGGTACAGCGCCCTCGAATCGGGGCGCCCGGCGAACTACAGCGATGCCTTTCTGTCTGAGGTACGCCGCGTCCTTGCTCTGGCCCCCGACGAATGGGACATCGTCCATCGCATCGCTCGCGGTCGAGCCCCGCACTCCGCCTCCGCGAGACCCCTCAATCGGCAGGTGCCGCCGGCCCTGCTCGCTCTCGTCGAGCAGAGTCCGACCTGGGGCGTCTATCTCAGCGACCATCGCTGGGATGTTCTCGCCTACAACGAGAAGGTCCAGGAGTACTTCCCCTGGCTGGTCAAAGGGATCAACGTCGTGGAATGGATGCTGACCTGGCCGGAGGCGCGAGTTCAGCTTGTCAACTGGCAGGAGGACTGGGCTCTTCCCACGATTGCTGCTCTCCGGGTGAATGCGGAACAGTGGCCACAAGACGAGCGCCTTCAGGAAGTCATTGAGACGGTGCGGCTCGACGCCAGAGCCCGCAAACTTTGGAACGCCTCCAACCTGCCGACGGCCAGCTATCCTGCTTCCAGCTCGCCTCGCCGCCTTTACCTGCCTCGCCATGGCGACAGAGAACTCGCTGTACGAGTCGTCGGGCTGACGCCCATGGAGATGCCTTCCTGCCGTCTGATAGTCATCACACCTGCAGAGCTGGTTCCGTGAAATGAGACGATCCCGCGGCTCCCTTGCCCCGCCTGCCACCCTCTGCTCCGCCGCGCGGCCAATCCGGCCGAACCCTCACCCCGGGAGGCCAACGTGATCCCTCCGCCCCTGCCCTACGCGGGTACGTGCGGTACGCGCCCGGCCGTCTCGGCAAGCCCTGGCTCGCCGCCCGCCTGATCAAGCGACGCGTCGAGGGCGGCGAGGCCGCGGGCGTGCCCGGGCTCGCCCCGCTCTTGTCCCGGCTGAGTGACGATGCCCAGCCCGGGGCGTCCTGGTCGCGTGGCGGTCGCAGGGTGCCGCGGGCCAGGACGGAGGCGGTGAAGCCGTAGCGTCCCAGCACGTTGAGCTTCTTGTGCTGGAGAGGAGACAGTCGCCCGACGTCCTCGTCGCGGATCTCGTGGCCCTCGGAGCGGGCTGGCGTCTCTAGGTCGGTTGAGTGACTTCAGCGGGTGCGGCGCTTGGCTGAGGCTGTCTGTGTGCGTCGATACCAGATGCCGTGCGCGCGCTCCAGCCTGCGCAGGAGCTCTTGCAACTGGCTGACCAGCACCAGCAGGTGTTCGTACGCCAGGTCCGCTCGCGGCCGGGAGCTGGCGCGGCCCTCGGTCTGCTCGATCAGTTTGTGGAGTTCGGATCGCTCCGTGTCCCCGAGCTGGGCGGCCAGGGCGCGGGCGTGCCTGATCAGGGTGGGGGTGAGCGCCTGCAGTGAGGTGAGCGTGTCGGCGACGGCTCGTGGGGCGGAAACGAGGCGCCGGTTCGCGATGGTGTGCAGCTCCCGCCGCGCGGCGATCAACCACGTGGTCACGTCGGTTTCGGCCGGGCTCGTGGCGGGAGTTGTGCTCGTCATGGACGTCTCCGTGTCGGTCAGCAGGGAGTTGGGGAACGGAAGGTCAGGCAAGGGGAGCCCGAGGGGCGGTTTGTGCGAGGTAGCGTTCGGACCACTGGATGCGGTCGAGACCGCGGGCGATTTCGCCGAGGCGGTGGAGCTGGAGGTCGTCCGGGCCGGCGGGGGCTGATATGAGGTCGATGTCGCGGGAGAGGCGGGATATCTCGTAATCGGCGCGTCCGCCGTATCCGCCGTGGGTGTCCTTGGCCTCCTGGAGCGAAACCTTGGCGGCCCGGCTGTTGACGAGCTTGCTGTTGAGCAGCTCGGCGTCGCAGGGAATGCCTTGGTCCAGGAGGTGCGCTGCCTGATAAACGGCGCCTTCCGAGGTCATCAGGCGGGACTTGATTTCCGCGAGGTGGTGGCCGACGACCGGCAGGTCGGCCAGGACACCCCCGTAGCGGGGGCGACTCGTGGTGAATGCGGTCGTCACGTCCAGCACACGGCGGTGAAGGCCCAGGGCGACGGCCGCGAGGTTGGGTCGGCCGCACACAAGGGAGGCGGTGTAAGCGATGTCCAGTCCGTCTCCTTCCGCGCCGAGCAGGGCGCTCGCGGGGACGCGGACGTTGCGCAGCCGCACGTTTCCGGCGGTGAAGCCGTGCAACCCGACCAGAGGTGGCTGGGTGACATCGAGACCGTCTTGGTCGCCTTCGACGAGGAAGGCTGACAGGCTCCGCGGGCCGCTGCGCTTGCCTGTGCGGGCGATGACGACGTAGAGGTGGGCGATGCCGGAGTCGCCGACGAAGCACTTGTCGGCGTTGATGATCCAGTCTTTGCCTTTGCGGCGCGCGGTGCTGGTCATGCCGATGACGTGGCTGCCGTGTTCGGGTTCGGTGACCGCGATGGCCATGTACAAGGCGCCGGCGGCGATCGAGGGGAGCCACTGCTGCCTCTGCTCGGGGCTGCCTCGGTACAGGAGGGCGAGCGTGGGGATGAGCGGGGCCTGCAGGATCGCGCCAGCTGCGCCGCTGATGTACGAGAGTTCATCGAGCAGGATCGTCTTGGCGAGGTGGCCGGCGGCCAGGCCCCCGTGCTCGGGGCCGATGAACACGCCGAACCAGCCTTGCTCGCCCATGAGGTGCGCAAGGTCGTGGTCGGTGTGCGTGCCCGCCGCCTCCATCTTGGCGACGCGGGGGGAGATCTCTGCGCGGGCGAACTCCCGGACGCGCTCGCGCAGGCTTCGGTGGGCGTCGGGCAGATACGCGTCGACAGAAGACATCCTGTGTTTCCCCTTCCTCGGGCCAGCGGGCCCAACAGCCTTGCCGTGGTGTGCGGTCAGCACGGCGGGGTGAGCAGGTGCGGCTCCTGGACAGGCAGTTCGTTGATCAGGGCCAGGGTCTGCTGCTGGTAGTGCTTCATGAGGCTGACGCTGGAGCGGCCCCAGGCCGTCACGCGGTCTCCGACCAGGCAGATGGTTCCGATGCCCGTGTCCGTTGACTGGTGGATGAGGGGGCCGCCGAGGTAGGTGCGGGCGCCGAGTCTGGCGACGGCGCCGTTTCCGGCCCAGCGGGGGGAGTCGTAGATGTCTTCCAGGGGCAGGATCTTGCGACGGTCCAGGGTGTGGACGCACCACCCCTGGTCGCGGGGCATGAACCGCTGCACGGGCGGAATCTCGCTGGCGGCGGTCTGGCTCGGGCCACTGCCTTGGCCAGCGGGGACGTACATGCCGGCGAAGTACTGGTAGCCGTCCTTGAAGATGTTGACCATGCTGTAGAAGCCGACCGGGCTCGCGACGAGTTCGGCCGCCTCGGCCGCGAGAGCCGCAGCGAGGTCGTCGAACACCGGGACCGGCCGGTCCTCGGCCAGGTTCAGGGCAGGCAACAGGCGCATGCGCGCGTCGAGTTCACGGTCGACGGGGACGAGTTCGGGGCGGGTGGTCTGGTCGTCGAAGGCGGTCATCGGTGGGTCTCCGGGACAAGGGTCAGGGGCGGGTGAGCAGCGAGGTGGGTCGGGTGCGTTCGCAGACGTGCTCGAACAGGGCGATCAGCACGCGCCGGGCGGAGGTCTTCTCGCGCGCGTCGCAGGAGACGACCGGGATCTGCGGAGCCAGATGGAGAGCCGCTCGGACGGCCTCCTCGGCATAGGGGTGAGCTCCGTCGAAGCGGTTGATCGCCACGATGAACGGTGTTCCGCGGCGTTCGAAGTACTCGACTGCGGGAAAGCAGTCTTCGAGGCGGCGCGTGTCGGTGAGCACGATGGCGCCGGCGGCGCCCTCCGACAGGTCGTCCCACATGAACCAGAAGCGGTCCTGGCCGGGCGTGCCGAACAGCAGCAGCTGGACCTGTGCTGTCGGGCCGAACCGCAGCTCTCTCAGAGTGCGGGCGCTGAGAGGGAAGGTCATGCGGCCGAAGTCCATGGCCACCGTGGTCTGCGACTTGCGTTCGATGCCGGTCAGGCTGTCTGTCCTGAGGCCGGCCATGGTGAGGTTCTCCTCAGTCCGCAGCGGCTTGATCTCGCTGACGGTGCTGACCAGGGTGGTCTTGCCTACCCCGAAGCCGCCCGCGACCACGACCTTGGCCGGGATCGTCAGGTCAGAGGCTTCTGCGTAGCCCGGCAAGGACGTCCTCCAGTACTCGTAGGTCGTTGGTGGCTGTGGTGAGCCCTGTCGGCATGGGCACCGTCAGGTAGCGGTCGTCGAGCAGGTCGGACAGCCAGATCTTGACCACTTGCAGGGGCTTTTCCAGCGTGGCGGCGATCTCGGCGACCGAGCGGGGCCCGGAGCGACACAGGTTGAACACTTGCGCGTAGTGGGTTTGCAAAGCCGTCGCGGGTGGTTCCCGGCTGGCCCGGACCATGGAGGTCCGGTCGAGTTCGGGGTGCGAGGCACGGACGCGTCCGTGGACCAGTGCGTACGGCCGGACCGAGCCCAGATCGTCTTCGATCCAGACGGCGTTGTCGTCGTGCGCCACTTCACAGGACCGGCTGGCCGCCGACGGCGCTCTGGTTGCGCAGTGCCACGGAGAGGTGCTCGGGCATGCGCTTGACCAGTAATGCCGTCTCGTAGGAGATCTGCTCGACGTCCGTGCTGCCGTCGGCCAGGACGCTGAGCAGTGCACCTTCCCCGGCCGCCATGATGAACAGGTAGCCCTCGTCCAGTTCCACGGTGACCTGGCGGACGCCACCGGCGACCTGGAGCTCGGCGGTGGCGCCGATGGCCAGCGAGTGCATCCCGCTCGCGATCGCGCTCAGGGTGTCCGGCTCGGCTCCTTCGCGGCTGCTGAAGTAGCTCACCTTCAAACCGTCTCGGGACGTCACCAGCGCGCTCTGCGCTCCGGACGTCCTCTCGACGAAGTCCTTCAGCAGCCACGTCAGGTCATTCGTCGGGGTGTCGGGCTTCATCGGATGCCTCCAAGGCGTGGGGGGATTCGGAATGATCAAGGGACGGGTGATCACCGGCGGAGCCCTGCTGGGCTGCGCGCCGGCGCCCTGCGGCGATCCGCGCCAGCAGTCCGCCGTCCGGTGGCTGAGCAGGCTCTGCGCGGCTCGGGACGCCCCTGCGCAGCCCCGCCGCCAGATAGGAGCGCGCGGGGTCGCGGACCGCCAGCGGCGGCGGAGTCTCGTCTCCCGCGATGGGCGTGCTCGCCTGGATGTCGGAGGACGGCCGCGGAGATATGGGCTCCCGAACGGTCCTGCGGTGGGGCAGAGGGGGTGTTCCCTGCCCGGGGGCGGCCCCCGCGTGTGGCAGCGTCCCGCGCCCGGGGCGCGCAGAATTGGGAAGTCCGCCCGAACCGGGGCCCCGGCGATGGTCATCGACTCGGTCTGATGGCCGCGCACCCTGAACACCCGGTGCGGGATGGCGGAATGGATGGACAGCCTGACCAGGCTCTTCCCCGCCTGCGGACGTACGGTGCATCAGATCGAACGGAATGACAACGACCGCCTGGTTGGAGTGGTAGACGTTGGTCTGCAGCCTGACCTGGAGACCGATCCGGCTGGCGTGGGTGGCCACCACCCACATCCCGATGCGTCCGTCGCGGACGTACTCGCCGACGTTGTGCCGTGACACGTCGGACAGCAGCCCGTTCAGCTGTTCCCGGGTGCGATCGGGCATCAGCCGTCCGTGATCGTCGACCTCGATGGCGATCCCGGCCGGCACCCGGACCACCCGGATCAGCACCGGTGTGTCTGGCGGCGAGAAGTTCGTTGCGTTGTCGATGAGCTCGGCCAACAGATGAATCAGGCCAGCAGCCGCTCGGCCGTGGATCTCGCCTTCGACCGGCGACGCCAGTTTCACACGCGGGTACTGCTCCACCTCGGCGATTGCGTGGCTGATCACGTCGGACAGCGAGGTCGGCCTGTCGGACCTCCGTGGCACAGAACCGCCCACCACGGCGATGCTCTCGGCGAAACGACGAGCGCGCGTCGCCATGTGATCCAACTGCCACAGAGGGCGCAGGACGTCAGGGTCCTCGATCTCGCGTTCCAGCTCGTCAAACGCGGTCAGCATCTGGTTGAGCAGCGTCAACATCCGCCGCCCGAGCGTCAGATGCGCGCGCTTTTCCTGCTGGGCGGACGCGCCGAGGACCAACGCCTGCGCTTCCCGTACGAACCGGTGCAGCTCGTACTCCAGAACGGCGAAATGGTCCCGATCGTGCGGAGGGTCGGGGAGTTCATGCAGGGCAGGCCGCTCACCGCGCTGGAGCCGGTCCATTGTCTGGCGGATGGCCTTACCACCATCGGCTGCCACCACCTGCAGCCGCGCGATCCACTGCTCCACCGCATCCGTGTTCGCTGCACGCTGGCGGTGCACTTCGCGGGCGGTCACATCACCGACACGCCAAGCCACTGCCACCACGATCAGACACCCGGCGGCTGCCGCGGACCACACCAACGCGATGCCAGCGGACCCCAGGCCCTGCGTACGGACTGCGTACTCCGCAGCGGACAGCACCAGCAGCGAGGCAACGGCAGGCAGGACAGTGATCAGCCGCATCCGCGACCGGAGACCTCGGGCGGAGGCCAGGCCCTGGCCAGGCGGTCTGCCGTGCCGCCGCCGAGCAGAACGGGACGGGCTTGAAGCATCAGACATCGGAAACCTCGGGGACGGACTGCCAGAAGGGAGCGCCAGCCACGTGACGTGGGCAAGGGGCAGGGAGGGGACCGCAGGGAGGAAGAGCAGGCCCCGGGGAACGGAGGGTGCCCACGTCCCGGCGGGCGCGTTGGGCCGCGGCGAGCCGGTCGCGCTGCCTTCGTCCGCGTTGCTCGATTGGGGCCGGCGGCAGGTTCAACACCCACCGGTTCCGGCTTCGAGCGCTGCCGTGTCTGGGCCGGGATCCGTGGAGGAGTGACTGCCGGGGCACAAGCGCCAGACCGCAGCCGACGGTGTGAGCGGCGCACGGTCGGGGTCTACGGGGGTGCCCCGGCAGCCGGTCTAAATGCGGATATCGCTGAGCGCCTCGGCTGCGCTCTGCACGATGCGGCTGATGGACGGAGTGAGGGAGCTGTCGTGGAGGTAGAAGCCCAGGAGCACGGCCAGCACGAGGACCAGGGAGACATTGATGCTCGCGGAACGGGACTTCTGCCGGGGGCGTGTTTCTGAGGAGTCCCGCGTGGTCAATCGGGTTGGCGGCGACGGCCAACGCGGCTGCGGGACTTGAGGCGTTCGCACACTTCATGGACGGGGTGCCCGCGCAGGTCGTGGCCGCGATCGTCCGGGCGCGGCCGAAGCAGGCCGTTATGCCGGGATAAGCGGGAATCAGGGCGGGCACGATCTCCTCCGGGTGTGCAGACTTGTCGTCTTGCGTCATGTCCGCGACGCCCGGGTGGCCGTTTCCAGCCTTCGCTGAGTTTATAGGTAAACCAGCACAGTATTCGACGGTCTCCGACCAGAATCCTGTGAAAGATACATGATGAACAGGGTAATTACGCCCAGAACGGAGTTGGCGCTGTGCTGCGGACTCCGGGACGTAAACCGACCAGGCTGAGAATCTTTCCGTCGAGGTTCATCCAGTGGCACCGCATGGGTCCTGAGTCGACGGATTAAGGCATTGGACTGGCTATTGCGAGGTTCAGTTGGTGCGAGGCCAGTCAACAACGAGACGGCTGTGGGTCTTATAGATGACGAAGCGCGGATCGGAGCCCTGCAGTTGGTCGCGGCTGTCACCGACGGCCATACGGAAGACGGGGGCGGGCGCGGCGTTTCCCCAGCTTTGGTCCCACTCGCCAATCGCGGTGGCGACTTGGTCGGCGAGCTCGGCGGCGCGCGGGCCGTGGCCGATAACGCCGATCTGCCAGAACACGCCTTGCTCATCTTCGCCTTCCCGCTTGGTGAGATAGGCCAGGGTGTCATTGTCGAGTGCGGCCATGGAGCCCCAACCGAAGTTCGGGATGAGACCGGGGCCGGAACCGGGCATCCGGCTCAGGCCATTGGGAAGCACGTATGCCAGGTATAGATAGAGCCACTCGTAGGAGTCGCCCTTGCGGAACTTCACGCTGGTGTAGATCTCAGCGGGGGAGTAGTCCAGGGCGGTGCGGATTGCCTCGCGGTCGACTTTCTGCTCGCTATAGGTTTCCAGGCGGACATTGCCTTCACCTGCCATGTCGACCATGGTGCGGATGTCGTTGCAGACGCCCTTGCGCAAGGGGACGAACGTCATCATCTCGGTGGAGACGGTCGTCCATGTCTCGCCGTCGCGTTCAAAGGCGAAGCTGCGGGAGATGCTGCCGCGAATCCGCATCGGGATGATCAGGCGCCCACCGGGGGCGAGTTGGTCGAGAATCGTCGGGGGGATGTCGCCGGCGCCGACCGTGAACTGCACGCGGTCATACGGGGCGTGCTGGGCAAGGCCCGTAGCACCGTCGCCCAGCACGACGGTCACGTTCGTGGCCTCAGCCTGCCCGAGATTCTCCCGAGCGCCGGTGACGAGGTCCTGGTCGACGTCCACGGTCCACACGTTGCCGTCGGGTGCTACGAGCCGTCCGAGGAGCGCCGCGTTGTAGCCGGTGCCGGCTCCTGCTTCCAGGATCTTGTGGCCGGGCTGGGCGCCCAGTTGCTCAAGCTGGGTGGCGACGACCGAGGGGGCGGAAATGCAGGAGATCATCGCGCCCGTCTCGTCGTGCTTGATGGCCACGGCGTCGTCGACGCAGGCGTCTTGAAGGTCGACACCTGGGAGGAACCGGTGGCGCTCGGTGCTCCGGAAAGCAGCTTTGATCTCCGGGGTGCGCAGGTGGCCGCTGTCGACGAGGCGGTAGGTCTTCACCCCATACGGTGGGGTCGGGAGTGGGCGTCACGGTGGTCTCCATCCGAGTGACGTTAGAAGGCTGCGAGGTGGGTTGACGGGGGAGGCGCGTTGGCGGCTTCCGCCTGTATGTACAGGCGACTTGGCGGAGCCGGTGCCGCGGCCTCCTGCTCGTCGGAGGCACTCAGGCACGGTCGAAGACGGCGATCGCGTGGTGGGTGAGCGCAGCGCGCGGCCCAGTCCAGCCGGCTCGTCGGCGGCTGGTGCATCAGGGGACGCCGGGGCGTATCGCATCCGGTGATACTCCTCCCTTCGCCGTGAGGCACTGGGTGAGGCTCGCTCCAGCGGTGTGGACCGCCCGCATCAGCGTGGACTGCACCGACTTCGACAGGGTTCCCCGGCCGAGGCCGCCAGCGTGGACGATCTCCTCCAGCTCGTGGCGTGACCGTCCGCTGGCCGATGGAACCGGGTGGCGGAGGATCTCGCGCGCGGCGTACGCGTCGCTGGCTTGAACGGTGTCGCTGACGATTGCGTTGTGCAGGACCTGCACCTCGGCCTCGCAGCCTTGCGATGCCAGATCGATTGCTGCCAGGACCAGCTTCACCCGGAACATGCGCAGGTGCGGCGGGGCCGGTGCCAGGGCACTTTGCACGGCGCGTGTCACGGCCGTGAATCCCTCCGGCGTGGCGCGGCCCGTCATGTAGTCGGCGTAGCGGCGCAGGAGTTGTGCGACGGCTTTCTCCCATGGCTCGGTGATCATGGCCGTTTCGATCAGGGAGTTGGCTGCGTTCGGGTCGGCCGTGTGCACGCTCGCCATGACGCGCGCTTGCCTGCTGTCGTGCAGCCGCTCGGCCGCCTTATCGTAGGCGGCCGCGTGCTCGGCTGCTTGGGCCCATTGACCTGTGGCGACGAGGAACCGGGTGCCGTCTTCGAGGAGGAGAGCGTTCAGCCAGGGCTGGATGTGATCCAGGGTCGCATGGGTTGTGAAGCCCGTGAGGTCGAGGAGATGGCCGTGGACCGACACGGTGCCGCCGTTGTGCACGGCGCGGTGCACGCTCATCAGCTGCTGATAGGCGGCGTGCGGGTCTCCCGCTCGGGCGGTCAGGCGTACGAGGTTGACGATCGGCTGGAGAGCGGCGATGGCGGTATCCCCGGTGACTGGCCATGCCGCCTGGAAGAGGCAGAGCTGGCGCAGGCACAGGTCGGTGGCCAGGTCGGTCATGCCGCAGTCGGAGGCGATCAGGGCGGACAGGTTCCAAGTGGCGCATGCGAGGTTGATTCGGTCGAGGAGCGGCCCTTCCTGTGCCGACTTCTCCGCGCAGGTGTGCACTTCTTCGACCCGAGTGGCGAAGCTGGGGTAGACGAGGTGGCGCCGGCTGACCAGGGGCAATCGCTGGGTGAACCGTTGGAGTTGGGCCGGCGGGGGCGAGGCGGTCACGACGTCGGCCTTTCCTCGGAGGTGTCCTGGCGCAGGATCGCGGTACGCGCCGCGTGCGCGAGGACGCTCTGGGTGCGAGCGGGGAGGCCGAGCCGGTTCCAGTGGAAGATCACGTGATAGGCGATGACCTCGCGCAGGCCGCGGCCGAGGGTGCCGTCGCGGTTGGCTGCGCCGAGTCCTCGTCCCGCGTGCCGGAACGCGCTGAACCAGTCGGCGGCGGGTTTGAGTGAGCGGTCCGACTGAAGCATGGGGCCGACGGGGCTGGTGTCGGCTAGGAGCAGGTGCCGCAGGGTGTCGGCCATGGCGTGGACCTTGCCGGCCGGTACGTCCGCCGGCAGGGGCCTTTGTTTGGTGACACGGTGCCAGACGTCGCCCTGCTCGAACCACTCCAGTCCGGCGGCACGCATCAGCGTGGCGCACAGCAGCAATGACAGCTCTCGGCGGCCCAGCTCGCCGTGAGATGCGGTGAGGATGGCGCGACTGTCGGCGGCGAATAGGGCATGGGCAATCGTCATGCCGGCGCCGCCACCGAACGCCGCAGTTTCGGGTTCGTAGATGCCGGGCCACCAGCGGTGGATTCTCCCACCGGCGGCGAGTTCGTCCAGCGTGTCGGCCAGCGCCCCAGGCAGGTGCGCTCCGGGAACAGGGAGGAGCCGCATCCGCCAGCAGGGGTGTTTTCGTATGAACCACCAGCTTGTGATCTGCCCGTTCTTCTGGGTGTGGTCCAGGACGGGGGCGATGTGGTCGGCGGCGGTCTGCTCGGCCTTGTCCCAGTCGGTGAACTGGACGTACAGCTGACGCCACGCCGGGGGCCCGGCCTGCTGGGCGAGCGCGTGCTGCCCGGCTTGCTGGTAGACGGTGACGGCAGCGTCCAGATCGGCGGGTTCGAGTCCGGCTCGGGCCGCGGCTGTGTCCGTGCTGACTCCAGCCAGGACCTCCAGCACGGCGTACAGGGTGGCGTCCAGGCAGTCGGGTTGGTTCAGTCGATCAAGAGGCATGTGTCCCATCCCGAGGTCGGCGCGGCGTCGTGGACTGCGGTGATCATGGCCAGGGCGGTGCCCGCGTCGCCTTGCAGGAGTCCGGGGCCGGTGCCCGGACGGGCTTGCCGGATCAGCTGGGCGGCCACGTCGGGCAGAGCAGCGCGCAAGGCCGGGGTGACGGCGTCGTGGGCCGCGCGGAAGGCGGTCTGGTAGGTGCCTGCCCAGCCGTGACACAGACCCGCATCGGTGACCTTGGCGAGCTGGTCGGGGTCGGTGAGGCAGCGGACCATGGCGTCCTCGTACAAGCGCTGGCGTGCCCTATCGCGGCGGGCGAGGGCGGCGAGCTGTCCGGCACGGGCGATGCCGGGGGTGCCGTAGCACCAGCTGGGCCGGGCCGGGCCGTGTTGGGCGGGCTGGCGGGCGCGGAGTTCGCCTAGGTGGAGGTGCTCGGGCCACCAGGGGCCGGAGGGCCCGTCCTGCCGCCAGGTGTCGAGCCAGTGGAGGATGGTGTCGATGGCGTCTTCGTGGCCGTCGACGCTCACGCCTGCGCGCAGGGCGCGGGCCAGGAGGAGTAGCGGGCCGGTGATGCCGTGGGCTGCACCGAAGTTGGCGTGGCCGCCAGCGACAACGGAAGGCGTGAGGTCGGGTTGGTGAGCGACCCACCAGCCGGGGAGCACGCCGTGCTCGCCGTGCCGGACGGGAACGGTCAGCCGCACAAGGTACTCCAGGACTCGCTGCGTTGCTGAGCCGGAGGGGGACCGGCGCAGCAGGTACGCGCCGATCCCCGTCAGGCCGTAGAAGATGTCGTACTCGTGGAAGCTGGCAGGACGGCCGCTGCTAATGCGTGTCTGAGCCGCGTCGGCTCTGCGGTGCGCGAGTTCGGCCACGTGCCGGTCTATGGCGGACAGCGCGTCCTGGTAGCGGGGTGCGTCGGCGGTGGCGCAGTCGAGCATGAAGGCGACGGCGGGTGCCCCCAGGTACAGGCCACTGGTGTCGCAGGCGCTGATGGTGGTGGCGACGGCAGTCTTGATCCACTGGTGGGCCTGCGGCCATGTGCCGTGTCGGGTTCGGGCGCGCTCGATGTGCAGGAGCGCGGTTCCGGCGGCACCGGCGGCCAGGTCCTGCGCCTCCCACGGCTGTTCCGCGTGCGGCGGATTGGGGAGGGCGAGGTGGCGGGCGAAGGCGTCCGCCAGCAAGGCCGGGCTGGTCGTGATGGTCATGACTGCCGCTCCCGGTGTCGCAGGGCGCAGGTCCGAGCGAGGCGGCCGGTGGCGCGCTCGTGATCGGGGTCGACGGGCAGGGCCCGGACGTAGTGCTGGTGCAGCAGCGACCGCAGGGCACTGTCGGGGTCGCGCTGAGGGCCCAGCTGCTGGCGGTAGGCGGTCAGAGCGGCAGCGCGCTGTTGCCATGCGGCGACGACATCCGTGCCGCCTGGCAGGTTCAGGACAGTGCCGTGGTCGGGCTCGGCCAGGGCCAGGGCGAGCACGATGCGGTCCCGGGAAAGGGGGCCGCCTTCCCGGGGCAGGGTGTGGGTCAGCCAGTCGGCAGCCCGGTCCGCGTCTCCGAAGAACTGCATCGTCAGGTCGAACATGCTCGCCGCGGTCAGGGCCTGCCCGGTGGCGGCGTCCTCCCCGGCGGCACGGATCTGTGCCACGCCGGCGGCCGAGTCCGCGGCGAACACCCTGTGCGCGGCGTCCAGAGCGGGGCCGTCTCCGTACGGGCCGGTCTGCGGCAGGTGGGTGGCCAACTCCACGCGAGAGGCGAGGCGTTGGCTGGCGAGGCTGTCTGCCCAGGTGGTCACCAGTTGGGCGGCCGGTCCGAACGTGTCGGGGCCGGGCAGGATCAGGTACAGGGCCAGGTACTGGTCGGAGTTCGGGTGGGCCGTGCCGCGGTGGCGCCGGAACCACCAGGACGGCGCCTTGGCGAACTGGCCGAGCAGATCAGGAAGGTGGCTGGTCAGGATCTCGTCGTACCGCTGGGGGTGCGCGAACAGTCGGGCATATAGAACGGTGGACTGGCTGGGCGCCCCAGGGGCGGCGGCAGAGGCATCTGGCAGGCGGGGCGGGTCGGCGGGGGTTGAGTTCGCCAGGGGGATCAGGAGCTGGTGGGGGCGGCCGATCCATGCCCAGTCCTGCGCAGTGGTGCTTTCGCGCAGTTCGACAACGCGGTTGCGGTCCACGCTGGCGCGCAGCAGCGCCCGGTGGATGTGCTGGTCGAGGTCGAGGGGCAGCTGCTGGCCGTCCTCGACCAGAGCAAGGTGATCGGGGACGCAGAGCCGTTCGCGCCATCGGGCCAGGGCCTTGTCCCAGTCGGCCATGGGGGCGGCCCGGCCGGGCAGTTCCTCGGCGGACAGCAGCCAACGGGCAGGCGCGAGGATCGTCCGCTTGTACCGCACGCGTGGCAGGTAGGGCAGGGTTGCGGCGACGCCGAAGGTGAACTGCCGGTAGGCGGCGCTGCGGGCGGTGGTGATCTCCGTCAGGAACCGGGCGAGCGGCGGTGTGTGGACGGACGCTTCCAGCGCGTGGGTGACGCGCGGCTCGATGTGCTGCCCCGTTGAGCTGCGTACCAGATAGAACCGGCGGGTATCGGCAGTGACGGCGAGGTCGTCGAGCGGGATCACGCCGGGGCCGGGCTCGTGGTGCTGGCCAAGTGGGATGGTGAAGGGCAGGACCTGCATGGTGCGGGCGATGTTCTCGTTGCGGCGCCGCCGGGGGGTGAACGACAGCTGTGCTGCGACGGCGCCGGGGCCGGCGGTCGCGTAAGAGTCGGTGAGCGCGGTCTGCGCGGACGGCGGGAGCAGGTGCGCGAACCGGCCGAACATGCTGCTGCCGGGGCGGGGGGCTCCGGTGACCAGCAGCCGGTAGTCGCCGCACTGCACGGCATCCAGAGTGGGTGCGTGGATCTCCACGGCGATCTCAGCACGGGGCAGGGGCAGCAGCGGTTCGGCGTAGTCGGCGGTCAGGTTGGCGATCGTCGCCCGGGTGAGGACCAGCTCACGGCTCCCATCGAGCATCGCCCCTTGGAGCAGGCGCAGGATCTTCTCGTCCCGATCGGTCACTTGATAGGGCGGGCGGGCGCGCTCGGAGCCCAGGAAGCCCGCGGGCAGGCCGAGGCCGCTGTCCGCGACCAAATCCAGTACGGGCACGAGGGCCTCGTTGCCGTACCGGTCGAGGAACCGCTGGTGGTAGTCGCGCCATTGCGGATACCCGTACGGATGGGGCGACAGCTGGTGCATGACCTGGGCGGCTTCGGCGGCTTCAGCCAGGAGGGCCTCGGGGATGTAGGCGGTGCAGGCCAGTGCGGCGTCCACTTGGAGGGGGACGCGGCCGGTGGAACTCACGCGCTGCATGCTCTGCGTCAGCTTGTCGCTGGGCGTCCAGGGCGTGGCCGTGCCGGGCTGGTTCACGTCAGCCCGGATTGAGGCGAGTTGGGAGGTCGATTCGGCGAGGTCTGGGATGCTGGAGGCATCAGCCTTCTCCAGCTCGTCGCATAGGTGTGCGAGGGTGTCGACCGAGGTCATCGGGGGCCACAGACTGCTGATCAGAATGTTCTTGCTCAACAGGTCGAAGATTAGGCCGGTGAGCTGTTCTGGGCGCGCCGTAGGGAACTGGCGGGCCAACTGATGCACAAGCCTGTCATAAGGAATGGGGGCGCGGGCCACCTCCAGCACGGTAGCCACGGGCCGGGTCAGGCGGACTGACAGCTCGATCGGGGCGTAGCCGGAGGTGTGCGCGTCGGTCGGCATGCCCTCCACCACATGCCTGTTGCCACGGGAGCGGCCGGTGTTGTTGGCCATGACCGTCAGCCGGGCCAGCAGAGCCGGGTGGCTCTCCAGGCGGGTTATGACGTCCGTCAGCCAGTCGGAATCAGGCCGCAGAACAGTCCGGTACCCCTCACCCCACAGAATGTGGGCGGCTTGAGCGGGCTCAGCAGGGGCGACACCGGCGAATACCCCGAACGGGGTGGGCCGGTGGTTCCACCGCAGGAGGTACGCGGCAACAGACCGGACGGCCCGCCTGATGCGGCGGCCGTCGGTGACGGTGCCGTTCAGGATCTCGGTGACGCGCTGACACAGGGCGGGGCTGGCTGCGGACAGCGCTGTCGGCATCGGGGCGTGCCATACCTCCTCCAGCCACTGCCGACCGCGGATCGCGGTGTCCTCGCCGTGCAGGTCAATGTCCGGTACGGGGATCGGCCGGGAAGCGGTGGAGGCGCGCAGCAGCATGCCGGGCTGCCACTGATACGTGAGGGGTAATCCGTGGGCCACCGGTGTCCCTTCCTGTTGTGGGGTGCTCGGACGGGTGGTGCCGGGGCGGCAGCGGTGATCGGCTGCCGCCCCGGCGGACGCCGCGTGTCAGGCGGCGTCCTCGATGGAGGACTGGCAGGCGCTGGCCCCGTTCTCGCAGGTGTTGCCGCAGCCGTCGCTGGTGGGGCACATGAAGACGGTGAGGGGGCTCTCGGAGATGACGACCTTGATGTCCAGCTCGAAGTCGTCGTCGGCGAGGCCGTCGACCGGCAGGGCGGCCGAGGCGGTGGGGTGGTTGAGTACGGCAGCGGTCATGGCGATCACTCTCTTTGTCCGATGGGATGGTGCAGGACGGCCTGGCCAGGCGCCGCGGTTCAGACGGCCGGCCAGGAGATTGAAATCCGGCTGTGCTTCTTGTCGATGATCCGGTCGCCGGTGATGCGGTCATCGGGCGTGCCCGCCGGGTAGACGGCGATGCGCGGGCCGTCAGCGCCGCGGACCTTGTCGCCCCAGGTGCGGAAGATGTCGGCGATTCGCTCAGCGAACGCGGCCGCGTCGGGCCCGAAGGCGTGGACGCCGTACTCTGCGGTCTTCTTCTCGGTGTCGCGGCGCACGACGGTGTAGGCGAAGTGCGGCCCATCGATGGCGACCATGGACCAGCTGCTGCCCGTGGGGCCGATCTTGCCGGTGGACGACTCGGCGTTGGTGGACATGAAGCAGAACGTCGGGACCTGCGAGGACAGGTACATCTGGAGGGTGCCGATGGGCTCCTGGCTGGCGACAGTCACCCCGGTCCACGTCTCGGCGCGGGCGCGGTTCAGGACGCCGTCCAGCAGAGAAGGGTTGGCAGGCAAGCCCTCGTCGAAGCGCAGCGTGACGTCCTTCTCCCCGGGGAGCTGCATGACCTGCTGGGCGTGGGAGCCGGCGCCTTGCACCGCCACGAAACCGCACACGTGGGCGCTGGTAGCGACGAGGTGGTCAGCCTGCCGGATGAACCCGTACGTGCGGGTCAGGCCGTTGATGCGCAGCGGCACGACGAGCCGGCCGTCGTCCTTGAGCTGGTCGATCCAGGCGGGTGGGATGTCCCAGGCACCGACCGTCACCACGATCGCGTCGTAGGGGGCGTGTTGGGGAAGGCCGTTCTCGGCGTCGGCGACGACGACGTTGACGTTGGTGTAGCCGGCCTCGCTGAGGAACCGCCTGGCTCGGTCGGCGGGCGCGGGGTCGATGTCGACTGTGGTGACCTGGCCAGTGGGCCCGACCAGCTCCGCGAGGTACGCGGCGTTCGGCCCGTTGGTACCGATCTCCAGCACGTTGTTGCCCGGGCGGATGCCGGCCTGCTCCAGCTGCATCGCCTGGATCTGCGGAGCGGACACCGAGCTGGTGTGATTGCCGTGCTTGTCCTCCTGCGTGATCACGGCGTTGTACGTGCTGTATGCGTCGCTGAGCGGCGCCTCGGGCACGGCCAGGTGCCGGGGCACCTTGCGCATGGCGGCCTCGACGGCGGGCGACACGATCGTGCCATCCTTCTTGAGCTGGTCGACGGCCTTGTTGCGGAGCTGGGTGGCCTCGTCGGGGTCCACGGTCACATGGGTCATTGAGGGAGTTCCTTACGTGGTGTCGTGCACAACTGCGCGGGCAGTCGGACCTGGCGCGGTTCGCCGGCGGATGCCGGGCGGTCAGGAGCGGTTGGCTCTGCGGCCCAAGGGCACCTCCTGGACGCGTTCGAACGTGTAGGTGTGGCGGTCGGGGTGCTGGGTTTCCATCACCAGCCACACGGACTCGACCCGCGCAGTCACCTGATGACGGGCACGGCGCAGGAGGGTGGAGGCCAGCGAGTCCGCGCGATTCATCTGAGCGGCGTCGTGGGTGTCGAGCTTCCCGTACGCGGCTGCACGCAGTGGGCCTCTTGCAAGCGCCGCTCTGGGCGGAAGGGGCGGCGTGATACGAGCACCAGCAGGTGGGCACCGGCCCGCCTGCCTGGAAGTCGGCCATGGCCAGGCCGTGCCAGAAGTCGCTGCCACCCTCGTACGTCCGCAGGCTACCGGGCACCGGCTCAACGTCGGGCGTCCACAGCAGGCCGACGTGGAAGCCGTGGGCACTCGCTTCCAGAGCCTGGCTGGCCAGAGCGGGGTCGCCTTCCTGCCGCGGCCCGGGATCGCCTCGCACATCAGACCGGTGTCCTGGGCGAGCCTGCGCAGCAGCTGCCGGGCTTCGGTCTTGGTGGGGCTGAGGAGTTCCTGAACGCCGAGGATGCCCGTGCGGTTCTGGAAGGCGGCGCGGATGATGCCGACGATCAGCTCGTAGCGGCGCTTCTCCTCGGGCGTGGTCGGTATCTGCAGGTTGAACAGGTGGTACGTGCCGAATCGGAACAGCGCCCGTGTCACGGCGGACTCCCTCTTTCGTCGTGGTCAGTGCGCGGCCGAGGCGGACGGGTGGTCACGCACGGGGTAGCGGTGGACAGGGGGATGGTCGATGGGCAGGTCGGGGCGCCAGCAGCTCAGGACCTGGGCGGAGGGCACGAACAGCGGGCCGGGCAGGGCGTCCAGGCGGTGCCACTGCCACTCCGCGACTACGTCCGGCTCCCTGGCCGTCGGGGTGCCTTCGAAGCGGCGGATCAGGACGGCGGCGGTGAGCCGGTTGAGGCTGTGCCGTGCGTCCAGCAACAGGGCGAGTACTCGGACGTCCTCGGGGCGCGCGACGAGTCCGGTCTCCTCGGCGAGTTCACGGATGGCGGCCGTCTCGATCGACTCGCCCGCGGAGCCCACGGCATCCACCTTGCCGCCAGGCAACTCGAAAGTGCCCCGGCGGTGTTGTCCCATCAGCACGTGGCCGTTCGGGTTGGTGACGATGATGCCTACGCCCAGGGCTGCCTGGGCGAGGGGCGGGCGATGGCTGCGCTCCTGTGCCGCGACGCGGGGTGAGTCAGGGCGCTGATGGCGCCGGGCCTGGATGAGCTGGACCACCACCGGGTTGTTGGGGCCCGGGGCGTGCAGGAGGTCGATGGACTCCACGGCGAAGCCGTGCTCGGCCAGCAGCCGTTCCCAGACGTCGGGGGCGAGAACCCACATCTGCACCGGGATCGGGGCGGTCTTCGCCAGCAGCACCTCCCCGTGGCGGGCGGCGACCGTGGTGGTGGAGGGGCCCAGCCCTGTGAGGTCGGTGTGCAAGGCGGAGAAGACCAGTCGTCCGTGCGGCCGGATCCCGTCCCGCAGAGCGGGCAGCAGCCGGTACGGGTCGATGTAGGACAGGCCGTGCACGGAGTAGACGAGGTCGTAGGGCTCGGCGTCGCGCAGGTGCGCCGTAGCGTCACCGAGCAGGAACCGCACACCCGACAGTGAGGCGAACCGGCCCTGGGCACGCTGCTGCTGGGTGGCGGAGAAGTCGATGGCGTCGACGAAGGCCGCGTGGTCGCGGGCGAGATGAGCCGCGTGGATGCCGGTGCCGGAGCCGATGTCCAGCAGACGGTAACCGGCGACGTCGCCGAGGACACCCGTGCCGGGACCAGTACGCCAAAAGCCCCAGTCGATCTCGGTGACTTCCGGGGGCTGATAGCCGCGGTCGAGCTGTCGGCGCCCGTACTCAAGCCAGGCATCCGCATTCATCGCTTCCGGCGTTGTGGCATCGGATGTGGTCACGCTGCCTCCTTCTGGAGTCGGTGCAGGGTGCGGTGGCCGCGTTCGACGAGTTCCGGGTCGCCGTGGGCGGCGCCGTACTGGATTCCGCTGAGCGCGTCGAGCGCGGACAGGCCCCGCATAGCCTGGGCTTCATCGGGCGACGGCTGGCGGCCGTAGCCGTCGAAGAAGGCTGCTTGCCGGGCAGGCGCGTTCGCCCAGGTGCCGGCGATCCGGATGAAATCACGGACGAGGGGGCCGACTTCGGACCGCTCATAGTCGAAAAGGGCCAGCACCATGCTGTCGAGCAACATGTTGCGCAGTTGGACGTCGCCGTGAAGCGGGCCATGGGGGATGGGGGGCAGGGTGGTCAGGCGCTGGGCGAGATGGCGGATCAGCTCCTCCTCCCCGTCCTCAAGGAGCCCGTCGGCCGCGGCCAGGTGGCGTTCCAGTTTTGCCAGCCCGCCCACGGCCTGCGCCATCATGGGTGGCTCGCAGGAGTGGAAGAGGCGCAACAGCTGTCCGAGCTGGCGATAAACCGCCTCCCAGACCGGTTCGCTCAGTTCGGCGCCGTGCAGTAGCTGGCCCGGGCACGCGGTGACGAGGGCGGCGAGCTGGGCGGGGTCGGCGGCTACCAGTTTGGGCGCGTGGTCGGGACCGAGTACGGGGACCCAGTTGCGGTAGGCCCCCACCTCGCGTTGGTGGAACTTGCTGTTCTGGTGCACCTTGAGGAACCAGCTGCCGCCGCCGCGGTCGGTCAGCCTCCAGACGCGGGAGCTTTCTCGTGCCCAGGACGCGTCCGTGGCGCTGGCCAGCGGGCCGATGGCCTGCTCGGCGAAGTCGGCGAGCTGATCACCGAGCCCGGCACGCGCATTCGGCGCCCGGGCCGGCAGCGGACGCAGACGGACGGGTCTAGCCGGGTCGTAGGCGATGGGGTCGTCCGGCTCCTGGAGGTGCAGGGCCGCGGCATGGCCGTCGCGGTACGCCTCCAGGCCGGCCCGGCAGTAGGCGACCATGTCTTCGGGTGGCTCGTTGATCGGGAACCAGCCGAGTTCGGAACAGCGGTGCGGCTCGGCGATGCGCGGCACGCCGAACCACTGGGTGACCTCGAAGAACCAGCCGGTACGGTTCTCGCCCCCGGGCGAGCGGTGCTGCATCACCAGCGCGAACCGGACGTGCTCCGCGTGGATGATGATCCCGAGTTCCTCTTCGGTCTCCCGGATCAGCCCGGTGACCACGTCCTCGAAGTCGCCGTCGAGGTGCCCGGACGGCATGTGCAGCAGCCCCGAGGCGTAGGTGTCCCCGGCGCGCCGGCTCAGCAGCACCTCGTTGCCGCGGCGCAGGAGCAGATGAACATCGACCGGCTCGCGGTGCCGCCGCGCCGACAGTTCCTTTCCAGCTGACGCGTGCGCATGTAACGCGCCTGCTGGCGAGCCCGGTTCATGTCCTGGATGGTTCGGGGTATATGGCTCGTTCATCGCTCTCCCACCGCCGTTTTGATCTGCTCCTCCAACGGATCCAGGCGGTCGAGCACGCGCCGGGTCATGATGTGCCGCTGCTCCCAATAGCGCAGGACATCACCGACTTCGTACGCCTCCGGGGTGAGGTAGTGCTCGTACAGACCGAACAGCGAATGCAGCGCGTGCACGAGGGCCATGCGGAGGCTCGCGACCAGGTCCGCGCCGGGAAGGTACGGGTTCTCCTCGTGGTAGGCAGCGATCAGGGCGAGGGTGACAGGCATCCAGTTCGTGTCGCCGGCCACGGTCCGCGGGTCCAGGGCGATCCGGCCGACCTCCCAGGCCGCTGGGCCCGTGCGGGCGTAGAAGTCGATCACTGCTGCCACCCGGTGGCTGTGATTCATCAGCACGTTCGGCGTGGTCAGATCGGCATGCAGCGGCTGACGTGCTGGGGTGGCAGGGAAGCCGGCGCGCAGGGTGACAGCGTGGGTGAGTAGGTCCTCCCGCCGCTGCTCCAGCATCTCCAGGTGGGTCGAAGCTGTGTCGTCGCTGTGCCGGGCGAGGGCGGCTCGAAGCTGCTGGTACTGGTCGTCGAACCGGTTCATGCCCTCTGGCGTCCACCAGCGCGCGGACAGGACCGGCAGCGGACCGGGGTAGCGGGCCAGGCGGCGGTGAAGCCTCCCGATCACACTGCCGAGTTCCTCGGCCTGCGCGACGGTCAGAGCCCTGGCCGAAGCGGGCGTGCCATCGACGTACTCCTGAACCGTGAGGAGGCGGCCGGAGCAGCGGACGAAAGGCACGCCGTCGCGGCCGAGCCACATCTGGGGCACCGGCAGGCCCCCACCGCGGGCGAAGCTGGCCACATGTGCTGCTGTACGGACTTCCCGCTCGTCGGCGCCCGGCCTCATGGCCTTGACGAAAACCTGCCGTTCGTCGTCGAGCACCACGCGGAAATTGACCGTGTCCGTTCCGGCCGGCACCCGCGTCACCTGCACCGCCTGCAGCCCGTACCCGTGGACCAGCGTGGTGCGCACGAACTCGGTCTCGTCCGGTGCGCTACCGCCGCGAGCCGGATCCGTCGAAGCGTTCATCGCCCACCTGCAATAGGGCAGGGCTGCGTCGACGCGGGCGCGGTGTCGTACGAGCCGACCGTCAACTGCCGAGTGGTAACGGGCGGATGAGGGCGGCGACGTGTGCAGGGCTTGGGCACGGTGTTCTCCGGGAGTGCAGACATGACGTCCAGCGTCAGTGACCGCGACGCCCGGGTGCCCGTTTCCGGACGTGATCAAGTCTATCGAGGGAACGGCCAGCTGCGGCATGTCCACCGCTCGGAACGAGCCAGGCGCCAGCTTGCACTGCTCAGCCATGCACTGTCTCCTTCCGGGCCATGCCGGCGTAGGACGCGGCCTGCTGGGGGACCGGATATTCCAGGGCCATCGCTTGTGGCTGGGCCAGCCCTGGGGGAACGAGCTGCCAGTCGTCGAACAACGGAGTGATCTGCTCCTTCGTCCGCGGATATACCGGGCAGCCGGCGGCCGTCATGGTCTGGGCAGCCCTGCGTGCGGGCCTGTCGGCGAAGTCGGCCGTGGCATGCGTGATCACGAGCGCGCTGCCCGGAGCGGCGACCTCCTTGTACTGGTTGACGAGCACCCCCAGGGGGCGAGCGGGCGGGTTGTCAATGTGGTGAAGCACGCCACCGAACAACAGAATTACGGGCTTGCGCCAGTTGATCGTCTCCAGGACTTCCTGCGAGGCCAGGACGGACTCGGGCTCGCGGATGTCGGCCCGCAGGTGTGCGACCTTGGCCGGCGCGCTGGCGTTCAACAGGGCGCTGGTGTGGACGTGGACTAGGGCGTCGCTGTCGATACACACGACGCGCGCGGTCGGGTGGACTCGGGTGATGACATCCACGGGGTTGGGGGGAAGGGGCATGCCGCAGCCAAAGTCGACCAATTGCCGGATGCCGGCGATCGCCAGGGCCTGCACCATCAACAGCACATACAGGCGCTCGCGGCGTACGGCGTTCTCCAAGAACGGCATCTTGCCGGTCGCCTGGAGGGCCACTTCACGGTCTCGGGCGTAATTGTCCCGCCCACCGAGCAGATAGTTGTGGATCCGAGCGCTCGACGGCCCGGCCAGCGAGTTGATCGGTACCCCGTCAGGTGAGTCGGTGCGGGAGAGGCGCATCGGGTGGTCAGGACGCATGATGTTCCGCCCCGCCACCGAACCTGTGGAGGTGGGGCAGCCGCCAGGAGGGGCCGTCGGGTGCGCCAAGCCACAGGGTGTGCTCGGATTCCGTGATCGTCACACCCATCTGTCCGAGCTTCGGTTCTCCGGCCGCGTGCCACTGAGCGAGCGCGTCGAACAAGACGGTGCCGAGATCACGCGGCCCCCACTCGTAGACGCTGCCGGGGTCCCAGAGGAAGATCACGGCCCGCGACGCCTGATGGTCATGAAGACGGAGACGGTCGGCGACCTCTGCCTCGAACTGCGCGGTGCCCCGCACCAGCTGCATCCGCAGGTCTGGGTGGAGCAGACCGGCGAAAAGCCGTGCCGCGGGCCACAGCGGCGCCCGGGTCGAGCCCCGGGCCGCCGAAGCCCGCGGGGCCTTCGGCGAGTCGATTAGGGTCCCTTCGCCAGGGCGCTGCTCGCGCAGCCACAACGCCTGCATCGACGGACCGGCAAGGAAGCGACCAGTGGCCGACAGCCCGTCCCTCGCTACCCGTAAGGCGAGCAGCGTGCCGGAGCCGCTGAGACCGGTGCGCACCGGAACACACAGCTGGCCACCGGGGCGAACGAGGGTGATCCACTCCCAGGGAACACGGCGCACGGCGCGATGGGACAGGAGCCCGTCGAATGACGCGACAGGCCCCAGCGCCACGGTCCCCGCTCCGCTCACCACCTGCACCTGCGAGTAGCGCTGCAGGTGTTGCCGTGCCACATCGGCGAGGCGTTCTGTGTCGGCGAGCGTGACGACCCGACCGCCCTGGACATGATGGGATAACAAGGCTGCCGTCCACCCGCAGTCCGCGCCGACTTCGGCAACGGCGGCCATCCCCGGCGCAGGAGCGAACGCGGCCAAGCGCGCTGCGACGTCCTGGACGGTCGGGATCGCGCCCGTGACGATGCCGGGGCCGCCCTCCTGCCCGTCGTCCACATCGAAGACGAGCATCTCGTCGCGGTGGACGAACTTCCCCCATTCGCCCGCGTTCTTGGTCCGGTCCACCCTGCGCCAGCGACCACCGCGGTGCGTGCGGATCACGGCGGGTGCGAAGTCCTGGCGGCGGTCACAGGAGAAGGCGTCCCCCACATGCTGGCGGGGGCCGTCAGCGCTCGGCCGCAGGCTGCCGACCTCTGCGGGGGCGTTCATGCCGAACCTGCCACAGCAGCGACATCGCGGGAGCGCTCGGGATTCGCCGTCGGGCCGAGGAGGCCGAACTGCCAGCCGCGCGTGACCGCGTACGGGGCCGAGGAGGCGCCCAGCGTGCGTAGCATGCGCCGCGCGTCCCTGCGCACGTCGGACAGCGGACGCTGCTCGTCGGCCGCAATCTGCTCGATGGTCTTGCCACCCGCGAGTCCATTGAGGATCGAACGCTGCTCAGCGGGCAGACTGACCACGTGGTCCACAGGGTCGGGGACGTCCAAGTGGTGCTGCTGGTAGGCGAGTTCCACCATGGCGGCGCATTCGAGGGTCCCGAGTTTCCCGCCGATCCGGAGGATGTGCGTATTGACGGTTCTCTCGGACACGCCCATGTCGGCTGCCGTCTCTGCAGTCGTCTTTCCCCGGGCGATGCCCAGCAGGGCCTCCCGCTCTTGGGGGGACAGCGACGGCGTGATGGTCCCGTCCGGGGCCGGCATGATCATGCTCCTTCGGTGGTTTGGTGCGACACGGTCTTCGAGCGGAGGCTTCGGATCGGTCCCGGCGGGGAGCTACGGTCCGGCGCAGAGCTGCACGACGAGCGTGGTCAGGACCCAGACGGTGGGCAGGCTGATGGCGGCGGCGAGGAAGAGAGCGCCCCAGTGCGTGCGGGCTTCCCGCAGGCCACGGCGTATGCGCGCCGGAGCTTCCTCGTCCTTCGGACGTGTGGTCGACCCGGGTGGCGAGACGGCTGGGCGGTGAATCCGATTGGGGTGAGGAGTGAAATCAGACCGGGTCATTCCGCTCCCCGCTCTGTTCGCGGTGCCGCTCCGCGTACCGCAGCAGTACCTCCACGTGGACCGCGAGACGGAACGCGTGCTCACTCGCTGCGTCGAGGCCCTCTCCCACGGAAGCGTTGCGTGCTTCTTGTGCACGTTCGATCGCCTCGCAACAGGTGACCCACGCAGGGCTAGCGGGCGTGAGCGTGTCCGAGTACATCGAGGCGTACGGGACGAGCGACGGCATGTAGCCGCAGAGGGCTCGCGTGACCGCCGCCAAGGTGTGGGGGTGCGGGTAAACGCCGGCGTGCTTCCACGACTTCGCCGTACGGATGGCCTCACGAATGCGCGTCGAGTCGAAACCAGCGTGCACTGTCACGGCCCGGGCCCCGACAACTTCATCACAGGCATCGCCGTCAGGAAGCGAGGCGAGCAGCTCCCGCACGGCCGTGGCCATGCCCTGGTGTAACACTGTCGCGCGCAGGGCGTCCCCCGGAATCTCCTGACCAAGCAGGGCGCGAACCCGTACAACCAGGTCGCGCTGGTCAAAAGATCGGTCGCCGTCGTCCACGGGATGTGCTGCTCCGAGGAGCGTCATCAGGTGCCCTCGCATGAGGAGCAGCTGGTTGTGGCGCTCGTCCGGGTCCTCGCTAAGGGAGGCATCAGCAGCGAGGAAGTGTTCAGTTACGTCACGGAGACGGCCCGCTTGTGACGCGAGACGCGCTTCAGGCGCAAGGGTCGACAGAACAGTAGTTAGGTTGCTGGCGAGTTCACGTAACGGCCCCTCAGGCCAGGACACGTCGACTGCCTGCTCACCGCATGGCTTAGTGACCGCGGTCGTGCTGTGAGACATCGGGGCAACTCCAACGTCTGGATCCGAAGTCGGCGACGGCCGGCGCTCTGCCTCGGCGGTCCTCGCAGAGGAGTCGCCGAGGCAAGTCGAGCCGCCACCCACCGACAAGGGCTGTTCGTCCAGGCGAGGCACGGCGCGGCCGGCTATATGGGCATCGTCCAAGTGGCGCGGAGACACCGGTACCTCCCCGCGGGACCCGGTCGGGACGTCCTGGGACGTCCCGCTGGCCGGATCGCCGTCAGGGCCAAGCAACCCAACAGAGGTCCACATTTGAGGCTGAGGTCTTCCGTTGCGGCCTTCAGGCGGCGTTGCAGAGGACTTGGAAGGGGATGGGGGTGCAAGAAGACGATCTACATCGTCGGTGGGGCATCGCCGGGGTAGTTCTGTCCCGGCTTCACGCGTGACTGGGGCCATCACGCTCTCCTCCCAGGGACGCGGAAGACGCACCACGTCGTCTTGCCGTCTTTGCTGACGCCCCACTTCCGTGCGAGGACGGCGACGAGGAACAGGCCGCGGCCCGATACCGCCTCAGCGCCAACGGCGCGTAGTTCGGCTGGGGTCGGGTTGCCGTCCGTGACCTCGATCCGTAACTCGTCGTCGTCGTACCGGACCCGGAGTCCTACGTCGCCGGTCCCGTGCTCGACGGCGTTGGTGACCAGCTCGGAGACGGCGAGCACGATGTTCTCGGCCAGTTCGCCGTTCACGTTCCACAGGCCGAGGAAGGCTCGGGTGGTCCGGCGTGCCTGGCTGACACAGGCTGGGTCAGACGTGAAGACCACGTCGAAGGCGCGCGACGTCTGCGGCAGAGCCTTCGTGGCGGCCGGCGCGACGGCTGTGGCGGGGCTCATCGCTGTCCGGTCCCACCGTGCCACTGCGGGCCGACGCCGCCGAGCAGTACGGCGCTCAAGACGGTGGATCTGCCAGTGGAGGCGTTCATGTGGGGGTGCTCCCGCTCGTCGAGTAGCTGGCCTCCAAGAGCGAACCGCCTAATCACGGTGACTGGAATGGGGTCAAGGGCTCGGAGGTGGTCAAGGTGGTCAAAGATCGTCTGTGGCCATCCGATGCAGGCGGGCGGCGTGGTGCGATCAGCTCAGGGTGGCAAGAACCCCCGCCGTAGAGTCGTAGCTGGCGCGCGCTGGCCCGAACACGGCAGACCATCGAGGCCACGGGCACCAGAGCGCCCAAGGTCGTGAGCTGGATCAAGGAGTCCCGTCGCTGGACCTGAAGCGCCACACCCACGCCGACGCACTCGACGTCCGCTCGCTGCTCCTGGACATCCACGACGAAGTGTTCGCGAACGATCCCGACCCGAAGGTGCCGGGCCTGACTCCTCTGCCGTGGCCCGGGCCCAGCCGCCTTGAAATGACCAGACGTTGCCCTGCGGGGTGACTTTCTGCCATCTGCCGAGTTCAGGGGGCTAGTTGAGCATAGCGTTGGAACTGTGGACGGCCTTAGGCTCCCAGCGAGCGCAGGTCGGGTCAACGTGGTCAAAGATCGAATTCACTGGTGAGGGCGCGAGGATGGTGCGCGAGCGGAACGAGAAGCTAGCCGCACTGCTGGAGGAAGCGCGCTGGTCACGGGCCCAGGCTGCTGCGGCGTACAACCGAGTCGCCGAGGAGACACTGAACGGCGAGGTCCGCGAAAACTCCAAGATCGGGCGCTCCCACGTGAGCATGTGGGTGGGAGGCACCCAGCCGACGGGAATCGCACCGGCTATCTTGTGCCAGGCGCTGTCCCGTCGCTTGAAGCGTGAGATCACGCTACAAGAGATCGGGTTCGCAGCTTCCACCTCACCAGCGCAGGGGGCGCTGGATTGGCGCGTCGATCCGTTGATCACGCTGAACGACTTAGGGAGTGGCGTGGACCCGGAACGTCGCCGCCTTCTGGCGGGCGGGGTGTACTCCGCGGCGGCCCTGATCCTGCCGGACGAGACGTGGTGGGACGCCATGTCGCGGCCACCAGCCGAAGAGCCGTCGACGGGTAAGCGCGTCGGACTAGGAGACGTCGAAACCGTACGGGAGCTGACCCTAGCGTTCTCGCGCATGGACCAGCGGCGCGGCGGCGGGCACGGCCGGCGGGCAGTCGACGAGTACCTGCGGAACGAGGCCCACAACTTCCTCCGGGGCAGGTTTGCTGACGATGAGACCCGGCGCGCCATGTTCGCGGCCTCCGCCGAACTGGCCTATCTGTCGGGTTGGATGGCCTTCGACAACAGCGAGCATGCGATTGCGCTCCAGCGCTTCAATACCGCGGTGAAGTTGGCAGCGCGGTCCGGCGACGCACCCCTGATCGGGCACATACTGCGGGCCATGGCGCACCAGGCACTCGACCTAGGGTTCCGGCGCGAAGCCCTTCAGATCGCGCAGGCTTCGGTGCACGGCGAGCGGTATGCAGCCGCCACCCCCCGGGAACGCGCTCTCCTGGGTGTAGTGCACGCGCGGACACTCGCCGCCAATTGCCATGACCAAGAGGCGGCCCGAGCCCTGCTGCGAGCGGAGGACGATCTGTCGAACGCCCACGATGGCATCAGGGAGCCGGACCGTACGTTCTTCTTCGGCGAGGCGTCGTTGGCACACGAGACCGCATGCACACTGCGGGATCTCGGTGATCACCAGCGGGCGATCACGGAGTTCCGACGCTCCGTGCGCACACGAGGAACTGCGTTCCGACGGACGCACGCGGTTACCCTCGGGTATCTGGGCGCGACGCAAATCGCACAAGGTGGCGTCGAAGAAGCCTGCGCGACATGGACCAGTGTCCTGGACGCCATGGAGGATGGGATCTACTCCGGCCGTGCGCGGCAGAGGGTTGTCGAGATGCGACGACTTCTGTCGCCCTACCGTAAGCGCGGTATCCCTGCGGTGGGCGCTCTTGATGCCCGCGCAGCAGCGTATCTGGCGCAAGTAGATTGATGGCAAGTGTCGTTGAGACGGAGTCGAAAGGCTGGGCCATGACGTTGGAGATCAAGCCGATCGGGGTAGTTGTTGCGGGCCGTCGGGACGTCGCCGATGACTATTGGGGTGGCATCGAGTCGGTAATTCAGCTTGATGAGGATGAGTTCCCACTCGACTCTGTGCAGGGCCTGCAGGAATTCTCTCATCTGGTGGTCGTGTGGCACTTCGACCAGGCGTCCCCGAGCGACGTTGAGTACCACGCTCGCAGCCCGCGCGGGAACCCGCAGTGGCCGGCAACAGGCACCTTCGCGCACCGCAACCACCGGCGCCCCAATCAGCTCGCGCAGTCCTTCCCTCGCCTGTTGGGAGTCGACGGCCTCCGTCTGCGGGTGACCGACCTAGACGCTGTGGTTGGCACAAAGATCTACGACCTGTCGCCGTTCTTCATCGAGATGGGGCCGCGCGGCCCCGTTCACGAGCCCGCGTGGCCTCGCGAGATGCTGGAGAACTACTGGGCTGAGAAGGGCTGATCCTCAGTGCTCGGCACGGGCCGTCAGCTGCTCGTCGAGACTCTGAGCTTATCGAGGGCCTCCCGGGTGGGCGGTGTGAGGGGGCTCTACGCGATCCAGGCCCGCGCATACGCCCACATCGGCGACATCTCATCCGCGCAGCACGCCATTCGTCTCTCCGGGGAAGCCGGCCGCGACCGCGTGGATGAGCTCCACGACGCGGTGGGCGGTGAGTTCGGCTTCACCGCCGAGCGGCTGGCCATGTCCAACAGCACGACCGCGCTCATCATCGGTGACAGCGGCCAGGCCGAAGCCGCCGCACGCCAGGCGCTCACCCTCCATGGGCAACGGCCGCGGGACGCGCAGTCCGCGCACGTCTTGGGCAGCTCGGCGGCTCCGACTTGGGGTACGGCCTACCTGATCAACACCACGACCGGTCGGTACCGCTCCACCGTGGTGCTGGCCTTCGACTGAGGCGAGTGGGACGGCGAGATCGCGGTGCACGACCCGGACGGCAAAGTGACCGTCGCGGTCCTGCTACCGCTGGACGAGGCTAGGGCTGTGCTGGCGTCTACTACAGCGCTCTACGTCATGCCGCCGGGGAGCACGAGAAGTCCGTTGACACGTCAGAGCTTGGTCGTCTCCTCAACGACCCACGACAGGTACGCACCCGATCCGCCTGTCACAGGAAGAGTGACCCACTGCGGCACCTCGTACGAGTGCCTCTCGGACACCCACGCCTCCAGCTCCGGAAGCCGGGCCACGGTCGTCATGTACGAGATTCGCCACTCCCGCGCCGTCTCGATCTCACTCTTCCACCAGTAGACAGCGGTGAACGGCGCATCGATGTGAGCGCCCGCTGCCAACTTGCTCTCAACCGCACCCCGAGCCAGCGCCATCGCCTGGTCCTCGTCGTCGACGGTTGTCTGCGCAATCACGATGTCGGTCATGCCACTGCCTCTCAAGCCGGGAGTAACCGACCCTATCCAGCGGCTTTTCGCGGGCGAGCAGGTACCAGGACACGAAAGGCCAGAACGCGACAGCCGGTCTCATGCACCCGGGCAGGGCGCCACCAGCCACTGCCGACCCAACACGGTGCGCGGCTTGCTGGGCAACTCCACGAGGAGATCGAGGACTTCAATCGCCACCATGCACTGAAGGATGCTCGCCGCTTGCGATGCAGGCGGACCGCTCACGATATGCAGGACTTGGTCGACCTCGCCAGGGCCCATAGCCACCGTGGCCTGGCACGGAAGAGCGGGTCGTGAGGCGGGGGCTTCGGGCAATGTCCGTTATCCAGGCTGTGTCCCACGACCCAAGGCGCTTGCTCGTGTCGTGGGACGCAACTCGCGGCCGGTTACGGGGTGAGCCGGTTCGGCCCGCGGAAGAGGAAGCTTGCCTCGCGGATGGAGTCCAAGCCGAGCATCACCATCAGCACCCGCCCGAGTCCCATGCCGAGGCCGCCGTGTGGCGGGCACCCGTACCGGAACGCGTTCAAGTAGTCCTGCATCGGCTCAGGGCTCATGCCCTTTTCGGCGGCCTGCTTGAGCAGCACGTCGTAGCGGTGCTCGCGCTGCGCGCCGGTGGTGACCTCCAAACCCTTCCAGAGCAAGTCGAAGCTGAGGGTCACGCTCGGGTCGTCGGCAGCCCGCATGTGGTAGAAGGGCCGGATGCCGATCGGGTAGTGGGTGATGAACACGAACTCGTGCCCGGTGGCCTCCTTGATGTGGGTCGAGATGCTCCGCTCGCCCTCGGGGTCCAGGTCCTGCTTGTCCCCCACGGGGTCCCAGCCGCCCTTGCGCAGGATCTCCTGTGCCTCGGCCATCGTGATGCGGGGGAAGGGCGTCGTGGGGACGGTGACCTCGACGGTGAAGTGCTCTGCGATCGCTTCGCCGTGCGCGTCGGCGACCTTGGCGATGGCGTGGGCGAGCATCTGCTCCTCGAACGTCATCACGTCCTCGACGCCGTCGATCCAGGCCAGCTCCACGTCGACGCCGGTGAACTCGGTGGCGTGACGGGAGGTGAACGACGGCTCGGCGCGGAAGACCGGCCCGATCTCGAAGACCTTGTCGATGCCGGCCGCGATCGCCATCTGTTTGAAGAGCTGCGGCGACTGCGCCAGGTAGGCGCTGCGGCCGAAGTAGCCGAGCTGGAAGACCTCCGCGCCGGACTCCGCGGCGGTGCCCATGAGTTTGGGGGTGTGCATCTCGGTGGCGCCCTGCGCGTAGGCGTACTCGCGCATGCCCTGTTCCAGGGTGGTCTGCACGGCGAACATCAGCTGGGTGGCGGGACGGCGGCGCACGTCCAGGAAGCGCCAGTCCATCCGCTGTTCCAGGGCGGTGTGCTCGTCGATCGGCAGCGGCGTGGCGGCCGGGTTCAGGACCTCGACCGCCTCGGGGACGATCTCCAGACCACCGAGCTTGACCTGGGCGGCGTCGACGACTCGGCCGGTGATACGGACGGCGGACTCGGGGGTTAGAGCTTCGAGTTGGGCCTCCAGCGGCCCGTCGTCGCGCTTGTGGGTTACCTGCGCCAGGCCGGTGTGGTCGCGCATGATGACGAACTGCATGGTCCGCTGCAGGCGGAGGGCGTTTACCCACCCGCAGACGGAAACGGTACGGCCGACGTGTTCTCGCAGGTCAGAGACGTGTACGCGGCTGTGGATCATTCGGGTCCTCCGAAGGACGTCGTCATGATCCCTTGGGAGTGCGGGCGAGAAGGGCAACTCGCGGTGCCACCGCACTTTCGCCGCCACTCGGGTGGCGGCCTCATTCGGGCCTGGTGACGGGGGCCGGCCGGCGGGGCATTGGACCACCAGACGGGGTCGTTCCTCCCCGCGCTCGGGAGGGTCTTCACCGCAGGGTGCGAGACCGCCTTCTCAGCTTCCGGCGGTTCTCTCGGCTCGCGTGGTCCCGTGGCTACTCGTCTCCGTCAACGCGTTGCCGTGCAGAGTACGGAGCGCGTGGCTGAGGTGGCAATCGAGAATCGGAAGCTGAGGAGCAAGCAGACGTCCCAGCCACCGACGGGTGCCGTGTTCGCTTCGGCGTTCTGGAAGGTGAGGGCTGCGGCGGCTGCTCTCCAAAGCCCGGCCTCCGTCGGATGCCTGGTGGCGAGGAAGCGATCGGTGAGTTGAGGCAGGTGGTCGGCGACGAGGTGGCGTTTCCTCGATGCGCCGGACACTCCGAGGAACTACCGCAACGAGTGGAAGCGACGAGAACACGGACTCGCCCAACGACCTTACGCCTCAGGCTAGATAGACTCAGCGGAGTCCGGCAACGGGCACCCGAGTCGCTGCGGTCACAGGCGGCGTATGCATTGAATTCCTCATGCCTCGGGAGGCCCCGCTGTGCCGTGTGAGCCGCCTACAAGGCGCTGTCGGCATCGACAAGTCGCTCTTGCTCGGGCGTTGACCGAACCCGTGCCGTTGCCTGTCACGACTCCTCGCTCACTTCAGCCGTCGCGTTCGCAGGACGGATCGCACCGTGCCCGGGGTCCTGTCCTGCGGCTACGGCGGTCAACTGCCCTCCGATCACACCGACATGTCGAGAAGGAGAAGGCGTTGGCATACCAGTCCGTGATCGGACTTCACCTGGTTCTGTTCGAGCAGAACCGGGTGCTGCTGGGCCTGCGTGAGGGCACTGGCTGGTGTGACGGATGGTGGCACGCCCCAGCCGGCCACCTTGAGGACGGGGAGTCCTTCCTTGCCGGCATGGTCCGTGAGGCTCGGGAAGAGCTGGGCATCGCCCTCGCCGAGGAAGACCTGGTAGTCGCGCACATCGCCCACGACCACGACCCCCAGACCAGCCAGAGCCGGCTGCAGCTCTTCTTCACCGCCAAGCAGTACTCGGGACGGCCCTATGTTGCGGAACCGGACAAGTGCGCGGAGCTGCGATGGTGGCCGCTCTCGGACCTGCCGGAGAATTTGGTGCGCTACACCCGCCAGGCCCTGATCTGCATTCAGCGCGGCCAGAGCGCGAGCACGCTGGGGTGGCCGGATGCCTGTTGAGGATGAGCGCGAGCCCGTGGGGCTGATGGCGCCGGAGGACTACGCCCGCTCACGCGCGGCATTCTGGGGCGGCGCCGCGGTGCTCTTCACGGATGCCGAGGGCAAGGTCCTGGTGCTCGACCCGGCATACCGGCCGGGGACGCTGCTGCTGCCCGGCGGGGGAGTGGACCAACGGGAGCGGCCCTCAGCCGCAGCGGTGCGGGAGGTGGCCGAGGAGCTCGGCCTGCCCATCGGCGTACGCCGGCTCCTGGCAGTCGACTGGGTGAGCATGGGCAATCCGGAGTTCGGAACCGTGTACGGCCTCCCGGGCGAAACCATCTCCATCTGGGACGGCGGCGTCCTGGAGGAGAGTGACATCGCGCGGATTTGCCTGCCCGAGGACGAGATCTCCTCGTTCCACTTTCTGCCGCCAGCGCAGGCCGTTCCCCAGATGTTCCCGATCGAGGGACGACGGATGCTGGGCGCCCTCCGTGCCCGGATTGACCGTGCCGGACCCGCAGTGCTGGAGGACGGGGAGGCCGTCGGCGGCGGACCGGCGCTGCAGCGTCAGAACGTCATCCCGCGCATCGCGGTCGGATACCAGCAGATCGCCTGGCACCCCGGCAGCGAGCCGGCTGCCGACCTGCCCGTGAAGCAGGCGTGGGTGTGGGCCTTCGACCCGCTCGGCCGGGTCGTCGTTCTTGTGGATCCGCGCGACGGCCATTGCGTCCTGCCGGGCGGCACCGTCGAGGCGGAGGACGACGGGCCGACAGCGGCGGCACTGAGGGAAGCCGCCGAAGAGGCGGACCTGCACCTGCGCGACGCCACCTACCTCGGCTACCTCCACGACCCGGACGGTGCGGTCTACGGCCCGGGCACCGGGCCGAACGCCCGGGCCCGCTACATCGCCCGCATCACCTCCCTGGGGCCGGCGCCGCAGGATGTCGCCACCGGCATCACCTACGGACGGCTGTTGGTCAGCCCGATGCAGGCGAGCGAGCTGCTGGGCCTCGGACGCGCCGGCAGCGAACAGGCCGAATACGCGGCCCGTACGGCGGCGGCCCGCTGGGGCATTCCGCTGAGCCCGCCGCAGGCCGCGGTCGAGATACCCCGGACGGGCATGGTGGCCGGGCAGCTCTGACGTCCGATCACGACACCCGCCTCGTGCCTGCGGTCGGCCGGCGCGAAGCTCTGCACTGCCCTTTGGCCTAGGAGGACTTGCATGACCAGCAACCCTGACACCACCGAGCAGCCGGTCGGCCGCCCTGACCGTGTGGTCACTGCCGAGCAGCGGGCGTACTGGGCGCAGGTCGAGGCGCCCATGGCATCCTGCACGGCCCTGATCACGGACGCCGACGGCCGGATTCTCGTGGTCGACCCGACCTACAAGGACGGCTTTGACATGCCCGGCGGCATGGTGCACGCCGGCGAAACGCAGATCGAGGGCCTGGAGAGGGAACTGGCCGAGGAGCTCGACCTGACCGGCGTACCGATCGGGCAGTTGCTTGTCGTGGACCAGGTCCCGGCCGCGCGGTACGGGCGGGCGATGGTGGTCACGGTGTTCCACGTGGGTCCGCTCACCGACGAGCAGTGCACGTCCCTGCGGTTCGCGGACGGGGAGATCGGCGCGGCCGAGTTCCTCCCCGTCGACGAGGCGCTCGGGCGGCTGCCGCACCGCCTCGCCCGCCGCATCAAGGCGGCCCACGTCGCGCTGCTCACCGGTGTGCCGGCCGTTCTGGTCGACGGCGAGCCTCACGCTCCCGCTGGCCCGGCCGTATCGGAGGCGCGATGAAGCGGCTGTGGAAACGGGTGTGGAAGACGGAGCCGGCCGTCTCCGAATCCGAGGTCGCCCTCTTCGGCGGGCCGCTGCGCTACGACCTCGGCTGGGTGCGCCACGAGTACGCGCGGCTGGACACCAAATTCGGGCAGGCCGCCCGCATGGTGCCGACCCTGGTCGGCAGCACCCTGCGCCTGGCTTGGCGGGCGGACCGCCGTGCCCTGCTGACCATCGGGATCGCCGAGGTGGGCCAGGGCCTCACCCAGGCCGCCGGGCTGCTGGTGACCAACCAGGTGATCCAAGCCCTGCTCAAGGACGGGGACAACCTCGCGCGGCTCCACGCCGCGCTCCCGGCCCTGATCGCCGGCTGCGTCATCGCCGTCGTCGGCACCATCCTGGCCTGCCTGTCGACGGCCTGCACCGGGCGGCTGGAGCCAAAGGTCGAGCGGCTGGCCACCGAACAGTTCCTGGAAGGCGCCACCCGCGCGGAACTGGAGGCCATCGAAGACGGCGAGTTCCGATCACTGCTGGACTCGGCGTACTTCGGCGCTCAGTCTTCCCGCGCCATGATCGGCATCTGCGTGGCTGTGGTGAACGGCGTGTTCTCCCTCGTCGCCGCGGCCGGGGTGGTCACCGTCCTCAGTCCCGTTCTGCTGCCGCTGCTGTTGCTCATCGCGCTGCCGCGCGGCTGGGGCGCCATGCACGTGGGTCGGCGCCGCTACGCCTCACGGATGCAGTGGATCGAACACGAGCGGGCCAAGCGTCTAGTCAACAACCTGATCACGACCCGGGATTCGGCCACCGAGGTCCGCGTCCACCAGGTCGGCCGCTTCCTACTCGATCACTTCCGCACGATGGGCCAGACCGCCGAGGCCGAACAGACCCGCCTGGCCGACGGCCGCGCGGTCACCGAACTGATCGCCGCGGCCATGGCTGGCCTCGCGACGGCGGCAACCTTCGCAGGACTGGGCGCGCTATGGCTGACCGGCCACATGAGCGCCGCCACCGTGGCCACCGCCGCGCTCGCCATCCGAACCGGCTCAGCCAGCCTCGGCGCCCTTGTCGACAACGTCCTGCGGCTGCACGAGGAGTCCCTCTACGTCCGCGACCTTGACCGTTTCCGTGATGAGGCCGAGCGCCGGGCCATCCCCACCGGAGGTGAGCCGGTCAGCACCTTTCCCGACCAAATCACCTTCGAGAACGTGTCGTTCACCTACCCAGACCGCGACACTCCCGCACTGCGCGACGTCTCCCTGACCTTTCCGCGCGGCGCCGTCATCGCCCTGGTCGGGGCCAACGGCAGCGGCAAGACCACCGCGGTGAAGCTCCTTGCCGGCCTGCACCGGCCCACGGCAGGCCGCGTCCTGTGGGGGCCAACCGATTTGGTCGAGGCCGACCGGGCGGACATCTTCCAGCATGTGGCCGTCCTCGACCAGGGCTTCCAGCGCTGGCCCTTCACCCTGCGGACCAACATCCAGATCGGTCAGCCGGAGCGCAACGCGGATGACGACATCACTCGCGCGGCTGCCTACTCGGGCGCCGACAAGCTCGCCACCACCCTGCCCCGCGGCCTTTCCACCTTGCTGGCCCGGCAGTTCCGCGGCGGCCAGGAACTGTCCGGCGGGCAGTGGCAGACGGTCGGGCAAGCCAGGCTGCGTCACCGGCAGGCGAGCCTCGTCATCGCTGACGAACCCACCTCCGCCCTCGACCCCGAGGCCGAGATCGAGTCCTTCGAACGCATCCGCCGCCTGGCCGACGAAGGCAAGACCGTCGTCCTGGTCAGCCACCGCATGGCCGGCATCCAGCACGCCGACATCATCTACGTCCTGGACCAAGGGCACCTCGTGGAGAGCGGCACCCACCAGGAGCTCATGGCGCTGCCCGATTCCCAGTACCGGCGCATGTACCTGATGCAGGCCCAGCAGTACGGCACCGTCGCCCCAGTGGTCCTGCCGTCTCCCTCGGCCAACGGTGATTCAACACATGCCACCAGCGCCCCCGACTGACGCCGACCGCCCTACCGGCACGGCGTGCCCGGTTGCACGGTGGCCCAGCAAGTGGGCCACCGACCCGCTGTGGAGCACGCTGCGCGACGTGCTGGGCTGCCTCGGCGTGATCGCGGTCGGCCTCGCCATCACCACCATCGTCACCCTCGTCACCACTCAATTCCCCGACCCCAGGATCCGTCCGTGACCTACATCCCGCCCCGGCTCGTCATCGGCACCCGCGACTCCGACCTGGCCATGGTCCAAGCAGCACACGTTGCCGACCTGCTCAAACGCGCCTTTCCCCAGGTCACCGTGGACCTGGCCCCGATGAAAGCCGCCGGTGATCTCCATCAGGGTCCTCTGTCGCAGATCGGAGGCAAGGCCGTCTGGGTACGCGAGCTGGACCGGGCGCTTGCCACCGCACGCGTCGATGTCACCGTCTCGTGTGCCAAGGACCTCCCCGGCCCCCACGAGCGCGGCACCGACACCACGATCGGCGCCGTCCTGCCCCGCGAAGACGCCCGGGACGCCCTCGTCCTCCCGGCAGGGCGACCCCCGACCACCCTCGACGACCTCCCACCTGTAAGCGTCATCGGCACCAGCGCCCCGCGCCGCATCGCCCAGCTCCGCGCCAGTTACCCGCGCCTCACCATCCAGCCGGTGCGCGGCAACCTGCTCCCCCGCCTCGCCCGCCTCGACGCCGGCGAAGGGGACAAGCCGCTGGACGCTCTCGTGGTCTCCTATGCCGGCCTGTGCCGGGTGTCCAAGGCCGACCGCGCTACTCAACTGATTCCGACATCGGTACTGGCCCCAGCCACCGGAGCCGGGACGCTCGTCGTCGAGCACCGAAGCGGTGACAGCGTCGCCGCGCACCTCCTCACCGCCCTCAACGACCCCGCCACCGCCCGGCTGCTGGCCGTCGAGCGCGGCATCCTCGCCCAGCTCAAGGGCAACTGCCAGACCGCCTGCTCGGTCAACGCCCACTACGTCGACAAGCCGGACCGGATCAGAGTCGACGCCGCGGTCTTCCATCCCTCCGGTGACGACGCCATTCAGGTCGCCGCCACCGGACCCGCCGACGACCTCGGCGGTCTCGTCGAGAACATCACCCAGCTGTTGCACGGCCAAGAAGTCGAACGGCTACTGCCGCGCTGACCCGGACCGCCTGCCCAGCGCTCGGGCCTGACCAACTGAAGCAGAGTGCAAGCACACCGCAGGCACTGAGCGAAACAGCCGTACGGATGAGGAGAGTTCACGGACGTGCCACACCGATCCGAACCGAACGCCCCCGGCAACCTATGGAGAGACCCCGACTTCCGGCACTACGCCCTCGCCCAGGGCATCAGCGTCACCGGAGGCGGCGTGACCACCATCGCGCTCTCCGTCCTGGCCGTCGTCGAACTGCACGCGTCCACCTTCAACGTCGCACTGATCGCCTTCGCCTCCAAACTGCCAGCCCTCCTGCTGTCCCTGCACGCCGGCGTCCTCGCCGACCGCCGCCGCAAACGCCCGGTGATCATTACCTGCGACCTGCTCTGTGCAGCCGTCCTCCTCACACTCCCCGCGGCACAACTCCTGGCCCGCATCACGCTGATCCAGCTGTACGCGGTCGCCTTCACGGTGGCCGCCCTGCAGGTCATCGGCAGCAACGCCTCCATCAGCTACCTGCCCTCCCTCCTCGGCCCGGACCGGATCAAGGACGGCAACTCCAAGATGGGCGCCGGGAACTCCCTGGCCGACCTGATCGGCAACAACTCCGGCGGCGCCCTCGTCACCGCGCTCGGCGCGGCCCGCGCCGTCACCGTCGATGCCGCCTCATACCTCGCCAGCTCACTGCTCCTCTGGCGCATCAAACACCGCGAGGACCCGCCACCCGCACGCACGGCGGACACGAGCCACTGGACGGAAATCCGCGAGGGCCTCACCTACACCCTGTGCACACCCGTGGTGCGCTCGATCGTGCTGGCCAACACGGCCACCTCCTTCGTCCTGGCCGCCAGCAGCGCCCTGTGGTCGCTGTACCTGCTTGTTCCCGCTTAGCGACGGTGTTGCTTACTGCCGGAAGGGCCGCCTGACCTGCTCATTTGTTTGTTGCACTCAGCTAGGTTGCATTGGTACTCATCGGCCATGCACCAATCGACTTATTCGTCAGCGGGCTGGGAGTCCTGGGGGCTTGCGTTCAGGCCGGCGATTCCGGAGGGGATGCCGTTACTGTTCGACGACGACCTCCTGTTCGAGGACAGCAACGGCATCCGTCCCACAACCGTGATCAACTGCTGGGCCTGCGAGCTGCCGGCGAATGGATGCCCATCTCCGAATTCGTGGCCCTACTACGTGCGTACGGTGCGTGAGTGGCTGGAGTTCATATCCGAGCACGGGGTCGCCCTGTTCGACACGCGGCGTCGTCTGAAGGCGGCGTTGGGCGCGTACTCCGTCTATCGAGCCCAGGGGCCCATCAAGCATCGTTTCGAGGCGTCCACGTGGAATCAGAACATGGGGATTCTGGCCGGGTTCTACAAGTGGGCGAGGGATGAGGGGTACGCCGACTCCGAGCCGTTCACGTACCGGCAGGCGATCTGGGCTTTCAAGGGGCAAGTCCGTCGCGGGCGGGTCAACCAGTCACGGCGGCGCCAAGCCAAGCCTCATGTGACGATCAAGTATCTCGACGACGACTTCACGGACATGTTCCTGAAGGGGTTGGCGGGCCTGAGCCCCGACGGGGAGCGGGATCTGCGGTACCGAGGGCGGGAGTTGGCCCGGAACTCGGCGGTCGGCCGAATGATCGTCTCCAGCGGGCTACGAAGCCAGGAGTACACGTACCTGCTGGTCTGCGAGGTGCCCGTGCTTCCTTCGCGGCGGACTGCGGTGCCGCTGTCGTTTCCGATCCCGTCCGGGGTCACCAAGGGAAGCAAGTACCGCGAGTCGTGGATCGATTACGACTCGCTGGCTGAGCTGCACTCCTACATCGCTCTCGATCGAGCTGCAGCGACGTTCGGATCGTTGTGGCGTCCGCCGGCCCGCTGGGGAGAGCCTCTGTTCGTGACGGACGCCGACCAGCGGGGCGGACGCGTCAACGGGGTCCGCGTCCAGTGGAGCTCACTCGGCCCTGACGAGCGGCGGCGTCTGGTCGCCCCGGAGGGGGGTTCGATGCTGCTGTCGGTGTGGGGCCAGGGACGTCCGTTCACCGGATGGGCCACGGTCTTCGCCAGGACCTCCGATCGCATCCGCGAGCGTTACGAGCCGCGTTTCCCGCACGTCAATCCGCACCGGCTGCGTCACACCATGGCCATGGCGACCATGGCGCGGCTGATGCGTGGCTGGTATGAGCAGGCTGCTCGACAGGTCCGCGACACCGACGACGATGCCGCCCTGGCGCACTACCTGCGGACCCAAGAACCGCTGCTGATTCTGCGCGATCTGCTCGGACATACCAGTTCATTGACCACGGAAGCGTACCTCCATCGCCTGGACGTGCTCCGTCTGTTCAACTCCCTGTACCAGCGGGTCGGCAAGGAGTACGGCCTGCTGGACGAGGAGGCCGAGGTCGAGACTGAGTTCGACGACGAACCGGCGGTGGTCTGATGCCGGCCACCGTCACCCTTGACCCGCTGGGCGTGCACTGCATCTTCAGCGACGGGTCGGAGTACCGCCGCCCCCTGCGCGTGCGACGGCCAGTGGAACTCCCGCGGCTGGCACGCACCCTGCTGGAAGGCGCCACGGACCTTGTCCATCCGCACGGACAGGTCGACAGCGCCGGAGGCGTCGATCTCTACCTCACGGCCATCCGCGGCTTCACCGACTGGCTGGTCGAGTTCGGGTTCTCCGGCGGGGCCTCCGACCTGACGCGCGCGCTCCTCGCCCGGTACTGGCGGCAAGGGGTGCGATCCTCCCAAGAAAGTGCGCTGCGGGCGATGTTGCGTTGCGCGGATGACCAGGATCAGATTCTGGCGCCGGATGTGCGCGCGTTCGTCGATGGCCGACTGTTCAACACGGGCGAGCGGTACGGCTCGCACCAGCCGTACAGCGAGGCCGAATGGGCCCGGCTCATCCGTACCTGCCGGGACGAGGTCGATCGTGCCTTCCGCGCGTTCTGCGCGGCCCGTGAGCACGCTTCGTCAGCTGACGGGCCAGGGGCGGCGCTCCGTGAGCGCACTGCCCATCACTGGCTGGTGCTTCACCACGGGCCCGACCCGCTCGTCAACGAGATGGCAGAGCGCGGCTCGTTCCCCTTCCGGCAGAGATACGGAGTCGGTCTTCGCGCAGTGCTGGATCCGCTGATCCCGACCCTGGATGTGATCATCGCCTACCAACTGCTGTTCGGCGCCTACACCGGGGTCGTGCCGGACGGGATCGCGGACCTGGGACTCGACGACATCGAGTGGGCGGGTGACGCGAAGATCCTCCTCAGCTACGTCAAGGGCCGCACGGCGGCAGAGAGCCTTGCTCTGTCACGTCAGGCCACTCGCCTGCTGGAACAGTGGCTTGATCACTCTGCGGTGGCCCGCCGCTTCGCGCCCGAGGAACTACGCCCAGAGCTCTGGGTGCGTTTCACGCCAGGTGGCACACGGGCGGGAGAGCGATGGCTGGCTAAGCCGGGCACCCGCCTGTCCATATGCGCCTGGGTGGAGCGGCGCCAAGCTGTCGACGAGGACGGGCGTCCCACTCAGATGACTGGTGACGACGGTCTCCCCCTGGCCCTTCACCGGCACCGCATCCGCACGACCCACGACGCGCTGCAAGACCGGTCACACTGGCGCGGCAGCCGCCGGTCCACGCTAGACCCGAACCGGTCTCCCGGCATCGAGGGGGACCACTACCTGACGAACACGACGCCGGCTCAGCGCGAGGCGGTGGAAGACATCATCGCTCAGGCGCAGGAGGACCTCGTTCGCCGGGCGCTGCCGCCATTGGTGCTGGCCACCGCTGAAATGGCCGACCTGGTGGAGAACTATCCCGAGCACATGAAGCGGCTCGGCCTGGATGACAACGCTTTGGCGCAGCTCCTGTCCGGGGAACGCGACGTATTCACCGCAGCGTGTGGAGATCAGCTGTCGGGGCTCCACGGGCCGAAGGGCAAGCTCTGTCCGGCACGTCCGTGGGTGTGTCTGCTGTGCCCGCTGGCCTTGTTCGCCCCCCGCCATCTGCCGAACCTGCTGCGGCTACGGGCGTTCTTCTCGCGCCAGTGGCAGCAGATGACCACCGCCGAGTTCCTCCCCGTCTTCGGCCCGTACGCCCACCGTCTCGACGAGATCCTGACCCCCGACCGGTACTTCTCCGAGCACGCGCTACGGGCAGCCGCTGCCGAGGTCACCGACTCCGATGTCGAGCTTCCCCTGCGACCTGAGGAGCACACCGTATGACCACCATGCACCGGCCCACGGGCCTCGCGGCTGCCTATTCTCGTTCCGTCTTTCGAGGTGAAGACGTGTGCGCTGCGGCTGGTCTGCCGGTCCACGGCGCGGGCCCACATCCTCACTTCGACGACACAATCTGGGACTTCACCGGTGTCATCGGGCTGCCGCGGTACCTTGCGCGCTACGCGCGGATCTTGTCCTTCGCCGAGATCCTCAATCCCCAGTGGAGGGAACTCGCGAAGGAGTTCATCTTCGCCCGGCTCGCACCGGACCACCCCGCGGTGCGGGAACTTGCCCACGCCTACCGAACGCCGGTGCTGATAGCCACGGTGCACGGACGGCTGACCGTGCTGACCGGCTGGCTCAACTGGCTCACCGAGCAGGGTGTGGACAATCTCGGGGAGGTCACCCAGCAGCACTGCGCCGCCTACCTGGAGCTTCGGAAGAAGGTACGGGACAAGCACGGCATCGTGATCCGCGACAGCAGCCCCGGCTACCGCATGGACGTAGTGGCGGTCATCCAGGAGCTGGGCTACTACACCGAATTGTTCTCAGCCGACGGCTACGTGTCGGCTTTCCGTCCGTGGGGGCGACGCACGGCGTACTCCGTCGCCGGGATGGTCCGTCGGACGGGCAACACGACACCGCCGCTGAGCAACGACGTCTTCCAACCGCTCGTCGCGGCGGCCCTGTATGTGGTGGAGGTGCTGGCGCCGCACGTCATGGAGCTGCAGCAACAGTTGCAGGAGATGGTTCCGAACCGGCCGGGCCGCAACAACCGTGAGCGTTCGGACTGGAGGGTCGAGGTCGCGCAGGCCATCGACCGCCACATACAGGAGTCTGATCCGCTGGATGTCGCCCTCGATCACGTCGTCGCCGAGCGGCTGGCGGGCGGCTGGGATCCGGACGACCCGCTGCTACGGGTGAACCTGATCTCCCTCGCCCACGAGACCGGACGGCACGCCTTCCACTACACGTGGCTGCCCACCGTGCGCGGCCACCTGGAGAAGGCTGTCAGGGAAGTCGGCCTGGCCAAACGCTGGGGCCGGATGGCCGCCCTGGTCGAACGCGCGGACGGACGCGGCAGTGTCCCCTGGACCCTGCCGATGAACACCACCGAGGCCCGACTGCAGCTCTCCCGGGCCCGCACAGCCTGCCTCATCGCGCTCGCCGCACTGACCGGAATGCGGAAGAGCGAACTGGCCGAGCTGACCCACGACTGCCGCCTGCCCCCCGAACAGCTCGGCGAGGGCCGTCTCCGCTACCGGCTGAAGGGCAAGGTCATCAAGGGCCGAAAGCTGGGTGGTGAACACGATCAGTGGGTGACCATCAAGCAGGCGTATGAGACCGCCGGCGTAGCCGCCTCGCTCGCTGACCCGGTGAAGAACGCCGGTCACCTGTTCAAGTCGCTCTCGTTCTTCACCCCGTACGAATGGTTCCTGACCTGGGTTAATGGCGCGGAGGGACGTCGCCTTGGGCTGGCGCCGATCCCCGAGGTGCCGGTCAGTCTGCGGATGCTACGGAGAACCCTCGCGGTGGAAATGGCGCACCGGCCCGGTGGACTGCTGGCCGCCAAGATCCATCTCAAGCACATTTCCGTGGTCACCACCGAGGGCTATGCGGACCGCCCGGGTGGGGCTCAGTCGGTGCTGATGGCCGAGTTCGGCCAGGAGGAGCGGGAGCACAAGATGCGCGTCGCCCTCGACGCTTTCCACGACTATCAGAACGGTATCCGGCCTGCGGGGCCTGGCGCCAGCGACCTCCTGGACTTCTTCGCGTTCGTCGACGAACAGTTGGACTCGTCCGGGGCGCCGAACATCAAGCGCAGTGACCAGGAGGTGACGAACCTGCTCGCCAAGCGGGCCAAGGCCCTGCACCTGGGGCCGGCGAACTACTGCTGGTTCCTCGATCCGTCCAAGGCGCTGTGCCTCAAGCTTGCAGGGGGCCACGCCCGCGGGGCGACAGAGCCCTTGATCGGCATGTGCGATTCAGCGCGGTGCCCCCAGGCCACCCACCATGCCGGGCACCGCCCGGTATGGGCGGCCAGCGCCGCGAGCAAGAAGGTCTTCATCGCCACCATCGGGCGCGCGCAGCGGACGGAGAAGACTCGACTGACTAAGGAACTCGCCCGCGATGAACGGGTACTGGCCGAGATTGACGCCCACTGCGGAACGGGGGCATGACGTGGCCCGCATCAGCGACGAGACCCGGCGGAACAACGAAACCGCCATTCGTCACGTTATGGACCGGCTCCTCGCCGGTGACGTTCCCTCGGGCGGCAAGTGCGACATCAAGACCCTCGCGACCCAGGCCGGGGTCGCCCGCACCGGCTTCTATCCCAAGAAGAACCGCGACGGCTCGCCGCGGCCGGGCCCTTACCAGCACCTGGCGGAGGAGTTCGAGCGGCGGCTGGCCGAGCTTCGGGAAACGGGCGTGATCCCGGACCCGCGGGCGGCACAGATCGAGCGGCTCAAGGAACAGGTCTCCGGGCTGAAGGAGCGTCTCGCCGCACGTGACGTGGAGATCGATGGGCTCACTGACTTCCGGGAGCGGGCTCTGTCGCAGATCGCCGCCCAGCGGATAGAGATCGAACGGCTTCGCGACGTCTTGGCCGAGCCATCGAATGTCCGCGCTCTGCCGAACAGTTCGCGAGCAAGTGCGCCGTACGGATCGTGTAGCTGACCGCCCGCTCCAGCACCGGTTTCATCCGGCACTCGCGCAGGTTGAGGTACTTCGGCACCTGCGAGAACGTTCATGTACAGGAGTGGGGCATCCGGTCGAAGACTGATGGGTGCCCCGCCATCCTGCGTTGAGATGGGAGCTCCTCGCCTGGCCGAGGACCTGCCGCCTCTGGGCCGTCCGAACGTCCCTTCTCCATCGGTCTGGTGACGCCGGGGCCCCTGTGACTCTGACTGCTACTTGGCGGGGCAGCGGGAACGAGACCAGGTCGTGGCTGGGCGGTGACTCGCAGTTGGCGGTTCTGTGGATCGGAAGTTGGCGAGGATGGGAGTGTCCCAGTCATTGACGCCAGCGCGGCACCTCCGGATCAGGGTGGCCTGAGAGATGCCGGGTCGGCCCTCATTCAACGGTCAAGCAGTACTGACCAGAGGGGACACCGTCCGTTCGTTTCACTGGTTGACGCCAGGCTCCTGTGGAGGCGGCACGTGAGGGGCCAGAGCCTGGGGTGTGGAGGCGGACTCGGCGAGCCTCCCGTGCTGCATGATGACGACACGGTTGGCGACCTGGTCGATCGCCGTGAGGTCGTGGCTGATGAATAGGGCCGCGAAGCCCAGCTCCTGCTGCAGTGTGGTGAAAAGGTCGAGCACTCGTGCCTGGACGGATAGGTCCAGGGCGGAGGTGGGCTCGTCCGCGATTACCAGTCGGGGGTTCAGCGCGAGTGCGCGGGCCAGACTCGCGCGTTGGCGTTGGCCGCCGCTGAGTTCGTGTGGATAGCGGTCCCTGTACGCCGACGGTAGGTGCACCGCGTCCAGGAGTGACTCGACCCGAGCCCGGATGGCTCGGGGCCCGAGGTGGCGTTGGTGGACGGTCAGCGGCTCGGCGACGCTGTCGCCGATGGTGAGCTGTGGGTTGAAGCTGGCTGCCGGGTCCTGGAAGACATAGCCGATGGGGTGCGTTCGGCGGTGCCGGCTGCGGCGGTCGGTCAGCGGTCGGCCGAATACGTATATTTCGCCAGCGGTGACGCGGGTCAGTCCGGCGATGGCCCGGCCGATGGTGGTCTTGCCGCTGCCGCTTGCGCCTACCAGGCCCAGGACTTCGTTCGGGCGGATGACGAAGGTGGCCCTGTCGACCGCGCGGAAGGATGGCCGTCCAAGTCGCCTGGGGTAGTCGACGACCAGTCGGTCGGCTCGTACGACGGGCTGCTCGGCGTCCGCTGCCGAGGTATGCGCGTGCCCTGTTCCGCGAGAGACGACGGCGGGTGTGGCGGTTGACGGACGGGGGGTGTGCGCATGACCGGGCAGCGGGTACAGGCTGCGGGCCGTGCTCTGCTCCACGACTTTCATGATTCGGCCTTCGCGCATCGTCGCCACGCGGTCGGCGATGTCGGCGACCGTCCTAGTGTTGTGGGTGATGAGCAGTAGGGCGGTGCCGAAGTCGGTGCGGCAGCTGTGCAACAGGGCCAGGATGTCGGCTTGGGCGGTGGTGTCCAGGGCTGTGGTCGGCTCGTCGGCCACGATGAGTTTGGCGCCTGTCGCCAGTGCCATGGCGATCAAGACGCGTTGCTTCTGGCCGCCGGAGAGCTCGTGCGGGTAGTGGTTCACCCGGGTGTCCGGGTCTGGGAGGCCGACCTTGGCGAGCCACTCGATGGCCCGGGCCCGGCGATCGATTTTGCTGCGGCCGTGTCCGTGGGCTCGTAGTGCTTCGGCGAGCTGCCAGCCGATGGTGAAGACCGGGTTGAGGGTGGTGGATGGTTCCGGGAAGACCATGGCGGCCAGTGGGCCGCGCAGGGCGCGCAACCGGGCGGGAGACGCGGTCAGTACGTCCTCGGCAGGGTCGGTGGTGCCGTCGCCGAGCAGCACTAGGCCGCGGGTGGCCGCGGTGGTGGGCAGGAGCCCGAGGACGGACTTGGCAGTCACGGTCTTGCCGCTGCCGCTCTCGCCGACCAGCGCGAGCACTTCCCCGGGCGCGATGGAGAGGCTCACTCCGTGTACGGCGGTGACGGGCCCGGTGTCGGTGGCAAAGGTGACGTGCAGGTCCTCGATGCGCAGCAGGTCAGGCATGGCTGGCGCCTTCCTCGTGTAGGGGCGCCGGGCCGCGCTGGCGTAGCCGTGGGTCGGCCAGGTCGGTGAGGCCCTCGCCGAGCAGGGTCGTGCCGAGGACGGTGAGCATGATGGCCAGGCCGGGTGGCAGCGCGGTCCACCAGATGCCCGCGGTGACGTCCGCGACTGACCGGCCCAGGTCATAGCCCCACTCGGCGGCGGAGTTGGGCTCGATGCCCATGCCGAGGAAGCCGAGGCCGGCCAGGGTGAGGAGGGCGTCGGAGGCGTTGAGGGTGAGGAGCAGCGGGAGGGTGCGCACGGAGTTGCGCAGCACGTGGCGGACCATGATGCGCCGCGTGCTGGTGCCGATGACCTGGGCCGCTTCCACGTAGGGCTCCGTCTTCACTCGGATTGCTTCGGACCGTACGACCCGGAAGTACTGTGGTACGAAGGCCACGGCAACGGCACAGGCCGTCGCGCCCAGGCCACCGGCGAGGCTGGACTGGCCGCCGCTCATCGCGAGCGACATGACGATGGCGAGCAACAGGGGCGGGAACGCGTACAACGCGTCGGCCACCCCTACCAGCAGTCGGTCCAGTCGGCCGCCGAGATAGCCGGAGACCAGGCCCAGAACGGTTCCCGGGACCGCCGACAGCAGTAGCGTGATGGTGATGATCTCGATGGCGGTCCGGGTGCCCCAGATCGTGCGTGAGAGCACGTCGTACCCGGTTACAGTGGTGCCCAAGGGGTGATCGCCGCCGCGGGGCTGGTGGGCACCGAACAACTCGGCGCCGTCCTGCAGTTGGGCGTAGCCGTACGGTGCCAGCAGGGGCGCTGCGAGGGCGGTGAGCAGGACCAGCCCGGTCAGCGCAGCCCCGATGAGCAGCATGGCCCGCTGTACGCCGGTCCCCGCGCGCAGCCGGGCGCGCACTCGGCCCGGCGGCAGGGCCCGAGGAGGGTCGGGGATACGGTCGGCCATGCTCAGTACCTCACCCGGGGATCGACCAGCGCCACGGCGACGTCGACGAGGAAGTTCGTCACCGCGACGACGACGGCCGCCAGGGCCACGATTCCTTGCACAGCCGGGAAGTCACGAGCCGTCAGGTAGTGGACGAGCCGGTGGCCGAGGCCCTGCCACTCGAAGGTGGTTTCGATCAGGACGGCTCCGCCGAGCAGCGCGGCGACCTGAAGCCCAAGAGCGGTGACGACCGGGGCCAGCGCGGGCCGGGCGGCGTGCAACGTGACCAGCCGGAATGGCGTCACCCCGCGTGATCGGGCGGCCTCGACGTAGTCGGCGTGCAGGGTGCCGATGAAGTTCGTGCGCACCAACCGCAGCAGCACGCCCGCCAGTACCAGTCCCAGCGCGAGGGCGGGCAGTACCGCGTGCCTCAGCACGTCGGCCACGGCCGTGCGGTTGCCGCTGCGCAGGGCATCGACCAGGTAGAGGCCGGTGGTGTCGGTCTGGTCGTGGAGGAACAGCTGGACGTTGGGGCTCGCCCGGCCGGAGGCGGGCAGCCAGCCGAGCCAGACGGCGAAGACGAGTTTGAGCAGCAGGCCGAGGAAGAAGACGGGCACAGCATAGGTGAGGATCGCGAACAGCCGCAGCGCCACGTCCGGTGCGCGATCCCGGTACCAGGCGGCGACCATGCCTAGCGGTACGCCGACGACCAGGGCCACGGCGAGGGCGTAGGCGGCGAGTTCGGCGGTGGCTGCTCCGTGCGTGCTCAACACCTGTGTGACCGGCTGGTTGTCGGTGGCGGTGCGGCCGAAGTCGCCGGTCGCCAGGGCCCGCAGATAGTCCGCGTACTGGGTGAGCAGCGGCCGGTCGTAGCCCGCCTCGTGGAGTTTGTCCTGCAGCTGGGCGGGGGTGAGCCGGCTGCCGAAGGCGGCGGTGACTGGGTCTCCGGTCGCGCGCATGAGGAAGAAGACCAGGCTGACCAGGATCAGCACGGTGGGGATGACGAGCAGGAACCGGGTGGCCAGGTAGCGGGCGAGAGCGTGGCTCACTTCTTCGCGAGCTCCGCCCAGCGGAACTGGTACGTCGCGTCCAGTTCGGCCGGTACGCCGCTGAGGCTGGTGCGGGTGACGATCGGTGTGGAGCCTTGAAGCAGCGGGATCAGCGGGGCCGACGCGGCGGCCTTGTCCTGTACCTGCTTGAGCAGGGCCGTCCGCTTGGCGGAGTCCGTCTCGGTCTGTTCCTGGGCGATCAGGTCCCGTACAGCGGGGTCGCGGTACTGGCCGGCGCCGGCGTAGAACGGGGACAGGTAGTTGTCGGCGTCGAGGTAGTCGGCGTGCCAGCCGAGTTGGTACAGCGGGTAGCGGCCGGCGACGAGGTCCTTGTTGTACCGGGTCCACTCGGTGGACTGCAGTTTCACCGTGAACAGGCCGGTTGCTTCGAGCTGGGTCTTGATCAGGGTGTACTCGTCCGCCGAGGACGTGCCGTAGTGGTCGGTGTTGTACTGCAGGTTGAGGGTGACCGGGGTGCTCACCTTCGCGGCCTTGAGGCGGGCGGCGGCCGCAGCCTTGTCGGGGCCGCCCTTCTTGTCTCCGTACAGCGACTTGAAGGAGGGGGCGGCGCCGGGGAGGCCGTCCGGCACCGAGGTGTAGAGCGGGCGGTAGCTGTTCTTGTAGACCTGCTGGGCGAGTTGGGCCCGGTCTATGGAGTCGGCGACGGCCTGCCGGACGGCCAGGGCCTTCACCTCGTCGGGGTTCTTGGTGCCGCTGCCGTAGGGCTGGGTCTTGAGGCCGAAGACGAGGTAGCGGACGTCATTGCCGGAGCCGGTGTGGACCTGGATGCCTTTCTTGGTCGACAGGTCGTTCAGGTCGGCCGTGCCGAGGGTGCGGTGGACGGCGTCGAGGGCGCCCTGCTGGATGTCCAGCTTCATGTTGGCGGCGTCGGTGTAGTACTTGAGCCGGACGCTCTTGGTCTTCGGGGTGCCGAGCGGCCCCTGGTAGGCGGTGTTGGTCGTGAAGGCGATCAGCGAATTTTTGTCGTAGGTGGCGATGCCGTACGGGCCGTTCCAGGGCTTGCCGGCCACGACGGCCCGGTCGTCGAGAAGCTTGTCCGCCGGGAAGACCTGCTCGTCGACGATGAAGGCTGCAGTCGTCGACAGCACCTGCGGGAACAGGGTGTCGCCGGCCGACTTGAGGGTGAAGACCACGGTCGTGGGCGTCGGCGCGGCGACGGAGGAGAGGTTGTACAGCAGCGGGGACGGGCCGCCCGGGTCGGCGATCCTCAGCATCCGGTCGAAGCTGAACTTCACGTCAGACGCCGTCAGTTGGTGTCCATTGGCGAACGTCAGCCCCGGCTTCAGGGTGACCGTGTACTCCTTGGCCCCGGTCGGCTCGATCCCGGACGCGAGGTCCGGCGTCACCTCGGACGAGCCGTTTTTGGCACTGAGTAGGGTTGCGTAGATCTCGCTCGCGACGGCGCCGGAGCCCGCGTTCCAGGCGCCCGCCGGGTCGAGGCTCGTGACCTGATCGGTCGTACCGATGGTGATCACGGCACCGTCGGATTGCCGACCGTCCGAGGTCTTGGTGCTGGTGCAGCCGAGGGCGGCCAGCAGCAGGGCGGTGCCGAGGGAGAGCGTGCCGACGCCGGACGGGATCGGTCTTATGCCTATGCGGAATGGCATGGAGGCTTTCTACTTCCAAATCAGTCGGTGCACACGGGAGTTCCGCTGTAAGACTGCCGCAGATCGACTGCCGAGGCAGCGCGGACGGGCCGCGCCGGGGGCCGTCGCTCACGGCAGCCGTGAGCGACGGCTCTGTGGCGTCACGTCTTGTCGAGGCCCAGTAGCTGGAACTCCCAGGCGAGGCTGGTGCCGACTCCGCCGCCATGGGCGAACAGGATCTCGGCGAAGCCGGGCACGGTCGCCTCGCGCGCCCAGTCCCGCTGCCACTCTCCGGCGACGGCCATCCAGGTCAGCGGTACGACCCCGGCCTGGACCATCCGCTGAACGGCGCGTTCGTGGGCCTCGGGACTCACACCTCCGCACGCGTCGGTGACCGCGAAGACCTTGTAGCCGTCGGCGAGGGCGTGGACGGCGGGGAAGGTGACGCAGATCTCCGTCCACAGGCCGGCGATGAGCAGGTTCCTGCGGCCGGTGACACGGACGGCATCCACGACCCGCTGGTCCTCCCAGCTGTTGACCGTGGTGCGCTCGATGGGCTCCTGATCGGGTAAGACCTCCTGGATCTGCGGGATCAGGCGGCCGCCGCGGTCGGCCACCACGGTGGTGAGAATCGTCGGCACGCCGAACAGCTTGGCGGCCTTCGTCAGACCGGCTGCCGCGTTGACTACGGCTCCGGGCTCGTGGCTGTGCAGCCCGGCGAACTGCGAGCCTTGGTGGTCGATCATCAGCAGGACGCTGTCCTGGGGGGTGATCAGGGCCTGTAAGCCGGTGTAGGGGGCGGCAGCGGTCATGTCGCTCTCTCCGTTTCGCAGGTGGCCCTCAGGTGCGGGCCGACGTCACCCTCACCCTTGCCCGCCCGGCGGATTGGCGGCGTCAGTCAGATGACTGGTTCTGCACGGCCGGCATCACGGTGGGGACGCGGCTGGAGTGAGGGCGAGTGGCTCAATCCAGGCAGGGCCGGGGGTGCTTGCGGCCTCGACGGCACTCCCCAAGGTCGGGGCCGCGAAGGGGGTGTGCCGTCCGGCGTTCACGGTCTGACCAGGCCAGAGTCCGCGCCGAACGTAGCCCTTGGGGCATGGCTGTACGGGAGAACCAGTCACGTGACAGACGCGTGCCGGCCGCTGCCCGCAGCACGCTGTGGGGACCCGTTCCGAGCGGCGGGCCCGGGCCAACCGGTCTCTGACGCCGCGCGGGGCGATGACTCTGGTCCCCCGGGGAGGATTCCCGGTTCTGATGATGAGGAGGGCCCGGCAATGACCCCCAGGTCTGTGCCCGTGGTGCTGATCCACGGTCTGTGGATCCACCCGGCGAGTTGGCAAAGCTGGATCGAGCTGTTGGAGGAGGCCGGCTACGACCCGATCGCGCCGGGCTGGCCCGGCGTCGGCGAGACGCCGGAGGAGACGCGGGCGCATCCGGCGGCCACGGCTGGCTATGGGATCACGGACATCGCCGACCATTACGCCCGGATCATCGCCGACCTGCCGGTGAAGCCAATGGTGATCGGGCACTCGTTCGGCGGTCTCATCGCCCAGAACCTCCTGGGCCGCGAGCTGGTCGCGGCGGCGGTCGCCATCGACCCCGCCCCGATCAGGGGTGTGAAGCCGGTGCCGGTGTCGACGCTGCGGTCGACGTTCGTGGGGCTGGGCAACCCGGGCAACCGCTCCAAGGCCGTGTCACTGAACGCCCAGCAGTTTCGGTACGCGTTCGGCAACGCCCTGCCCGCCGACGAGTCGGACGACCTCTACGCCCGCTGGGCCATCCCCGGTCCGGCCCGCCCGCTGTTCGAGGCGGCGTTCGCCAACTTCAGCCCCTCCTCGCCCGCGCGGGTCGCCACCCACAACAACGCCCGGGGCCCGCTGCTGCTGATCTCCGGGGGCAAGGACCACATCGTGCCGCCCTCGGTCGTCCGGTCCGCAGCCAAGCAGTACCGCCGTTCCTCGGCCGTGACCGAGGTGAGCGCGTTCCCCGACCGCGGGCACTCCCTGACCCTCGACCACGGGTGGCGCGAGGTCGCCGAGGCCGCCGTGGCCTGGCTCGACAAGAACCGGCCCGCCTGACCAACCCCCGGCACGCGGACTCCTACACCGCTACGGAACAGAACGAGGAGATGAAGACGTGCCTGCAGCCAGTACCAGTCTGCCGACGGCACCGGCGGTGATCGGGCATCGTTTCCTGGCCGTCCTGGACACCCTGCGCGTGGAACTTCACTTCGAGGCGGCCGACCGGCTGACCTTCACCGTCACCGACGGCGGCGGCATCGGCATCGGCGAGACCGGCCACACCGAGACCGTCGACACGCACATGGTGCAGATCCGGCCCGGCCTCTTCCTCAACTCCTGGCGAGAGACCAGCGGCGCTGTCATCAACCACGTCGAGGACTTCACAAGCGGCGCCCTGCACTCCAACATCGCCCTGCCCGACGGCACCCTCATCCGCTTGAGCGGCACCCTCACGTCTCTGGGCGAGTTGCCCCTCCCGCTCCCGGGCACCCCGGAGGCCAACAAGCAGACCGTACTGACGGCCATGCACGAACTGTTCGAACAGGGCGACCTCACCGCGCTGGACCGCTACTGGGCCGAACCCTACGTCCAGCACAATCCCAACCTGCCGAACGGTCTGGACGCCCTGCGTACGACGGTGCCGACCTTGAAGAACTTCAGCTGGACGCCCCACCGGATCGTCGCCACCGATGACCTCGTCATCGCCCACAGCCGTGTCCTCGGCTGGGACAGCGAGCCCGTGATCGTCGCTGACATCTTCCGTCTGGACGGCGGACGCATCGTCGAACACTGGGACGTCATCCAGCCCGAGACGCCCGCCGGGCAGTCCGTCAACGGCAACCCCATGGTCTGACCCACCCACAGCGCCCCGGCCTGTGCTCCTGCGTCCCAACTGCCCTGATTTCCTGCTGCTCTTGCCCTTCGGAGGCTCCTTCCATGACGTCTTCCTCTCCCTCGCGCCGTTCGGCGCTGGCGTTCGCGGCCGCGGTGACGGCCGGCACCGTGACGGCCCTCACCCCGCTGGCCCAGGCTGCGGCCGAGACCCGGTCCGGCTCGGGCGGCACGAGACCGACCGTCGTGCTGGTTCACGGCGCGTGGGCGGACGCGGCCGGCTGGAGCACGGCGGTAGGTCACCTGCAGGAAGCCGGGTACCCGGTGATCGCCCCCGCCGTCCCGCTGAGAGGGCTCTCCTCGGACGCCGCCTACCTCGCCAAGCTGCTGGAGGTCACGCCGGGCCCGCTGGTGCTGGTTGGCCACTCCTACGGCGGCGCCGTCATCACCCAGGCCGCCGCCGGCAACGACCGCGTGCAGGCCCTGGTGTACGTGGCGGCCTTCATCCCCGACGCCGGAGAGAGCGCAGCCGCGCTGGCGGCGAAGTTCCCCGGCTCGCACCTGAGCGACGACCCGGCCGCCCCGATCCCGACCGCCCTTCAGCCGGTGCCCTACGACGGCGGCATCGACCTGTACCTCAAGGCCGCCAAGTTCCGCGACGTCTTCCTCAGCAATCGGCTGTCGACGCAGCGGGCCGCAGTACTCGCGGCCACCCAGCGTCCGGCGAGCACGATCGCGCTGGGCGAGCCGACGCAGGCCGCGGCCTGGAAGACGGTGCCGTCCTACGCGCTCGTCGCCCGCGCGGACCGCACCATCCCGCCGGCCGCAGAACGCTTCATGGCCCAGCGTGCCGGTGCGCACACCGTGGAGGCCGACGCCCCGCACGCCGTCCACCTCACCCACCCCGAGACCGTCGTCCGGCTCATCCGCCGTGCAGTGAAGGAGACCAGCTGATGCCGTACATCACCGTTGGCGAGGAAAACAGCGCACCCATCGAGCTGTACTACGAGGACCACGGCAGCGGTCAGCCGGTCGTCCTGATCCACGGCTACCCGCTGGACGGCCACTCCTGGGAGAAGCAGCTGCCCGCGCTGCTGGGCGCCGGGCACCGGGTCATCACCTACGACCGCCGCGGCTTTGGCCGCTCCTCCCAGCCCGCCACCGGCTACGACTACGACACCTTCGCCTCCGACCTCGACCTGCTGCTGACCACCCTTGACCTCACCGACGCCGTACTGGTCGGCTTCTCCATGGGCACCGGCGAGGTCGGCCGCTACCTGGGCACCTACGGCTCGCGGCGGATCGCCAAGGCCGTCTTCCTGGCCTCTTTGGAGCCGTTCCTGCTCAAGACCGACGACAACCCCACGGGCGTCGACCAAGAAGTCTTCGACGGCATCCTGGAGGCGGTCACCACCGACCGCTACGCCTACTTCACCGGCTTCTTCCAGGCGTTCTACAACCTCGACGTCACGCTCGGCGAGCGGATCAGCAACGAGGCGGTCAGCGCGAGCTGGTCGGTGGCGGCCGGCTCGTCGGCCGTCGCGTCGGTGGCGTGCGTGCCGACCTGGCTGACCGACTTCCGTGCCGACGTGGCCCGTATCGACGTCCCCGCGCTGATCGTGCACGGCACCGCCGACCGGATCCTGCCCGTCGACGCGACCGGCCGTCCCTTCCACGCGCTGCTGCCGTCGGCGGAGTACGTGGAGATCGAGGGCGCGCCGCACGGGCTGCTGTGGACCCACGCGGCGGAGGTCAACGCGGCGCTGCTGGCCTTCCTCGCCAAGTAGCAGCCCATGTGGCAGGGGTCAGTCGGCGGGCCAGGCGGCGAGGGCCTGGTCGGCGACGCGGTGCAGGTCCTCGCGGCTGGCGCCGCCGGTGGCCTGCACCGAGATGCCCTGGCCCACCGCGGTCAGGTAGCGGGCCAGACCATCGGCGTCGGCCGATTCCGGCAGGTCCCCCTCGCGCTGCGCGCGCTCGAACCGCTCGCGCAGGGCTGCGACGCCGGACTCACGGCGGGCGGCGAGATCGGCGCGGGCCGGATCGCCCTCGGGCCCGCACGCGAGGGCGGACTGCACCAGCAGACAGCCGCGCGGGCAGCCGGGGGTGGTGTAGGCATCCGCGCAGCCGTGCAGCATCGTCTCGGCGACCTGGCGGGCTGTCGGCTGGGTGAGGGCTTCGGCGACGAACGCGCCCGGGCCTTCGAGGTAGCGGTCGACGGCCTTGCGGAACAGTTCCTCCTTGTTGCCGTAGGCGGCGTAGATGCTGCGCCGGTTGATGCCCATGGTCTCGGTCAGCTCGTTCAGCGAGGCGCCCTCGTAGCCCTCGGCCCAGAACAGACGCATCGCCTTGTCGAGGGCCACGTCGGCGTCGAAGGAGCGGGGCCGTCCTGTCCTGGCCATCTGAGCCTCCCGAAAAGAAGTCCGCTGCCGCGGAATGGATCCGTCGTGGCCCGTGTTGCAGCCACCACGACATAGTAACCGAACGGTTCGGAATTACGGATGTCGCTGAGACGGAGAACAACACCATGACCACGCAGACCGTGGACCACGCCGCAACAACCTCGGACAAGCCGCTCACCGGGAAGGCCGCGCTGGTGACCGGCGGATCACGCGGTATTGGCGCCGCGATCGTGCGCCGGCTCGCCTCCGACGGCGCCGCCGTCGCCTTCACCTACTCCAGCGCCAAGGACCAGGCGGAGGCCCTGGCCGAGGAAATCGGCGTGGCTGGCGGGCGTGCGCTCGCGATCCAGGCCGACAGCGCGGACGAGGAGGCCGTACGCGCCGCGATCACCAAGACGGTCCAGCACCTGGGAGCCCTGGACATCCTTGTGAACAACGCGGGCGTCGCCCACGTCGCCCCGATCGAGGACTTCCCGCTGACCGAGTTCGACCGCATGATCGCGGTCAATGTCCGTGGCGTCTTCACCGCGATCCAGGCCGCCGCAGCGCACCTTGGCCAGGGCGGGCGGATCATCACCATCGGCAGCATCAACGCCGACCGCATCCCGGTGCCGGGCATCGGCGTCTACTCCCTGACCAAGGCCGCCGTGGCCGGTCTCACCCGGGGCCTAGCCCGCGAGCTCGGCCCGCGCGGCATCACCGTCAACACCGTGCAGCCCGGCCCCACCGAGACCGACATGAACCCCGACTCGGGCCCGTTCGCCGAGTCCATGAAGCAGCTGATGCCGGTCGGCCACTACGCCCAGCCCGCCGACATCGCCAGCGCCGTCGCCTACCTCGCCCGCCCCGAAGCCCGGTTCATCACCGGCACCAGCTGGGACGTCGACGGCGGCTTCGCCGTCTGACCACGACCGGAAGCAGCCGGGCGGGGCCTCCCCCGACCCCGCCCGGCCCGCCGCCCGTCCACCACACCCCCTTCAGTACAGGAGCCCGCCATGCCCATCGGAATCATCGGCGCCGGAGCCATCGGAACCGCCCTAGGCGAACGCCTCGTCGCCGCCGGAGAGCAGGTCCTCATCAGCAACAGCCGCGGACCCGACTCCCTGCAACACCTCGTCGCCGCGGCGGGCCCCGGCCTGACCGCTACCACCGTCAAGGAAGCCGCGGCCGAGGACATCGTCGTCCTCGCCGTCCCCTGGCGGCGGCTGAAGGACGCGGTCGCCGCCACCGGTCTCGACGACTGGAGCGGCCGCATTGTCATCGACACCACCAACCCGCTCGGCCCGCCCGACTTCAAGGTCGCCGACCTCGGCGGCCGCACCTCCAGCGAGGTCGTCGCCGATCTCGTCCCCGGCGCGAAGCTGGTCAAGGCGTTCAACACTCTGCCGCCGCACGTCCTGGGCGCGAACCCCCGTACCCCAGCCGGACGCCGGGTGATCTTCCTGTCCGGCGACGACGCCGGCGCCAACGACCGCATCACGCGCCTGATCGAGCGCGCCGGCTGGGCCGCCGTAGACCTCGGCCGCCTAGCCACCGGCGGCCGCCTCCAGCAATTCCCAGGCGGCCCCCTGCCCACCCTCAGCCTGCTAAAGGAGAACTGACGTGACGGGACGTTTCTGGTTCCTGGGCGGTACCGTCGACGTGAAACTCGCAGGCCACGCCACTGAGGGCCGGGCGGCGCAGCTGGAGTTCCACGACGCGGAGCATCAGTCGCCCCCGTTGCACGTGCACACGCATGAGGACGAACTCTGGGCCGTCCTCGACGGCGAGATCACCTTCTTCGTCGGCGATGAGCAGTACGACCTGAGCGCGGGCGAGGTCGCCTTCGGGCCGCGCGGCGTCCCGCACAGCTACGTGGTGCGCAGCCCCACCTCCCGCATGCTCGTCACCTTCGCCCCGGCCGGGATCGAGGAGTGGTTCACCCGCAACGGCACCCCGGTCGCCACGGCCGCCGAACTGCCTCCGCCCTTCGACCTCGATGCCGCCATCACCACCGCGGGCGAATACGGCCTGAAGGTGGTCGGCCCGCCCCCGGTCCGCACCCCCAGGGCCAGCGACGCCGTCCCCAGCGGCACCGCCGCCCCCGAGGAGCTGCGCGCCTGGAACCTGGGAATCCAGGCGGAGTTCCGGGCGAACGGCGGCCAGGTCGGCGGCGTCTTCAAAGGCGCCGACATGGCTTTGCTGACCACCACCGGCGCCAAGTCGGGCAAGGACACCACCACCCCCATCACCTACTTCCGCGACGGGGAGCGAATTCTGCTCATCGCCTCCAACTTCGGGCGTGCCAAGCACCCGGCCTGGTTCCACAACGTGCGCGCCAACCCCCTCGCCACCCTGGAGATCGGCACCGAGACCCTCACCGCCCGCGCCACCATCACCGAAGGCGACGAACGCCACCGGCTGTTCACCCAGGTCGTGGCGCAGCAGCCGGGCTACGCCGAGTACCAAAAGCACATCGACCGGGTGATCCCGGTGGTCGCGTTCGAGGTTGTGGAGAGGCGATCCTGATGGGAAAGGCGGTGCGGTTCAGCCGGTACGGCGGGCCGGACGTGCTGGACGTCGTCGAGGTCGACGAACCCGTACCCGGGCGCGGGGAAGTGGTGGTGGCCGTCGAGACGGCTGCGATAAACCCCGGTGAAATCGGCATCCGCGAGGGCGTCTTCGCCGATCTGTGGCCCGCCCAGTTCCCCGAGGGGCAGGGAAACGACTACGCCGGCGTCATCCACGCGGTCGGCGCCGAGGTGAACGGGTTCCGGCCGGGAGATCAGGTGATGGGCTTCGCACCGCGCGCCGCGCAGGCGGAGTTCGTCCGCACGAAGCCGGAGCGGCTGGCCCGCAAACCCCCCGAACTGGACTGGGCACCGGCCGCGGTCATCCCCGGCGTCGGCGCCACGGCGTACGCGGAAGTCGAAGCACTCGACCTGTCGCAGACCGAGACCCTGGTCGTGTCCGCCGGTGCCGGAGGCGTCGGCTCGATCGCCGTCCAACTCGCCCGCCGCCGCGGCGCAACCGTCCTGGCCACCGGGAGCCGGAACAGTTTCGACTTCCTCACGTCACTCGGCGCCGTCCCCGTCGAGTACGGCGACGGGCTCGCCGACCGCATCCGCGCAGCAACCTCGAAGCCCGTGACCGCCTACCTCGACCACATCGGCCGGGGCAACGTGGCCGCGGCTCTCACCCTGGGCGTAGCACCGTCCCGGATCAACACTCTCGCCGACGGGGCGGCCGTCACCCGCCACGGTGTCCGCGCCGTCGGACAGGCCGAGGCCGACTTCCCCAGCGTCTGGGAGTACTTGGCGCGGCTGGCGGCGACGGGCGAGATCGCCTTCCCGATCAACGCGGTCTATGCGCTGGAGGACGTCCGCGTGGCCTACACCAGGCTCGCCGAGCGGCATACCCACGGAAAGATCGTCCTGGCGGTGGGCAAGATGGTGCGGCCCACCGCTCCCTGACCCTTCTCAATCGGCGGAGTCCGGCGGCAGCACGTCGCGCAGCTGTCCCCGGGCCGTGATCCCCAGCTTGGGAAAGATCCGGTACAGGTGGAAACCGACCGTGCGCGGGGACAGGAAGACCCGTTCACCGATCTCCCGGTTGGTGAGCCCCTCGGCCGCCAGCCGGGCAATCTGCAGCTGCTGGGGAGTGAGCTCCGCGAGCACCGCGTCACGGGCCGACTGGGGCGTCGTGGCCACACCCGACGCCCGCAGTTCGGCCAGGGCACGGTCGGCCCACGGCCGCGCCCCGAGCCGCTCGAACACCTCCCCGGCCGCCGCAAGCAGCGGCCGGGCCTCGATGGACCGCCGCCTGCGCCGCAGCCATTCGGCATAGTCGAGCCGGGCCTGGGCCCGCTCGAAGGGCCACTGATCGCCCGCCGGATCGGCAAGCGCCGCACGAAAATGCGCCTCCGCGTCGTCCGGGCGGGCCGGATCGGCGAGCAGGGCCGATGCCCGGTGCCAGATCGTCTCCAGGCGTGGCGAGCGTTCCCCGCCGGCCGCCCACCGCCGAACCGACTCCAGGACAGCCCGGGCGTCTTCGATCTGCCCGGCGCGTACGGCCGCCGCGGCCAGGTCGGCGAGATAGTGCAGGGAAGCGTGGTAGTGAACCGGCTCGGGACTCCGCCCTGGGGTGAAGGTGGCGCGCAGGTGCCGGTACGCGGCGCCGAAGTCACCGTCGGCGAGTCCGGCCGCGCCCAGCGCGTAGTTCATCCGCACCTGCAAGGACAGACATGTCGTCAGATCCACGCCCTCGACGGCCCGCCGGACGGCGACCCGCACCGCGTTACCCTCGCCGCGCAGGGCCGCCAGCGTGGCGCCCAGCACAGGAGCCGCCGCGACCACGTTCTCCAACCCGGCCTCGGCAGCGGTGCGGTACGCCTCGTCCACGGTGGCCAGCGCCTCGGTCCAGGCTCCGCTCTCGTACTGGGCATAGGCCAGGGCCTGGGCGACGGTGGCGTTCGCGCCGGCGGTGGGCGAGCGGCGCAGGTGGTCGAGAGCGGCCGACAGCAGTCGCACGGCCGTACTCGTCTCGTCCAGAACCCAGGCCGCGGCCCCCGCGTTCACCAGACGCGACAGCTGCAGATCGCGCGCCAGCCCGTCCTCCGGGCACGGCACCGGACCGCCCCAGATTCCGTCGAGCTCGCGGCGGACCCGGGCACGCTGTCCCTGGGGATCGCAGCCGGCCAGGATCCACATACGGTCCGTCTCGTCCCGCTGCGGGGAGACCAGCGAGGCGATGCGCAGCACCTCGTCGCGATGCGCACGCTCGCCCGAGTTGTAGGCGGGGGTCGTAGCGGTGGCCAGTGCGTCGAGTGCCAGAACCGGGTTCTTCTCGGTACTGGCCTGCGCGACGGGCAGCAGGAAGCCGAGTGAGTCCGCGAAGCGCGTGGTCACCGCCAGCGCCCAGCCCGCTCTGAGCGATGCCTCCGCGAGCAGGGCCGGATCGTCGGTCGCCGTCAGCGCCCGGGCGCAGATGTCACCCACCCAATGGGGATGGCCCGCATACATGGCCATGGCCGCCGCCCGGACCAGGCGCACGGCCTGCTGCCCCGGCTCGGGGCTGAGCTGGGCGGCGCGTTCCAGCGCGGTGGCGGCGGCCGCGTATCCGCCGCGGCGCTGGGCCCGCTCGGCACTGGCCTCCAGCTCTTGGGCGACGGGCTCGTCCACACCGGTCGCGGCCGCCGCGTGGTGCCAGGCACGGCGATCGGGATCCCCCGCCAGCACCTGCGCGAGCGCCTGGTGGGCGGCCCGGCGCTCACCGGAGGAGGCAGCCTGGTACACGGCCGACCGGACCAGTGGGTGCCGGAAGCGGATCTGCCCGTCAGTGATGCGCACGAGTCCTGCGCGTTCCGCCGCACCCCAGTCGTCGGCAGTCGCGGAGAGCGCGGCGGCCGCCTCCTCGACCGTGGACAGCTCGGCGGTTCCGGCCGCCGCGGCCACCAGCAGCAGGCTTTTCGTGGCTTCGGGAAGCACGGGCAGGTCGAGGGCGAAGATCGCTTCCAGCCGGTCGGTCAGGGGGAGGGACTGCTCCCCACTGCGCCGGGCGGACTCCGGGTCGCGGGCGGCGGCCCGGCACAGTTCGACGAGGGCCAGCGGATTGCCCGCTGCGAGTTCGAGAATGCGCGAGCGGACCCGGCCGATCGGTGCCTGCGGCTGCAGATCGAGCAACGCTCCGGAGGCCGCACGGTCGAGGGGCTCGACCGCCAGCCGTGCCATCTCGCGCAGGAACTGCGGGGGCAGCCTCTCGTCCCGCGCGGCGGCCAGGACTGCAACGGGCTCCCCCTCCAACCGCCGCGCGACGAAGGCCAGCACGTCCAGCGTGCCAACATCCAGCCAATGTGCATCGTCGACGACGATCAGCAGCGGTTGCTCGGCCGCGGCTTCGGAGAACAGGCTCAGGACGCCGAGCGCGGCGACCAGCGGATCCTGCGGTAGTTCGGCACCACCCGGCGAAGCCGAGGCGTCGTACGCCACGTCAAGACCGAATGTCCCCAACAAGGCGGCCCGTTGACGTACCGGGAGCAACGAGGCAAGCGTCAGGATCGGGCGCAGCAGCTGATGCAGCCCGGCATAGGACAGTCCGGACTCGCCCTCGCTGCCGCGACAGCGCAGCACACGGACGCCCGCCCCTGCCGCGTGTTCGGCGGCCGAATCGAGCAGAAGGCTCTTGCCCAACCCGGGCGCACCCGTCACGAGAAGGGCTTGCGGCCCTTCCGCGTCCAGGGCGCCGCCACGGGCACGCCGTACGAGGCGTGTCAGCTTGCGCCACTCCTGCTCCCTACCGATGAGACGGCGAACCTCGCCGTCACGCGCCGCACCGGCTTCCCCCTCGTGCTCCACCTGCTGCCGTCGTCCTTCCGTATCCGAGATGATCAGGTATATGCCCCTGGCTCACAGTAAGCGGCAGCAGGCGGCTACGAAGCCCAAACGGCCTGTACACGGGCAGGCTTGGGTGCGGAAGCTCCTGTGGTGTCCGGGGTCGGTTACATACGGCAGGCCGCTCCGGTAGACAGCAGTGAGTCCATCCGCTCGGGCGCCTTCCGCCCGTAGAGTCTTCTCTGGCCCCCGAGTTCGGCGAGACGTGATGTCCGCCACTGGCAGCAGCTGGGAAAGGGACACTATGGCATGCCGTAACGCGACACGCACCAGAAGCTCAGCCCTGGTGTAAAGCGACACGACCTGCGGGGGACACAGTCTTTGCCGAAACAAACCTGTTGCGCGAACTGCACTGGAGCCCGACCGCCCTCGGGATCGTCATGGGCGCCGGCGGAGTCGGCGGCATCCTCGGAGCCCTCGCCTGGCAGCCCCTGGAACGACGCTTGGGCCCAGGCAAGGTGATGCTCGGGGCGCTCGCCCTCAACCCACTCGCCCAGATTCCCCTGGTCCTCGCTGGCCCTGGGCTCGGCGGGCAGCTCGCCATCGGCACCGGCATGGTCATCCAAACCGGAGCCGCGGTGTGCCACGGCGGCCTCCAGCGCGCCGTCCGCCAGGAACTCGCCCCCGACCATCTCCAAGGACGGGCCCAGGCCACCGGAGCCTGGCTCGCCTTCAGCCTGCGCCCGTTTGCCGCGCTCGCCGCCGGCGCGCTCGGCACCCTGCTCGGGCTGCGCCCCACGCTCACGCTCATCACCACGGCCCTGGTCATTCCGTTCCTCCTGCTGTGGAACTCGCCCGTCCGCACACTCGGCACAGCCGCTCCCGTTTCCCTGAACGCCACCGAGGAGCCCGCAAACCCGTGACGATCAACAACCCGGCCGAATACTGGAACCCGCTGTGGCAATCCGGGCGCCGCTACCGCAGCCTCGGCCCCGAGGAGCGACAGTTGACCGGCCGGTTCCTCGGCGTCGCCCACGGTCGGCCTGCGCTCGACGTCGGCTCCGGCGATGGAACGCTCGCCCGGTATCTCCACGCTGACCTGGGATATCGCACTACGGCGATCGACTGTTCCTCGGCTGCTCTAGAGATCGCGCAGGCCGAGCAGACCACCTCGGACGGCCCGGTCTTTCGGCACCTCGACATCGAGACGGGGGACATCAGCGCGCTGCCGAACGCCGGCTACGCCGTCGTCACCTGCCGCCTGGTATTCGCCTTCATCAAGGACAAAGCCGCCTTCCTCGACCGCATCAGACGCTTCCTGCCACCCGGTGGGACGTTCTGGGTGGTTACTCCGCTGGCTGAACGCCTCCCGGAGGAGCGGAAGTCGATCGGGATCACGCCCCAGGAAGCAGAACTGCTGACCGCGCCCTGGTCATCGGCCCGAAGCGAAGACCTAGACGTGCTGCGCTGTTACGCCCTGCGCCCCTGACCCGGCACGATCCACGGCTTCGCGCCCTGGCCACCGTGACTCCAGCCTGGCGGGTCCGGTTCACGATGCCGGCGTTGTAGGCGACCGCCGACTTCGCGAGGGGTGGCAGCCTCCGCCCAGGCGCGGACCGGAACGCGCGCCCCGTTGCGGTAGATGACGTGCGTGAGTCTGTGGTCGGCGGCAAGCCGGTCGGCGAGGTTCTTCGCGGCCTGCCTCGCGGTCATGTTGCCTGCGGCCAGCAGGGGCACCTCCCGGCGCGCTGAGGAGTACCGCGTCGTTGAGGTCGTCCCCGGCCGCCCCAAGTCAGGCGAGGGCCGAGCGCCGGACGGCCGCGCGCTCCTTGGGGGCGGCTTGCGCTTCTCGCGCCTCGGCGGCCCTCAGCTTCTCCTCGGCGGCCTGCTCCCGGCGTTCGACCTCGGACAGGGCGGCCTGCTCGGCTTCGCGCTTGGTGGTGATGAACTCGGTCAGGGCCTCGGAGGTGTCGAAGCCGAGATCGCCGAGCAGCTTCTTCACGGCGTGCGTCCGCCATGCGTCTTCTCGCGGGCCAGCAGCCGCGACAGGTCCTCCTGCGTGACCGTGCCGCCGGCCGCGCCGCCGTCGCCTTCGGGCTTGTTGGAGTCGTCCTCGGGAGACGCACCGATCGGGTAGATCGGCCGCCCGTCACGGCGGTGCCCGACCGGTTCGAGCGGGTTGGGGAGTGAGGGGCGCGTCATGCGTGAACCATCCACAGGTCTGCAGCGCCCCCGCGCCATTGGTCAGTGTAGCGAGCGCGAACATCTGTCCAGCTCAGCCCTCACGTATCCCGCCGAGGCAAGATCACTGTCAGTGCCATCCCGTATCCTGACGGTCGTCGATCGAAGGGGGACCAGTGTCAACTGTGCGCTCTAGCCGCCGCATTGAGAGGGCAGGCGTCAATGCTCTTCGCGCACTCCTTGAGGAAAACGACCACATCGTTCAGGAGATCGATGGAGGTAACGATCACGGCGAGGACATGATCGTGAACTTCACGCGCGGCGGGAAGCGGACAGGCTGCTGGATCGCCATCCAGGTAAAGAGCGGCAAGACATACAAGCGCGCAAACGGGTACGCAATCCCCATCGAAGATCACTTCGATGATTGGCGCCAGAGTCGAATCCCGATCATTGGAGTCGTCTATGACATGAAGAAAAGGGAGCTCTTCTGGGTCAATCTGACCGAAAAGCTCAAGGCTACTGACCAGCACCCCGGCTGGGTGCAAATACCGAATACGTCACTGCTGTCGGAAGAGACAGTCCATCAGTTCCACACGGATGTCGCAACCTATGTCGGGGACACTAGGATGCAGATTCGCGCGGCAACTCAAGAAGATGCGCTAACCGAAGCGGTCCGCGCCAGGCAGGGACTGGACCCCCTGACAGCACCCAACCCCCTGTTCGAAGGCTTGGCCAGCTTCACCCTCCGCCACGAGGAGCGCCTTGACGTCATCGCAAAAGACGTACGCCGCGCTATCCCACTACTGATCTTGGCCACGATTATGATGTGGGAGTGGCCTCGCCAAATCCGCTTCGCCGAGGGATCTGCGGCCGCAAGTCCGGTCCTATGGGTACTCAACCTCTACGCCTTTATGTTTTTCATGGCGCTGACCATGTACTTTGAATTCCGAGCGGGCCGCTTCCCTAAAGAGACCTGGAGATGGCTTTCAGTCATCGCTAGCAATTTTCTTTGGATTCCATTCGTAGATCCCGATGGGGATCGCGGCTGGTGGGGCACGACCTGGATCATAGCCGGGAGCCTCACACCTGTAATCGGAATGGGCCTCTTGTTTATCGCTTTCATTCATTTCGCTCGCGACCGAATGAAACTTCGACATACGCAAGACGGTTAGAGAGCGCCAAGTCCCGTCAGTTATCGTTCACCTCCGAGGATTCGGTTACAAAGCTACTCGACGAGATCCTCGGCAGCTCCGGTCCAGCTTTTGGGAGGCCGAGGTATTCAGGCGCAGCGGCGTTGTCTCTGGTTGCGTCCGCGAAGCGGGCGGCGGGCCTCGAAGGCGCGGGCCTGGATGCGCTCGATCTCCGCTTATCCGTCGTCGATCGGGTTCCGGCATCGATTAGCATGCGGATGCCGGTATCCACCGACAGGACGCTTGCTCCGACGCCCTTGACCACTTCGTCCAGGACAGCGGCGCGGTCGGTCGGGGTGAGCGGTCCCCACATGAAGCGAGCGGGCAGGGACTCGCCCGCAGGCCACCCCTCAGACTGTCCGGCCTGGTGGAGGCGTTGCACCACGCGCAGCAGGGCGGCGTACTTGTGGGTGCGGGCAGGCGCATGGCGGCGACCAGCGAGTCCAGCGGGCCGAGTGCGAGTTGAAGGGCGTAGCCGGACGGCAGAGCGGTCGGGTGGCGCACGACGGCGGGCGGGCAGGCTTAAGCTGGTGCTGCTCGCAGACGGGCCAACAAGCCCTCCGTATCCGTTAGATCTGGAAGAACGACGTCGGCGCCAGCGGCGCGGAGTTCCGCCACCGAGTGGATACCGGAAGCGACAGCAATACAGCGCGCCTCGGCTGCATGTGCAGCACGCACATCGCGAGGCGTGTCTCCGATCAGCACGGTCGGCGTCGTCATCGCGAGGCCATGGGCGGCGTGAACCCGGGCACGGGCAGAGTCGACGAGACGGGCGCGGTCCTCACTGTCCTCGCCGTACCCGCCCACCGACATGTCGAGCAGGGCGTCGAGACCGAAAGCCCCCAGCTTGACGCGCGCATTCGCGGCGATGTTGCCGGTGAGCACCGAGGAACAGATCTCGCTGTCCGCCGCGAGCACCTTCAACGCCTCCTGGACCCCGGGCAGAACCCTTCCCCGCCGCCGTAGATCTTCCTCGCGGCCCCGCCCGGCTTCCTCCAGGGCCCGCTGCGCCGATTCCCATCCGGGGACCTGCAGACCGTGCTGTACGAACATGTCACGCATGATCGCCCGGTCTGTGCGCCCTTCCGTTGGCGCAGGCAGCTCGGCATCCCGCCCCGCGAGGGCCTTGAAGGCACTGGCGTAGATCTCTTTGCTCACGCCGGCGTTGTCTACGAGGGTGTGGTCCACGTCCCAGAGCACAATGAGCTGCACGCGCCCAGAGTATGCAGCGCGAACTGCCTGTTAGTAGTGCCCTCTTGGGACGTCCTGGTGTCCCACAAGATCTTGCCGCGTCCCGCGACGTCCTGCGAGGATGCGAACGTGAACGAGCGGCTGCGTACAGTGATGATCCAGCGGAAGGTGTCCCCGGAGGACCTCGCGGCTGCGTGCGAAGTCGATCCCAAGACGGTAGAGCGCTGGATCAGCCTGGGCCGGCGGCCCCACCGCAAGCACCGCTGGGCGGCGTCGCAGGCCCTCGGGGTGGACGAGTCGTATCTGTGGCCGCCGGAGGAGGACGACACCCAGGGCCAGCCGACGGAGCAGGCGGAGCTCGTCGCCGCCTTTCCAAACCGCGCGAGCTTCCCACAGAAGTCCTGGGTCCGCCTCCTGCAGTCCGCGCAGGAACACATCGACGTCCTGGTGTTCAGCGGAACGTTCTTCGCCCAGACCAATCCGCGCGTGGCCGCGATGCTCGCCGAGCGCGCCGACGCCGGCGTTCAGGTCCGCCTCTGTTTCGGCGACCCGGCGGGCAAGGCGGTCGCCATCCGGGACGAAGAAGAAGGCATCGGCGGCACCCTCTCAGCAAAGATCAGGGCCTCCCTCACCTACTACCGCAAGCTGACCGGCACACCAGGGTGCGAGGTACGCCTCCACGACACCACCCTCTACAACAGCCTCTTCCGCTACGACGACGTGCTCCTGGTCAACCCCCATGTCTGGGGCCAGCCTGCCAGCGCCAACCCGCTGTTCGAGCTGCGACGCCTGGAGGAAGACGGCTGGTTCGACCACTACGCCGCCGGCTTCGACGCCGTCTGGGAGACTGCGAAGCCCTGGTCACCCGAGTCCATGTGAGGAGCACGGCCCGCAATGGGACGTACGGAGTACTGGTACGACAAGAACGCACCCAAGCCGAACACGTTGATCCCGGCGTGCAACATGCTCGTTGTCCAGGAGACGGACGGGTCGATCCTCCTGCAGCGCCGACGCGACACGGGTCAGTGGGCGCTCCCCGGCGGAGCCATGGATATTGGGGAATCTCCGTCCCAGTGCGCGGTCCGGGAGTGCAAGGAGGAGACCGGAATCGACGCCGTCGCCACCGGCCTTCTCGGCGTCTACTCGCCCCCGGAGCACGTGGTCGCCTACACCGACGGCGAGATCCGGCAGGCATACGAGGTGACCGTGATCGGGCGACCTGTCGGCGGCGAACCGACCGTCAACGACGAAGCAGACGGCGTGCGCTGGGTCCTGCCGGGGGACCTGGACTCCTACGACATCCATCCCTCGATGCGCCGGCAGATCGCCCACTACCTCGACGGGACGTACCCTCACGTCGACTGAGCGCCAGGCTCCCTCACTGCCCTGCCAAGATCAGCCGGGCTTCGACCCTGTATACAGCAGCTCGGAGTTCCTCATCGGCTTGACGGATGAATCGGCCGACGATGCTGTCGTGGTCGTACCGAGTGAGGATCTCCGCCAGCCGGGCGTCCACTGAGGTCGGGGTGCCGTCCGGGGTGGTCGTCATGTCGCAGTACACCAGGGCATCCACCAGCCCGGCGTCGTCGAGGACCGGGAACTCGGCCTCCAACTCGCCCCGCAGCCCACGCTCTTCCGCCTCCAGCAACGCGCACGAGTGATTGGCGACCAGCCGTACCAGGCGCTCGTCCGCAGCCGAACGGTCGCGCAGGTAGCGGGCCCCGTCCAGCGGGTGGAACCCTGTCGTGGCCAGCGATGGTGCGTACCCGATGTCGTGCAGCATCGCCGCGGCCCACAGGAGTTCCGCATCCTTGCCCATGATCCCTGTCAGGGACTGCGCCTTTTCGGCGACGCCCTGAGAGTGCGCCCAGCGCCGGGGCAAGGGCTCGGAGAGAAGGGACTCGGCCAGGTCGCGAGCCCAGTCGGTGAGGTCCATGCTCGGCAGACTATGACGCCAGGCACGGCAAGAGAGCGCTGATCAGCAGGACGTCCCAGGACGTCTCGCAGGCGCCCTGCTCGCGAAAATCGGGTCTTCGACGTCGAGATCCGACCTCAGCAGCTGGGCGGCGAGCTCCCCGATACCGGTTTCCCGGTAGAAGTCGAGCAACGGATGGCCCTCCGCGGCGAAGCGGGGCCACAGGAAATACGGTCCGACGTGATCGTCGGCGAACGGGCGCTGCTCCAGCAGCGCAGTGACGATCTCGCGTCCTGCGGCGATCTGCTCGCCGCTGAGCACGCCGGGAATCACCACAAACCCCTGTTGGCGGAACGCGGTCCGTGTCTCGCTGGTGATCACTGTCGCCATACTGGTCAGTGCAGCAGGCAGCGTCTTTCCTCAGCAACTCAATTACCTGCGCCGCCCGTTGACGCTCCCATAAGAGCACCTGTGTCCTGTGCGCATGGCTCTGGCGGGCGATGCTGACTTGGTCTGTCTCGGAATGGCGTCGGCGGGTCGCTTCCCGCCCTGCGTGCCGTCAGGCTGTTCATGAGGGCGCCGCTTATCCATCGCCCCCTGCTCTGGCAGGGCCCTTCCAATCATCCAGGAGGACGTCAGCGACGGCCTCTTCGTAGACGGCGCGGTTCTCCCGCTTCATGGCCTCAGCAAGCCCTGGCTCCCAGAGGGTGCCCTGTGCCTTGCCGCTCAGGGGGACGTGATCGCTGTCGGCGCGAACCGCGCTGAGATAGTCCGCCGCGGTCATCCGCCAGGGTTCCGCCTGGTAGCGGGCGCGGAGCTGGTTGGTCATGTCGATGCCGGGCCAGTCGAAGTCCCCGTGATAGCGCAAGGTGCCGCCGGCTTCGACGATCAGCTGCGCGAGCCGGTGAAAGGCGGTCGAGGGACGACCTTCGGCACAGATCAGCGGCGGACTGCCGACACCGAGCTCACCGGCGGCGCGACGGAGCACAGCCGGGTTCTCGCAGACGTACACCGTTGGCAGGTTCACGGCGATCGGAAGGGTGATGAGCTGGTGGAGGGTGACGTGGAAGGGAGTGCCATAGCGGGCGGCGTCGGTGAGCCACTGGCCCAGGCCCTGGCCGGTCGCGGGGAGGTTGAGGACGAGGACACGGCTGGCGAGGTCGTCGACGATGACGTCGAAGGCGTCCCACAGCTCGCGCCGGGCCTCGGCTCCTGGTTCGAGTGGGATTCCACGTGCCATGGCCAGGGCTCGCAGGACCAGGGTCGGCAGCGAGCCGCGGCCGGAGTTGAGGGCTTTGGTGTCTCCTGTGGTGGCGTCGGCCAAGGCGGGCAGCATGATCGGTGGAGCGTCGCCGGGCCGGTTGTAGAGGTGTTCCAGGACGCGGACGGCCTGGCTGAAGAGGTGGGTGTCCTTCTTATTGATCAGTGCGGTGATCGTGCCGTCGGATGCGAGGCCGGCCAGCCACTGCCGGTACCAGGAGTGCTCGGCGTGCAGCCGGCTGGCCTCGCCCTCAAGGAGGATCGTCTGCCGGGCCTGATCGAGCGCGTTCCGCTCATCGGCGCGAAATCGCAGCTCGGGGCCGATCCGTTCCAGGAGGTCGCGGAGCGACATGCCGGTGACGTTGCAGACGCTCTGCTCCAACGCTGAGAGGGGGATGGTGATGCGGCGGACGTCGGCCGACCGGTACGTACCGGTAATGCCGATGATGGCGTTACGCTCGGCCGTGGTCGGGTTGGCCAGGCCGATGGAGCCCTTGATCTCGCCGCCGTGGCGCTCGAGCGAGCGCCGGGCAGCGGCCAGGAGCCGGCGGAACTCGGGGGCCCGATAGCGCTCGTATGCCTCTGCTGACCCGGTCATTCTGCTTCCTCGGCATCGTCGTTTGTCGGCTCGTCCTCAGGGATGTCCGCGAGCAGTCCTGCCTCTGCAGGAACGTGCCGACGGGGCGTGAAGCCGAGGAGTTCGGCAGCCAGATCGTCGGATCCGGGATACTCAAGGTCATCGAGGATCTGCTCGCCGTCCCAGACCAGCAACATGGCGGAGACGGTGTGAGACGCCTCGTCATGCTTCATGTCGTAGTGCGAGATCTGCGGCACGTCGGGGTAGGTGATCCACAGGTCGTAGCCCGTCATGAAGAGGTCGAGGTCGAACTTAGCCGTGAGGGCGAGCAAGTCGGGGCGGTACTTCTCGTCGATGCCGGCGAAAGCCTCGTCAAGGGCGATCAGCCGCGGGCACGTGGGGTACGCCGAGCTGTACTGGGCGTGGGCGGCTGCAAAGAGCGGCAGGTGGATGGAGGCGGACTTTTCGCCGCCGGACATCACGCTGTGCTTGGCCTTGGTGAGCAGTTCTCCCTTCTTCCGCTCCGCCTCGCTCATGCCTGGCCGGAACAGACGGAGCTCGAACTTGCGCCAGGCGCGGTAGTCCAGGACTTCCGCGATCACTTGCTGGTAGCTCCTCTTCTTGTCGGCAGCGGCCTTGGCGCGGATCTGGCTGCGCAGGTGGGAGCGGAGTTCGGCCAGTCCGGCCGGGCCGAGACCGGAGGCGTCCTTGTCGAGCAGTTTGTTGACGGCCTGCTGGGAGTCGGTGAGCGCGTCGGAGACGACCCAGTTGATGCCTACCGTCGTCCCGGAAGACATCGGCTTGGAGCGGGTGTCGGCGTCCATGCTCCTGACCAGATCGCGGGCGGCGACGGTGCGATCGTGGATCTGCTCGGCCAGCCCGGTCAGGAGTCCGTCCTCCAGGACAGTCCGTTCTTTGTCCTCCAGCAGCACGCTCTGATCAGCGAGCTGTTCGGCCAGGCGGCGGGCGAAGTCCGCCACGGGAGCTGGTCCTTCGCTGTCGGTGACCCGAGCCAGGATGATGTCACCCGCCGGCTCCCACTCGAAGAGATAGCCCTGATCGGACTCCAGCAGGGCTGCCTCCAGCGCGGTGATAGCAGTAGAGATTTTGGTCGTCACGGTCTTCAGGAGACTCGCGGTGATCGGCCGTCCTCGTGTTGCCTCGTCGAGCGCGTTGATCAAGGATGCGACGGACGCGGGGACGACGTTCTGGGCGGCCTCCATGCCCGTGAGGGAAGTGTCGGGCGAGGTCAGGCTGTCCATGAGGGCCTGGACTGCCTGCTCGGGGCTCGGCCACATGTCGTGCGGCAGCCAGACGGTCTCGGCGTTCGCTTCGAGGAGGCCGAGAAGGTCTGGCCGGGCATACGGCTCAAGCGTGAGCGTGGTGCGCACCTGCTCAGCCACGGCCGTGGCCAGTGCTGTACGGCCGAACTCCAGGGCATGGTCAGCCTTCAGAAGCCGGTCTCGCTGATCTTCCGCGTCCTTCTTCGCACGGCCGTACGTCTTCTGCGCTGCGGTGAGCTGCTCCTCCCCGTCCGCGATCTGCTGCAGAATCTCCTGCAGAGGGGCTTCGAGCGTCGCTTCCTGGGTGCGTAGACGTTCCTCCTGAACGGCGAACTCATCCTTGCGCGCCTGTAGCGCCTCAGCCTGTTCTGCGCAGGACTCTGTATGCGCTGCGATGATCTCCCTGCGGCCGGTGATGTCGCGCTCGGCGGCATCGGCCTGCTCACGGCAGGTGGAGAGCGCCTTCCCGGCGTCGGCGAAGTCGTCGATGGCCTGGGCGACGTTGTTCAGTTCCTCGCGGACGGTGGGCAGCCGTGCGGCCGTGGCAGCATGCCGAAGCTGCCGGTTCTTCTCATGGGCGCGCGCGATCGCCCCGTCGAGCCGCTTGCGGGTTTCGATGAGGCGGCGGCGGGCGCCGGCAACCTTCTCCGCCACCACGGCCACCTCGCCTACCGCATCGGTGATCGGCTGGGTGCGGGGGAGTTCATCCCTGGCGCAGTCGAAGTCGTCGAATGCTTCTTGCGCGTACCGCTGCTGCTCTTCGATGCCGGCGAGCTGAGCTTCCAGGGCGGCGATGGATTCGTCGAGCAGACGCAACCGTTCGCGCCGACGGGCGGCTCGCGCGGTGGCGCCGATGTACTCCGGCTGTTCCTTGGGATGCGCACCGACCTGGATGCCGAGGCAGAAGTGTGAGCCGGTCGTGACCATGGGAGCGCGCAGCGCGTCGTCTGTTGTAGAGATGTCCTCCGCCACGGCGATGGATGCCAGGACGGCCTGAACGGCCGCGGCGTCGACGAGCTGCTGATCTTCGACGACCAGTACGTCGGCCAGGGTGGATCCGGTGGGCCGCTGTGCAGGAGGCAGCGGGCGCAGATAGGCGTCGGCGACCTTGTCGTGCAGTGCCTGGTCGGTCAGCGCAGGGTCGGGGTGCAGCCAGGCGGTGAGAAGGCCGGCCGCGTACAGGGCGCCCTCCACAGCGGCTGCATGGGCGTCCGGAACGTGATCGGCGAACTGTACGAGCTGCCACAGCGGGGCGCCGGGCCGCTCATCGCGGCCGGCCGGACGCAGGTCACTGGGTGGGGGCGCGTCATCAGCCTCAGCGGCCACGGTGTCGCGCTCATCCTGTCTGCTGCTCAGAGCGTCCGCAGTGTCGCTGTGCTCCCGCTTCAAGGTCTCGACGCGGGTCAGGGCCCTGGTGCGGCGCTGGTCGGTGAGGGACCGAAACACCTCCGGCAGCGGCGTCGCTTCGGGTTCTCCCACCGCGTCGATGGCCGCGCGCAGTGCGTCACCGTCGGCGGCGGCCAGGACCGCGATGTCGTTGCCGCTGCTCCAGCGGCTGATGAATTCGTCCAGTTCCTGGCGGGCCGTGGTGCGGGCGATGGTGAGCGTCTCGGCTGCTGCGGCGGACTGCTGCTCGGCCTCGGTCAGCTCGCCGCTGGCCGCGTCGCAGTGGTCCTGCTCGCGATCCTGGTCTTTCGTGGCGTCCTCAAACGCGCTGAGGTGGGCGCGTACGTCCTCCAGTTCGCTGCGCCGCGCGGCTACGCGACCTGCTACGTCTGTGTCCAGTTCGGCACCAAGATCCAGCGTGGCGTCGTCGTGCAGGATGCCGCAGCGGCGTGCGGCGTCCATCAGGCTGTGGGTGTGCCGGGAGGCCGCTTTGCGTAGCTCATCGTGCCGCTGGACAGCGCGCTCAGCCTCCCCCTTGAGGGTGGCCAGGTTCTTCTGGGCCTGGTTGAGGTGGCGTTCGCTGTCGGCGATGCCCCGGCGTTCCGTGTGTACGCGGTCGCGCAGTTCATTGAGGTCGTCACGTTGCTTGATGGCGTCGTGGTTCTTGTACTCGGCCAGGCGGGCGCCGACTTCGTTGCACTGGCGTTCGGCGGTATCCCGCTCCTGTTGTGCGGAAGTCACCTGCCGCTCGGAGGTGCGGCGGTCCTCCGCGGCTTCCATGATCTTCTCGCACTGGGCGGCCGTGTCCTGGATGCGCCCGGTGACCTGGTCGACGCGGTCACGGGCATGGGCGCGCAGGTAACTGGTGTATTCACGCAGGAAGTTCCGGACCGCGGTATCCGCCCCCGTAAGGGCGTTGAGGAGCGCTTGGATCTCGGCGAGGTTCTCGAAGTCGCGGGCGGCCTGCAGGATGAGGTCATCGTCGACGGGGCGCAGGCCGGCGGTGAGGGTGTCGGACAGCTTGACCGGGTCAAGATCCTTGGCCAGCAGCGGGCGTCGCAGCTGGAGCAGAAGGTTGACCAGCTGGCTGTAGCGCTCGCGGCCCAGCCCGAACAGCCGTTCGTCGATCTCTTGCCGGTACGCCTCCGCCGTATCGAAGATGGCCTTCTTACCCAGCAGCTTCTCCAGGGCCTTCTCCCGCAGCGGGCGCGAGGCGGCGTCCAGCAGGCCGAAGTCGATGCCGACTCTGCCGTCGGTGACGAAGAAGAAGCGGGCCGGCGTGGACATCGCCTTGGTCACCCGCATGCCGATCCCCACGGTGACGGCTTCACTGACCTCCCCGTCGGGGTCGGTGCGGGCAAATTCCATCCACACATAGCCGTAGGCGGATTCTTGCCCCTTGTAGAGCAGGTTCGATTTCATGGTCCGCTCCTCGCCGCTGAACGGATCAAGACGCCTTGCGTCGAGGACACCGTCCAGCACGAGGGGGAACAGCACTTCGAGGGCCTTGGTCTTGCCGGAGCCGTTGTGCCCCCGCAGGACCAGTCGGCCATCGGCGAAGACGAACTCCTCGTCGGTGTAGTCCCAAAGACCGATCACTCCGGCGCGGGTGGGCTTGAAGCGAACCTCCGGCTCGTAAGCGGTGCGGGAGTGGGGGATGAGAGTCATCGAGAGGTGTCCTCAAGGGGGAAGTCGAGAGCGAACTGGCCGTGCTCGGGGCGCGGGAGGACGGCGGTGATGTTGCGGTAGCGGCCGGCCGCGGGCCGGACCAGGATCCCGCCGGGGACGATGTGGACCAGGCGCAGGTCGGCCAGGAGCGTGACTGCCTCTGCCAGCAGGCCGCCGGGGTCGGCCTGCCACTTGTTGGTGAAGGAGGAGGGGCCGAACTCTTCGTAGAGCTCGTTGATCATCTGCTCCAACGTGCCGTGTTCCACGAATGGCAGGCCCGTCTGCCCTTCATGCACCGGCACGTCCGGATCGGCCTCGTCCGCGTGCCAGCCAGCGTCCGCATGCGGGTCCTGCGTCAATGCTGCGAGCGTGCCGGCCTGCGGCAGGGCCATGTCGATGCGGCTCAGCAGGTCCGCTTGTTCCTCCCCTGGTCCGGCGGGCAGGAGGTACTGAAGACTGGCGGCCCGGTCCGGGTCTTCCCGCAAGTCCGCGATCTTCGCGAGCACCAGCCCGGCCGTGCGGTTGACTGCCCCGCCGCGGCCGGGGAATCGCTTGTCAGTGAAATGCCCTGTGGTGTCGACGAGCATGATCCCCTCGGCGCGGCGCTCGACCGGCAATCCGGTCAGCCGTGCGATGTCCTCCGCCAGGGTGGGCTGGCGCAGCGCTATCGCCGTCTCCGCGTCGGTGTCGCTGAAGTAGACCACCGGGTACTCGATCAGCAGTCGGCGAGCTCGCTGGGCAGCAAACCGCCGACGAGGGTCCCGTCCGGTGCCGGCGGTCGGGGTGTCCAGCAGGCCGGCAGCGCTGGCCAGGTGCTGCAGCGGCTTGTTCGGCCTGAAAAGCGCCGCGCAGGTGTCGTGGTCGATGTCGAACAGCGCATCGCCGCGGTCGTGGTCACGGGCCCAGTCCTCCATAGATCCATCGGAGATCCGCAGCGCACCCCGGTCGACGAGCCAGTCCATCACATCCACGACTGCGTCCTTGTGGCCCGGCGCGGTCGCATCGAAGCCCAGGTGCTCGATCGCGTTGGCGGACGGTGTGAGCAGCTTGACGAGATCGGCGAGGTTGATCTCGATGCGTGACCGGTGCAAGCAGGCCAGGATCAGGCACAGGTAGGCCAGACGCCGCCGGTCGAACGGCCTCTTGCTCTTCACCGTGAGGAACGCCTGGCTGGCATCGAACGCGTCCAGCCGCCGCAGCAGCCGTGCGTGACGGGCGCTGGTCTGCAAGGAGTAGCCGAACAAGTCACGGAAGTCCTTGGCCAGTTCGTCTGACCACTGCAGCACCAGAGCGAGCGCCTTGGCTCGGGGGTAGCTCTCGGTGACGACGCCGTGCAACAGCATGAGCCGGGCAGCTTGCTGGTACGAGCCGAGGTCCGCAGGCTCCACGGAGGCGGCTACGCGATGGGCGGGCATCAGGGCTTCTCCGTTCGGCGTCGGCGCATCGCACCATGGGGCTTGATCTCCAGGGCGAAGCCGGGCAGGTGCAGCGTGCCGGTCTCGGTCCGTAGCTGGCTGCCGCGCTCGTTCGGGACCAGGCGCAGCGTCAGCACGTCGCTGCTGCCGGTGCCCGAACGCAGCCGGCCCGCGACGACCGTTCGTGCCTGGAGGGCACGGGTCAGCAGCTTGAGCACGGCTCGGGTCTCTGCCTCGCTCAGCACCCGGTCGTGGGGACCGTGGTCCAGGAGATCCGTGGCGGCCTCCCTGTCCATGGCCCGAGCCGCCAGCTGCTGCTCCCGCAGCCGGGCGTGCGCGCCACGACGCGTCCGGACCGGCTGCGGCCCGCCCGGTGCGGGCCGTTTGCCATGCCGGAACAGGCTGATGCTGATCTCCACACCGGGCGCATCCCACCATGTCGCCCGCGGCGAAATCTGGTCATCGTCGTCGTGAGCACCCGACAGATGCCGTACCGAACGCAGGTCGAAAGCGGCCGACACCAGCGCGTTCGCCGCCTGCTCATCCGGCGCAGCCGCCGCCCAGGCGGCGAGATGCCGCAGCTGGGTGGTCCGGCTCACCCCTCCTCGACGTGACTCCGTCACCTGCCGCAGCAGGGCAATGACCCCCGAGATGGCCGTGCGGGTAGCGCCTTGCAGCTGAGCGGCCTTGGTCTCCCCAGGGCCGTCGGCCAAGAACCACTGGCGCAGCCCCATCCAGCGCCGCCGCCAGTCCTCAAGTCGCGCGGCCGGCCGCATCATCGGCCGTTCATCCACCGCGGCGGCCCGCTCCAACAGGGTCTCCACCCCAGTGTCTTCCACCTCGTACACGGCCTCGGCCAGCCGGGGCGCGTAGCGTTCCAGTTCCGCTGTGAACTCACTCATGTGCGCCAGCAGCGCGTGCTTGTACCGCAGGAACGTCTCCGGGGAGATGTCCGTCGTACGCGCCACGTCGTTCAGGGTCAGATAGAAGCGTGCCGCTCGCTGGGTCATGTCCTCCAGCACGTTGTCGAGGCGGGCAAGCTTGCGATACACCTCGTCCTGGTCGCCCTCCCGGTTCGCGGTCGCCAGCGCCTTGAAGTCCGCCAGGATGTCGGCGAAGACCAGCCGCGACAGGTTCGCGTCCTGCACCCGGGAGCCGATGACCTCTTCCACCGCGCAGTAGACGCGGTAGCCGATCTCCGTGAACTGGTAGACCGACTGCCGGTTCCGGTACGCGGCCAGATTCCCGCACCGTGCCGCGTCCTCCACTCGGTAGAGGACCTGCTCATTGTCCGACGAGAGGTTGTCGAGCATGGCCCGCAGGTTCAAGTCCGCGGCGGACGGCACCTCGTCGTGCGCTACCGCGAGCTCGCTCAGCGCGTTCGCCACGTCGTCGGGGTGGACCTGCAGTTGGTGGACGGCCCGTAGCACGTTCATCGCCCGCAACACCCACAGATACGCCACATGGTCATCACGCTGCGTGAAATTGAACAGTCGCAGGCGGTCGCTCACAGTCAATGAGTCAAGATTGAACGACTCGGAGACTCCCGAGTCATCGCGTTCAAGCACCTATCCCGCCCCTCGTCTCGCCACACACCGTGCATACCCTCACAGACGGCTCTGACAATCGACCCGTGACCGGGGGAGAGAGGCCGATTCCCCCCCGCACTTTGAGTGCTTTCGGCAATGGACACCTGTCCAGGCATGCTCCGTGAAGACGGATCCTCGCTGGCTCTCGCGGGGCGCCACCCTCTCGCGGGCGCTGCGCAGCGACTGCCCCACTGCCTACTCCGTTCATGCCGCCTACGGCGAATCCGGCACCCAAGTGCATGTCCCAGCAGCAGTGTTCGCTCCGCAAGGCGGAGTCTCCGCGAATGCCAAGGTGGCCCGGCCGCTTGACGACGATCAAGCCCTGCCGGAGCCACGCCGTCGGCCGTCGGGCGCGGCTCCTCCACCCTGACGCAAGGTGCCGGCGGCGTCGACCCGTATAGTGTCTGGTCGTCGTGGTCGATGTCGGCCGTGGGCGTGGCTGACAGTCTCATGCCTCAGTGGATCTTCTGCTGCTCAAGCCACTTAAGGACCTCGGTCTTCTTGTACAGGACCTTTGCGTTTCGACCTTTACCGAGTTTGTAGCCCTTTAGTCCCAGTTTGGCTGCTTCTCGGTAGACCCAGCTTGCCGACATGTTCAGCATCACCGCGAGCTCATTGGTATCCATGAGGACGGGCTCCACTTGGCGGGCCCTTCGAGGAGGGTTGGGCGCAGGCTGGATGCCATCGGGAGGGGGGTTCACGGCGTCGAGCATCGGAGTCCTTTGGGCGGGCATCGGTCAACACATCTTCCGCAGGCGCTACTGCCACGTCTCGCACACGGACGACACCTATGCTCCGGAGGATCCCCGGTTTCCATAACCGGGGATTCGCTGCTATATACGGTCGGTTCCGCCACCAGGTTTGGCGTCCATGGCGGTCGGATCACGGCCGCTGGACAGACGTGCTCGCTGTGAGCCGGAATCGGTTACATCTCCCACAATCGTCGGGGAGGTGGCCAGGTGAGATCGCCGTGGGGTGTAGGCGCGTGGCGATCGACTGCCAGAGCCCGGTGGAGTAGGCCACATACGGCCCAGGGTCTGGGGCGTGTCTGATCCGTTGGACTCCCACCAGCCGACATTGAGGCTGACCAGCTGTGCCATTGGCACAGTCAATGGCACGACAGTTGAGCCAATAGGCCCAGGGGTGTTTACCTTTGTCCTATCCATGTACTTGCGGCGCCGCGTAGCGCCGGACGGCGACGAGGCCGGATCCGGACCGCGGTGCCTTCGTTGTGTCCGCTTGCTGTCCACCACCCCGGACTGCTGCGGGTGCGGCGAGTACCACTGCAAGGGGGGCGGCCGACCGCCGTGAAGAGAATGTTCGTGGCTCCGGACCCGGGGCGCCTGCGACTGCGGAACTCGACCCGTGCCGTCATCGGTGTCGCCCTAGCCGTCGCCGTATCCGAGCTGTGCGGGCTTTCGCTCACCGCGTCGATCATCGGGGGGCTCGCGGCACTGCTCGCCCTCTTCACCGTCACCGACGCGACCGTCCGTGACCAGCGGATCACCACCGCCCTGCTGCCCACCGCCGGATTCCCGGTGCTGGCGCTCGCCACCACGTTGCATGGCATCACCCTGGCCCGCGATGCCGCGTTCCTGTCCGTCGTCTTCTGCGGGGTCTACGCTCGCCGCTGGGGCCCGCGCGGCCACGCGCTCGGGATCTTCGCGTTCATGAACTTCTTCATCACGCAGTTCCTGCACGCTGTCCCCGCCCAGCTGCCCGAGCTGTACGCCGCCGTGGGCCTGGCCCTCCTCGCGGCTGGCGCCGTGCGCTTCGTGCTCTGGCCCATCGAGCGCCGTACCCCGCCCACCACAGCCCCGCCGGCCCTGCCTGGCACCGGCCTGGCGCGGCCCACCACCCGGCAAGCCTTCCAGGCGACTGCTGCCTGCGCGCTCGCGCTGTTCGTCGGGCAGGTGCTTTCCGAAGACCGCTGGTACTGGGCCGTCGGCACCGCATGGTGGATTTTCGTCAACACGGTCTCCCGCGGCGAGACCCTGGTCCGCGGTTTCCGCCGTGTCCTCGGCACGCTGATCGGTATAGCCGTCGGTCTGCTGGTCGCCATCCCGCTGAACGGCGCGCCCGCGCCGACGGCCGGACTGGTCGCCATCTGTGTCTTCGGGATCTTCTACACCGCCGCCGTTTCGTATTCCTGGATGATGCTGGCGGTAACCGTCATGGCCGGCCTGCTCTACGGTCTGCTGGGCGTGCTGGACCCCAGCCTGCTCGTGCTCCGGCTCGCAGAGACAGGTGTGGGCGCGGTGTGTGCTGCGCTGGCCGTGGTTCTCGTGCTGCCGGTCACCACGCATGCCACGAACGATGCCTGGATCCAGCGGGCACTGCACTGCGTGCACGCGGCCACGGCCGAGGCGGCGGCTCGCCTCGCCGGTGACGCCGAGGCCGACCCGGCCCCGCACGCCGCCGAGTTGGAGCTGCTGCTCGGCCGGGTACGGATGTCAGTCGCCCCGCTGGTGCACCCGTTGAGCCCGTTCCGTGCTCGGAAGGCGCGCGCTCGTCACGTCATCGAGCTGCTCGACGACTGCGCCCGCGAGGTGCGGGGCCTGGTCTCCGTTGCCGCCGATCCGACCGCGTCGCATGACGCCCGTCTGGCTGCTGCCTGCTGGCGGGTCGAGGCCGCCGTAGAGGCTCTCACCGTCGGCGAGATGCGGAGCAGTGAAGTGACGGCGGCCACCCACGAGACGCCCCATCAGTCGGAAACCGAGTCAGCCCTCGTCCATCTGAGCGGCCTGGAGAGGGCCCTGTCGGAACTGGCGATGCCGCTTGGGGTCGCTCCGCGCTCTCCATTGGTCGGTTCCTGAACCGCGGGGAAAGTGTTCCACTCGACTCAGGTGCGACGCTCTTTGACGGGCAGGCACTCAAAGTCGCTCGTTGAGGATCTTGGCTGCTCTCGTGATGGAGCCCGGCACGAGATGCCGGTAGATCCGGTAGGTGACCTCGATTGATTTGTGCCCCATCCACTCGGCGACATCAGTGATGGGGATGCCGTGGGTAAGGCAGTTCGATGCGAAGTAGTGGCGGAGGGAATACATTGTGTACTTGACCTCTACGCCCGCCCGTTCGAGACACCTGTCCCATCGCCACCGCAGGGTCTGTTTCCCGTAGAAGTAATGCTGCATGTGCTGGTTGCCGGATCCATTTCCCTTGACGAGAAGGTATCCGTTCTTGTCGGTACCATACGTATCAGTAAAATATGAGAAGAAGTCGTGGGTCTTTCTGGGAAGTGGTACTTCGCGGAATTCTCCGCGCTTGCGGTGCTTCAGTGGTGCGGGCTGGACCTTATTGCTGTGGATCTGCTCGTTGATCCGATAGACATCGTCAGCCACAATTGACCTCATGTTTGCGGCATGAGCTTCTCCGTTTCGATGGCCGCACCCGGACATGAGCTCAATGACAAGACGGAGGTCGTCCTCGGCTGCGTCGCGGATGGCATTGAGCTCTTCGAAGGTCGGAATGATCACCTCATTTGGCACATAGTTGGGACGGGCGATGTCAAGGAAGGGGTCCGATGCGATTGCCCCGCGATGACGTGCCGCGTCGACGACGAGTTTCAGGACAAGGAATGCGTTCTTCTGGCTGGCCAAGCCAACCTTGTTCAGCTCCATTCCGTTGAGCCAGTCCTCGATCACCCCGGGTGTGAATGTGCCGACGCGGCGACTCCCGACGTGCGGATTGATATGGGCCTTGAGGCCGAGCTCGTACTGTTCGATGGTGTTGGACTCCAGGCCGCGCTTCCGATTCGAGATGTACCGGGCCGCGAAGTCCTCGAACCGCATCTCGGCTATCTCCTGGGCTTCTGTGTTCCCAGTCTTGAGCGGCCCCTTCTTTGCCTGGTAGATCTCGTTGAGCCGAGCCTTCGCCTTGTCCTGAGTGGCGTAGCCAGCCTCTTCGCGCTGTCGACCTGTGGCATCCCGGTACCTGATCTTGTAGGGGTGAGGGCACTTGGACCATCGGCTCTCGGGATGTTCGCATTCCTTGAAGAAGGTGCCCATGCCGCGGGTGAGGGTTTTGGTGGCCACTGCTTGGTTCCTCCAGGGTTGGGGCGATCTGATTTGAGAGGCTGAGCTGAATCGGGCGGGTGCAGAAGGGCAGTCAGGTCTGGTTCGGGCGTTCCATTGGCGAAGAAGGCCGTTGTGGACATTGGTCATGGTCCGGAGAATCCCCGATTTCCGTAACCGGGGATCGCGTGCTATGCGTGACCGATGGCTTGCGCACAGACCTGTTGCGCGTCGGCTGCTGCCCACACGAGCTGTCGGATCAGGCGAGGAAGCGTGGGGCCTAGGAGCTGGTTGTCGGAGGGTGTGCCACCGCAGGGAAGGCGAACCGTCAGCGGCGGGGATGGACTCGTCGAGGCGTGACATGGCTTCGCTGCATCACGGATGGCTCACCAGCCTTCACGCGCGATCGGGGTGGCGACGACTCCCGCCATCGGAGCGCGACATGCTGATGCTGACTCTTTGCTGACCCCCTCTCCGTCGGCAGCCTCCTGACCTGCGAGAACCGCTGCACCAAAGCATTCATGATGCTCTGCGTCACCCTCCTCGCCGAACTCCTCTACGGCCTGCTCGGCGTCCTCGATCCCGCGCTGCTGGCGCTGCGGCTCGCGGAGACCGGCGTCGGTGCGCTCGGCGCCGTCCTCGCCGTGCTGTTCGTCCTGCCCGTCACCACCCACGCCATCACCGACGCCTGGATCCAGCGCGCCCTGCGCTGCGTGCACGCCGCCACCGCCGAGGCCGCCGCCCGCCTCGCCGGCTCCACCACCGCCGACCCGGCCTCACGGGTGGCGGAACTGGAGCAGCTGCTCGGCCGGGTACGCCTCTCCGTCGCGCCGCTGGTCCACCCGCTCAACCCGATGCTCGGCCGCAAGCGCCGTGCCCGCCGGGTGCTCGCCCTGCTCGACGACTGCGCCCGCGAGATCCGCGGCCTGGTCGCGGTGGCCGCCGACCCGGTGGCCTCGCACGACGCCCGCCTGGCCGCGGCCTGCTGGCGGGTGGAGTCGGCGGTGGAGGCCCTCACCGGCGACGGCGCCGACGAGCCCGCGCGTCCCGCCACACCCCCGGCCGCGACGGAACCGGCCCTCGCCCACCTGCACGGCCTGGAACGGGCCCTGGCGGAGCTGGCGACCCCCCTGCGGACGCCGTCGGGATCGCCATTGGTCGGTGCGTGAGACGCCGCCGATGTGTCCGGGTGGCTTGGTCTAGACCGCGCATGATCGACTGCTACCGTCACCTCCGGACGGACCCGACCGAGAGGGGACAGTGGTGGCAGACGGTGGCAGGCGGGCTTACATCGGGTCGTTCACGGCGGCCGGCGGGCCGGGAATCGTCGTCGCGGCCGTGGACGCCGACAGCGGGGCGCTGACCGTCCTCTCCGGTGCGGACGACCTGTCCGACCCCGCCTATCTGGCCCTGGCGCCCGACGGCGGCACGCTCTACGCGGTCAGCGAGACGGCCCAGGGCGCGGTGGCCGCGTACCGCGTGACCGGGGACAAGCCCGAGCCGACCGGCCCGCCCACGCCCGTGGCCGGCAGCGGCCCCACCCACCTCGGCCTGTACGCGGGGCACGTCCTGACCGCGAACTACGGCTCCGGCAGCGTCAGCGCGGTACCCCTGCGCCCTGACGGCTCGCTCGCGCCCGCCCCCTGCGATGTCCTCCCGCACACCGGCTCGGGCCCGCACACGCCCCGCCAGCAGGGTCCGCACGCCCACCAGGTGCAGGCCGATCCCAGCGGCCGCTGGGCCGTCAGCGTGGATCTCGGCACCGACTCGGTCCGGGTCTGCACGCTGACCGACGGCCGCCTCGACGTGCACGGCGAGTACGCGCTGCGCCCCGGCTCAGGACCCCGCCACCTGGCCTTCCACCCCGACGGCGCCCACGCGTACGTGGTCAACGAACTGACGCCCACCGTCACCGTCTGCCGCTGGGACGCCGCCGACGGCTCCCTGAAGCCGCTGGCCGAGACCCCGGTCCTGCCGGGCGCCCCGGCGGGCGACGCGTACCCGTCCGGCATCGTCGTCGCGCCCGACGGCCGCTTCGTGTGGACCGCGACCCGCGGCGAGGACGTCCTGTCGGCGTTCGCCGTCGAGGGCGAAGGGCTCCGCCTGCTCGCCACCGTGCCCTGCCGCGGCCGCTGGCCGAGGGCCCTCACCGAGGCGGACGGCTTCCTCTACGCCGCCAACGAGCGCTCCGGAGACGTGGCCTGGTTCACCGTGGACCGGGCCTCGGGCCTGCCGCGCTACGGCGGCTCCATCGAGGTACCGGCAGCGTCCTGCGTGGTCATCGGCTGACCGCACGCCGAGGTACGACGAAGGGCCCGCTCCGGTCGTGGAGCGGGCCCTTTCCGTCGTGCCAGGGGCGTGCCGCGGATGCGCCGGAGCCGCGGCGTAGGCGCTGCCCGGGTGTCAGCCGACTGCCAGGTGTCAGCCGGCCGCCCGGTGTCAGCGGACCGGCGTGCCCTGCGCCTGCGGGGGTGCGATGCCCAGCGCGGTCGTGTACTTGGCCAGCGCCAGCTTGCCGATCGCCGGGTAGGCACCGAGCGCCTCGGCGGCGGAGCAGCCCGCCTCCTTGGCCGCGTCCTCGATCAGCGCCGGGTCGATCTCCGGCCCTATCAGGTACGGCGCCAGCGCGAGCTGCTGCGAACCGGAACCGCGCAGCTGCTCGGCGACGGAGGCGATCGAGCCCTCCTGGTCCAGGGCCGCCGCCATCACCGGCACGGCGAGGCGCGCGGCGAGCAGCATGCCGGTGATCCCGGCCGCCTGCACGGCCTCCTCGCCACCCACGGAGGCCAGGATGATGCCGTCGGCGGCGGTCGCCACGGTGAACAGCCGGGCGCGGTCGGCGCGGGCCAGACCGGCCTCCGACAGCCGCACGTGCAGCCCCTCGGCGAGCAGCGGGTGCGGGCCGAGCGCGTCGGTCAGATCGGCGGCGATCCGGCTCTCCATCACGGCCTGGCGGACCTGGCGCAGCAGCGCGCTGTCCGGACCGGCGAGCAGCGGCACCACGACGGCCACCGGGCCCTCGGGCGCCTTGACCTCCACGCCGGCGGCGATCGCCTGCTCGTAACGTGCGGTGCGCTCCTGAGCGGTGTGCGCGAGGACGGCCTGGAGGGTGGGGAACTCCGTGTCGTCCCCGTCGAGGTACCCGATCCGGGCGTCGAGGCCGGGCAGCTCGGAGCGGGCGATGCTCACGACCTCCTCGGCGAGGCTGCGCGTGGCGGCGCTCGGCGCACCCGGAACCGCGAGGACGAGCGCGGGCGCGCCTTCGGGCGCGGCCAGGGGCTCGGGTCGGCGGTGCCGTCCGGGCTGGCGGGGGCGCGGCATTCGTACTGGCAGGCCAGCGGGCCCAGTGGGGGAGCTCATGGCGCCGCATGTTACTGGTTTCCGGTGCTCCCCTGTTCGGGGAGGGTGCAGGTGAGCGGTATCCGTCCGGTTTTGTCTGATGAGTTACGCGCGTTGCGGAACCGGACGGCGTAGGCGATCAGTCCTCCTTGTCGGTCACCACGGAGAGCAACGCCCCATCACTCGGCAGAGTGAGCGCCCCCGACGCCAGCTCGGTCGCGATCCGCACCGCCCCCAACAACGGGTCCCCGGCGGCCGCCACCCGCCGTGCGTGCGGCAGCAGCGCCGACAACTCCTCTTCCAGGGGTACGATCAAGGCGTCCCCGATCTTGAACAGTCCGCCGGTGAGCGCGACTTGAGGCGCGCCCTCGGCCGGGCAGACGGCCGCCGCCGACTCGGCCATGGACCGGGCCGCGTCCCGCAGGATGCCGACGGCGACCGGGTCGCTTTCGGCGCAGGCAGCCACCTCGGGTGCGAAGGAGGCGAGGACGGCGGGCCGGTCCGGCCGTGGATAGAGCTGCCCCGGCAGTCCCGGCATCGGCCCGAACAACTCCTCGGCGCGCGACAGCAGAGCGGCCGATCCACCGGGCCGCCCGTCGTAGGCGCGCAACGCCGCCTCGAGGCCCGCCCGGCCGATCCACGCGCCCCCGCCGCAGTCACCGAGCAGATGGCCCCAGCCGTCCGCCCGACGCCAGCAGGTCAAGTCGGTGCCGACGGCGATCAGACCCGTACCGGCCGCGACGACGGCACCCGGCCGGGACCCGAGCGCCCCCGTGTAGGCGGTGACCGCGTCGGCGGCCAGCGCGACCCTGCGCACCCCGAACTCCCGCGCCAGCGCGCCCGGCAGCTCCGCGCGCAGGGCGTCCCCCAAGGTCGCGAGCCCCGCGGCCCCCACCGCGGCGGTGTCCACCCGTTCGAGTCCGGCCTCGGCGGTCAGCTCCCGCACCAGCGGCACCAGTTGATCCATCAGATGCCCGGCGTCGATGCCCCGCGCCCCCGTGCGCACCGGCACCCGGGACTCCCGCTGCCCCAGCACGCCCCGCTCGACGGTGCCGACGACCACCCGCAGCCCGGACCCCCCGGAGTCGACGGCGAGGAGTCCGCGGGCCGCGGTCACGGCAGACGCCAGTCCACCGGCTGACCGCCCTGTTGGATCAGCAGGTCGTTGGCCCTGCTGAACGGCCGCGAACCGAAGAAGCCGCGATCCGCCGACATGGGGGAGGGGTGAGCGGACTCCACCGACGGCAGCGGGCCGAGCAGCGGGCGCAGATTGCGGGCGTCGCGGCCCCACAGGATGGACACCAGCGGCTTGCCGCGCGCCGCGAGGGCCCGGATCGCCTGCTCGGTGACCTCCTCCCACCCCTTGCCGCGGTGCGCGGCGGGCTTGCGCGGGGCCGTGGTGAGCGCCCTGTTGAGCAGCAGCACGCCCTGCTGGGTCCAGGGCGTCAGATCGCCGTTGGACGGCTGCGGCAGCCCGAGGTCGGTGTGCAGCTCGCGGTAGATGTTGAGGAGACTGCCGGGCAGCGGACGCACCTCGGGCGCGACCGAGAACGACAGCCCCACCGCGTGTCCCGGTGTCGGATAGGGGTCCTGTCCGACGATCAGGACGCGCACCTCGTCGAAGGGCTGCTGGAAGGCCCGCAGCACATTCGGTCCGGCGGGGAGGTAGGTGCGCCCCGCGGCGATCTCCGCGCGCAGGAAGTCGCCCATCTCGGCGATGCGTCCGGCGACGGGTTCCAGGGCCTTCGCCCAGCCCGGTTCGACGATTTCATGCAAGGGTCGTGGTGCCACGGCGTCACCCTACTGCCGTACACACGGCGGAGATCAACCGGTGGCCAAGGCCGACCGATAACCCGGTGCGGCTCATCCGACCACCGCCGCGCGCACGCACAGCACGTCCGGCAGATGCGCGGCCAACTGCCGCCAGCTGTCGCCGTCGTCGGCGGAGGCGTACACCTCGCCGTTGCGGTTGCCGAAGTACACGCCCGCCGGGTCGGCGTCGTCGGTGCACAGGGCGTCGCGCAGCACCGTGCCGAAGTGGTCCCCCTGTGGCAGGCCCGCTGACAGCGGCTCCCAGGTCTTGCCCGCGTCCGCCGTGCGGTAGACCCGGCAGCGATGATCCGCGGGCACTCGGTCGGCATCGGCGTTGATCGGGAACACATACGCCGTGTCACCGCGGTGCGGATGGGCGGCCGCGGCGAATCCGAAGGTGGACGGCAGCCCCTCGCCGATGTCCGTCCAGGTCGTCGCCGCGTCGTCGCTGCGGTACACGCCCCAGTGGTTCTGGAGATACAGCCGGTCCGGGTTCACCGCGTCCCGCGTCACCTTGTGCACGCACTGCCCGAACTCCGGGTTCGGGTCGGGCAGGAACACCGCGGAGACACCGGAGTTGGCGGGCGCCCAGCTCGCGCCGCCGTCCGCGGTGCGGAAGACGCCCGCGGTGGACACGGCCACCGTCACCGAGCGCGGGTCCCGCTCGTCGGTGAGGATCGTGTGCAGGCCCTCTCCGCCGCCGCCCGGCACCCACTGGGAGCGGGTGGGGTGCTCCCACAGCGGGCGGACCAGCTCGAAGCTCTCGCCGCGGTCCTCCGAGCGGTACAGCGCCGCCGGTTCCGTGCCCGCGTACACCACGTCCGGCTCGGCCGCCGCCGGGTGCAGCTGCCACACCCGCTCCAGCGAGGCCTCTGTGTCCTTGGGGAACTTGACGGCAGGCTGCGCCGGTTCGGTCCAGGTGCGGCCCAGGTCGTCGGAGTGAAACACCGAAGGGCCCCAGTGCGCGCTGTCCCCGCCGGCCAGCAGCCGCGGACGCTCCCCCCGGGTGTCGATGGCGACCGAGTACACGGCCTGTGCGTTGAAGTAGGGGCTCTCGTCGAACTCCCAGGCGTCACCTCGCCTCCGGCCGATGAACAGGCCCTTGCGGGTTCCTACGGCGAGCAGTACCTCGGTCATGCCGAACACCTCCGCGACGTCTCTGTCCCAGACACCGGCCAGTCTGCACCCCACCACTGACAGTCACCTCTGGAAACGGCTTTGTCGCAGGTCAGGGCGGCGATGACAGCCCGATGGCCGAGACGGTGGGGCGGCCTCCGCGAGACGCTGCGAGGGCAGGGGGCCCACGTCACGGCCGGTGCCGTGAGCATCGGGCGGCCGTCCGCCGTATGGGAGGGCGGTCGGGCAGGTCGGTGTGCGCATGAGGAGGAACCCCGCGATGGCACTGCGAGGTCCGAGGGTGTGGCTGTGGCGCTGGCGGCGCAATCCGCTGAAGCGCCGTGCCGACGCGGTGGAGTCCTGGGTGCTGCTCGGGGCCTGGGCGGTCACCGTCCTCGTGGGCGTGGCGGTGGGTCTGGCGACGGCCGGTTCGGTCGAGCACGGCATGGCCCGTGAGCGCGCGGAGTGGCGCCCTGTGCAGGCCCGGCTGACCGACGGCACGCCCGGTGCCCCGAACGGCCAGAAGATGTGGGCGAAGGTCCGATGGACGGCCCCGGACGGCTCCCAGCACACCGGCCAGGCCCGGGTCAGTCCCGGCAGCGAGGCCGGAACGGCGGTCACCGTCTGGACGGACCCCGCGGGCCGCCTGGTCACCGAGCCCGCGACCGCCACCCAGGCCCGCCTGCGCGCCGCCCTCGCCGGCGGCCTGGTGGGCGCGGGCGCGGCGATGGTCCCCTTCACGACCGGCCGCATGCTGCGAGGCCGACTGGAACGCCGACGCATCGACCAGTGGGACACAGAGTGGGCCCGCTTCGGCCCGCTGTGGGGGCGAACGACGGGCTGAGGGCCCGTCCCTAGACCACCCCCAACACCACTTCCCGGCACACCCTCAGCAACTCCTCGTCGTGCGCGATGTCGTGGCTGCCGTATCCGTCCCCCTGGCCGGTGTGCCGTCGCCGGAGCGTCAGCTCCGTCTCCACCAGGTCCCGAAGTGCTGTGCTCGCCGGGCCCATCGTGAGCAGGCACTCGGCGATCGTGCGGCGCAGGCGCGGCTGTTCCTCCCATGCGGCGCGCAGCACGGGGGCAACCGTCTCCGCCTCGCCGCCGATCCGCCACAGCGCGATCGCCGCCGTCACCCGCCGCTTCGAGGCCCCAGTCGCCCGGCGCAACACCGGCACCGCAGCTCCGGCCGCCGCCCCTATCCGCCCCAGCGTCTCCGCCGCCACGCCCCACCGTCGGGCACCCGGATCCGCCACCTCGCCCAGCAGCACGGGCACAACAGCCGCGGAGTCGCCCTCGACCGCCCACAATGCGGCCGCCGCCGGGACGGCGTGCTCCGTGTCCAACAGCCCCCGGAGCACAGGTATCGCGTCCCGCGCACCGGAACCCCACGCGCCGAACGCCAGGACCGCGTACTCGACGAGCGTGTCCCACGAGCGATCACCGGCGACCCGGCCCGCCACCAGCCGCAGCGCGTCCGGGACGGCCCCCGCGTCGCCCAGCACCGTGAGCGCCCGCAGCAGCGGCGCCGCCCGCCCCGGGGTCACCGCATCGTCGACGGCGAGGGAGCCGAGACGGCGGCGCAGGGCCGGGACGAGGGGCGCCGCGGCCGGGCCCAGGCAGGCGAGTTCATGGCCCAAGTCGTCCGGAACCACGTCACCGCCCAGCACCTCGCCCAGCACCGGCACGGCCCGAGGATCCCCGCACCGGACCAGGGCTCGCAGCGGGTCACCCAGGGTCGGCGCGCCGCGGTCCCACTGCCGCACCCACAGATCGGGACGGGCCGTCACCAGGGCGTGCAGCCCGTCGGCCGCAGGAGCGGCCAGCCCGAACAGAGGCTTCAGCGCGGACACCGCCGCGTCCCGCAACCGGTCCTCCTTCTCGGCCAGTTGCGCCCCGATCAGCGCCACCGGCTCAGCGAAGTCGGCGCGCCACTCGCGGAACAGCCCGCCGGACATCCATACCGCGTTGCACCGGTCCGCCCAGTCCGGACTGCTCAACTGCCCCACCAGCAGGGCGATCCGGTCCTCGACCCGGTCGTCCAGCGCGTGGTGCAGGGTGCGCAGCAGATGGGAGCCCTCCTCGTCCGACGGCCGCAGCCGGCGCAGATGTCCGACGAGGGTGTCGGTGTGCGGGCGGGCGCACAACGCCGCCCGCCGGGCCCGCCGTTCGGACCGCTCCCGCAGCAGTCGTACGACGGTGGGCACCAGGTCGGCGGGGGTGCGGTCGGGCGCGCAGTCGGCGAGCTGGCCCAGCGCCGCCAGCCGGAGCCCCGGGTCGTAGGGCAGGGCGCTCTGCGCGTCCAGGAGGTCCACCGCGGCGTCGGCGTGCGCGGGGTGCCTCCGGGCGTACAGGGCGAGGCTCTCGATGAGGGCGAGCAGCACCCGGTCGTCCCGTTCGACCGTGACGCGCTCCCGTAACAGGTCCAGCACACGGGCCGGTTCGTCCAGGAACCGCACGAGCGCGCCGGGGGCCGTCCGGCGCACCCCGGGATCCCGGTCCCCGGCGAGCCGGACGAAGGCCTCGGCGCCCGCCCGGACGGCGGACGCACCGTCGCCCGGACTGCCGGCGCCCTCCCCGCCGATGCTGACCAGCAGCTCGACGATGGCGCCCCGGTCCGGTAAGTCCGGGCGCGCCGCGAGCGCGAACAGGAACGGAACGCAGGCGAGCGTCGAGTCGTAGACGTCGCCCTGGTGGTGCACGGCGCCATACATGCCGTCGAGCGCGGTCTCCCGCTCGGCGGGGTCCGCCGAGGCCAGTCCCCGCAGCAGTGCGGGCACGTCCTCGGCGCTGCCGTACGCATGTCGCATCGAGGCCCAGTCGACCTCGTCGATCCCCGTGAACACGTAGTCCTCCCCAGGCAAGTACCACCTGGTTCGGAGTCTGCCCCACGGCACTGACAACGGCTCGGAATCGAGGCGTGACTGTATGCGATCCGGTCAGCCCGTGACGGGCAGCGCCCGGTCCAGGATGCCCCCCAGATCCGCGCTGTCGGGCAGGGTGCCGAAGGCGTGGCCCCAGTCGCCGCCGAGGCGGGTCGCGCAGAAGGCGTCGGCCACCGCGGGCGGGGCGTGCCGGACGAGCAGGGACGCCTGGAGCGCCATCGCCATCAGCTCCACCAGGCGCCGGGCGCCGGTCTGCGAGGCTTTGGGCAGGGCGTCCTTCAGCCGGGTCACGGCCGCGTCGAGCCGGGCGTCCGCGCCCTCGGCCAGGGCGAGTTCGTCGAACAGCGCCTGCGCCGCGCCGGGCTCCCTGCCCAGCGCCCGCAGCACATCGAGGGCGTTGACGTTGCCGGAGCCCTCCCAGATCGACAGCAGGGGAGCCTCGCGGTAGTGGCGCGGCATGCCCGACTCCTCGACGTAGCCGTTGCCGCCGAGGCACTCCAGGGCCTCCGCGGTGAAGGCCGGACCGCGCTTGGTGACCCAGTACTTGCCGACCGCGGTGGCGATCCGGCGGAACGCGGCCTCGCCGGCGTCACCGCGCACCGCCCGGTCGGCGGCGCCCGCGAGACGCAGGGTGAGCGTGGTGGCGGCCTCGGACTCCAGGGCGAGGTCGGCCAGAACATTGCGCATCAGCGGCTGGTCCAGCAGCCGGGCCCCGAACGCGCTGCGGTGCCGGGCGTGATGTCCGGCCTCGACCAGAGTCTTGCGCATCAGCGCCGCCGACATCATCACGCAGTCCAGGCGGGTGCAGTTGACCATCTCGATGATGGTCTTCACGCCCCGCCCCTCGGGCCCGACCAGCCAGGCCACGGTGCCGTCGAACTCCGGCTCGCAGGAGGCGTTGGAGCGGTTGCCGAGCTTCTCCTTCAGCCGCTGGACGCGGAAGGTGTTGCGGGTGCCGTCGGGCAGGATCCGCGGCACCAGGAAGCAGGACAGTCCGCCCGGCGCCTGCGCAAGCACCAGGAAGACGTCGCACATGGGCGCCGAGGTGAACCACTTGTGGCCGCGCAGGGTGTACACACCGGGCTCGGCGGTGGGCCAGGCCGCTGTGGTGTTGGTGCGGACGTCGGAGCCGCCCTGCTTCTCGGTCATCCCCATGCCCGCGAGCAGACCCCGCTTCTCGCTCGGCACGCGCAGCCCCGGGTCGTACTCCCGGCTGGTCAGCAGGGGCTCGTACAGCTTGGCGAGATCCGGCTGGGCGCGCAGCGCGGGGACGGCCGCGTACGTCATCGACGTCGGGCAGCCGTGCCCGGCGTCGGTGTGCCCCCACACCAGTCCGCCCGCGGAACGGGCGACGTGAGCGCCCTCCCGCTCGTCGGCCCAGGGCGCGGCTGCGAGCCCTTCGGCCACCGAGACCCGCATCAGCTCGTGCCAGCTCGGGTGGAAGTCGACCTCGTCGACCCGGTGGCCGTACCGGTCGTGCGTGCGCAGCTCCGGCTCGTGCCGGTTGGCCAGCTCGCTCCACTCCTGAGCCGCGACGCCACCGGCGGTGAGGCCCAGGCGCCGGATGTCCTCCTCGGCCCATCCGGCGCCCTCCCGCCGCAGCCCTTCGAACAGGGCGACGTCCTCGGAGGCGTCGTAGGGGGTCAGCGGCGGGGGCTGGTTGGTGACTTCGTGCGTGGCGTACGGCTCGTGCTCGGATGTCGCGACCATGCCGCGAGTGTTGCACTTCTTCCACAGTCGCAGCAAGAGTGCAACATGAAGATCGGCGCCGTACAGTACGTGCTCATGCGGACGAACGAGACGGCGGAGACGGAAGGGCTTGCCCTGCGGCCCCTGTCCGCGCGCTCGGTCGTGCTGAGCCTGCTGCTCGGCAGCCATCCGCCCGAGCTGCCGGTGAAGGATCTGGTGCGCGGGGTGGAGCCGTTCGGAGTGGGCGGGTCCACGGTGCGGGCCGCGCTCAGCCGGATGGTGGCGGCCGGCGATCTGCACCGCGCGGACACCGTCTACCGGCTCAGCGACCGGCTGCTGGAGCGCCAGCGCCGCCAGGACGAGTCCGTACGCCCCCGCACGCGCGCGTGGGACGGCGACTGGGAGATGGTGGTGATCACCGCGACCGGCCGCGGACCCGCCGAACGTGCCGAACTGCGCACCCGGCTCACCGCCCTGCGGCTGGCCGAACTCCGCGAGGGCGTCTGGCTGCGCCCCGCGAACCTCACCCGCCCCCTCCCAGCGGACCTCGACCCCGTGGCCCAGCACTACACCGCCCGACCGGACGCCTCCGCGCGTGAGCTGGCCGAGACCCTGTGGCCCCTGGACGCCTGGGCCGGGACCGCGCGGGCGCTGCTCACCCGTATCGCCGAGGCGGACGGCCCCGCCGACCGGTTCACGGCCTTCGCCGCCGCCGTACGCCATCTGCTGGCCGATCCCGTGCTGCCGCCCGAACTGCTGCCCGCCGACTGGCCGGGAGCGCGGCTGCGGGCCGCCTACACCGGGTACCAGGGCGAGCTGACCGAGCGGGTACGCGCGCGTGCGGCGCGGGAATGACGCGACGGCCGTACGACGCCCCGCGCGGGGGAACTTCGTACGGCCGCCTTCACCGCGCGGGGACTAGCGGTAGGTGATGTCCGAGCTGGAGTACAGGCAGTTGGTGCTGTCCGGGCCGGTGCCGACCGCGGTGGTGTTGTTGTACCTCTGGCAGGGGATGACCTTGCGGCCGGCGTCGTTGAGGATCGTGATGCCGCGCAGCGTCGCCACGTCGCCGCGGTTGACGTTGATGCCGACGAGGCGGGCCGTGGATCCGGTGCCGGTCACCTCGATGTTGCTGAGGTTGACGCGGCGCGTGTACTGCGTGGAGCAGTCGCCGCACGAGCGGTACAGCGTCTTGAACTCGCTGACGGCGAAGTTGGAGATGTTGACCGTGCCCGGGCCGTTGTGCTGGAAGACCTTGTCGGCGGCCTTCTTGGCGCCGCCGCCGGTGACCGTGTAGGTCGAGCCGCCCCGGAACGTGGCGGCGTCCTCGCCGACGTCCTCCCACCAGACGTTCTGGAGCGTGCAGTTGCCCTCGCAGTGGATGCCGTCGGCGCCGGGTGCGCCGATGATGACGTTCTTCAGCGTCGCGCCGGCCGCGAGCTTGAAGATCGGGTCCTGGCCCTCCTCCTGGCCGTCCCCGGCCAGGTCTCCGCTGCCGTAGTACCGCTTCATCCCGCCGTCCACCGTGCCGGACACGGGGATGGTGGCGCTCACCGGCCGACTGCTCGTGGGCGTCGGCCAGGTGGCGGCGTGCGCCGCCGGAAAAGGTCCTGTCGTGATCATGCCAACCGTGACGCCGAGTGAGGCGAGCCCGCCGATCAGGGCGCGGCGCCCGGTCCTTCGTGAAGTCATGTCCCGATGCCTTCTTCTGAGTGGGGGTCAGATCTTTCGGCTCTTGTTCGTGAACGGAGTTCGTGATGATGAACAAACTCCGCGAGCTGTGCGCCCGTTCACACCTGTTGGGGTGCAGGCGGGTCACACTGCTGAACGGAACGTAGAGGGTAAGCGCTTTCTGGTCAACGCTTCGCGTACGACAGTTTGAGCCTCCATGGCTGGCGGGCCGAGCGAATCCTTTCGACGTGTGGGAGCGCTTCCATGGTGGCCATGTGCATGCCACGATGCCCACCCGACGACCAGAAGGGACCAGGACGTGCCCACCCCCACGACCCGATGTGCCGTTCTCCTGACAGCGCTGTTATCGCTGCTCGCGGCACTGCTCGTCACCGCACCCGCCTCGTCGGCCGCCCGCGCCGATGCCACCGACGTCGTCCCCGCCGCGACCCTCACCGAGGTCACGGACTTCGGCGCCAACCCCAGCAACCTCCAGATGTACCTGTACGTCCCGGACAGCGTGACCGACCACCCCGCGATCCTCGTGGCCGTGCACTACTGCACCGGATCCGGTCCGGCGATGTACTCCGGCACCGAGTACGCCTCGCTCGCCGACCGTTACGGGTTCGTCGTGATCTACCCCTCGGTCACCCGCTCCAGCAAGTGCTTCGACGTCTCCTCGCCACAGGCCCTCACGCGGGGCGGCGGCAGCGACCCGGTCGGCATCAAGTCCATGGTCGACTGGGTGACCGCCGCCTACGACGCCGACACCGCGCGGATCTACGCCACCGGCATCTCCTCCGGCGCGATGATGACCAACGTCCTGCTCGGCGTGTACCCCGACGTGTTCAAGGCGGGCGCCGCCTTCGCGGGCGTACCGTTCGGCTGCTTCGCCACCACCGACGGCTCCGAGTGGAACAGCGCCTGCGCGAACGGCACCGTCACCCGCACCCCGCAGGCCTGGGGCGACCTGGTCCGCACCGCCTACCCCGGCTACACCGGCCCCCGGCCACGCATGCAGCTGTGGCACGGCACCCAGGACGACGTGCTGCGCTACCCCAACTTCGGGGAGGAGATCAAACAGTGGACGAACGTGCAGGGACTCGGCCAGACCCCGGCGGCCACCGACTCGCCCCAGTCCGGCTGGACCCGCACCCGCTACGGCGGCACCGGTGACCAGGCCCCCGTCGAGGCGATCAGCCTCCAGGGCGTCGGCCACAACGTCTACAGCTACGGCGTCATGGGCCCGCTCGTCATCGCCTTCTTCGGCCTGGACGACGACGGCCCCACGCCCCAGCCCCCGGCCGGCCCCTGCAAGGTCAGCGTCACCACGAACGCCTGGAACACCGGCCTGACCGCCTCCGTGACGATCACCAACACCGGTACGACCACGGTGAACGGCTGGCAGCTCGGCTTCACCCTGCCCACGGGCCAGACGATCACCAGCGGCTGGAACGCCACGTACACCCCGGCGTCGGGAGCGGTCACGGCGACGAACGCCTCGTACAACGGCACGCTCGCGCCGAACGCGAGCGTGAGCATCGGGTACCAGGCGACCCATACGGGCAACAGCGCGGCAGCGGGCGCCTACACGCTGAACGGGATCGCCTGCACCGTCGGTTGAGCAGCGGGCGGGTCGTCAGCCGACCTCCTCGCGGGGCTTGGCCGCGATCGAGGGCGAACCCGCCTTCGAGGGAAGGTGGTTGAACAGCAGGTTCAGCGCGATCGCCGTCAGGCACCCCGCGCTGATCCCGCTGTGCATCACCGTCTGGAACCAGTCCGGGAACTCGTCGTAGATCGTCGGCACGCCGACCGGCAGCACACCCATGGCGACCGAAACGGCCACCACCGTCAGGTTGTTGTTGCCCTTGAAGTCGACCTCCGCGAGGGTCCTCAGCCCGCTCGCGGCCACCGTCCCGAACATCACCAGGCCCGCCCCGCCCAGCACCGGAGCCGGTATCGCCGCCACCACCGCGCCCAGCTTGGGCAGCAGTCCGAGCAGGACCAAGATGCCGCCCGCCGCGGCCACCACCCAGCGGCTGCGCACCCGGGTCATGCCGACGAGGCCGACGTTCTGCGCGTACGCCGTGTAGGGGAAGGTGTTGAAGACGCCGCCGAGCACGGTCGACAGGCCGTCCGCGCGCAGTCCGTCGGACAGGGACCGCGCGTCGACCTTGCGGTCCGTCATCTCGCCGACCGCGATGAAGTCGCCGGTCGTCTCGGTCATCGTCACCAGGGCCACCACCAGCATGGCGACGATCGCCGACACCTCGAAGGTCGGCGCGCCGAAGTGGAACGGCGTGCTGATCCCCACCCAGTCCGCGTCGGAGACCCCGCCGAAGTCCGTGAACCCGAACGGCACGGCGACGGCGAGCCCCACGACGATGCCCACCAGCACCGCGATCCGGCTCAGGAAGACCGGAGCGAACCGCTGCACCCCGACCACCACCGCGAGCACGAACGCGGCCAGGGCCAGGTTCTTCGGCGCCCCGAAGTCCTCCGAACCGGCGCCGCCCGCGGCCCAGTTGCCCGCGACCGGCAGCAGGGAGACACCGATGATCAGAATCACCGTGCCGGTGACGAGCGGCGGGAAGAAGCGCAGCAGCTTCCCGAACACCGGCGCCAGCAGCATGATGGCGAGCCCCGCGACGATCACCGAGCCGTAGATCGCGGGCAGTCCGCCACCGTCCGTACCGATGATCACCATCGGCGACACGGCGGCGAAGGTGCAGCCCTGCATGATCGGCAGCCGGACGCCGAAGCGCCAGAAGCCGACGCACTGGATGAGGGTGGCGATGCCGCACACCAGAAGGTCGGCGGTGATGAGGTACGCCAGGTCCGCGGGCGAGAGGTTCATCGCGCCGCCCACGATCAGGGGGACGGCGACCGCGCCGGCGTACATGGCGAGGACATGTTGCAGTCCGAACGCGGCCAGATGGCGGGCTGGTGGGACTTGGTCTACGGGATGCGTGGAGGTCATGGGCGAGACCGTAAGTCCCTTGAACAGTTTGTTGATTGCTGGAGTGTTTCCGGTGCGTGTCCCGCCACGCGGTGCGCTACGGCCGGTGCGCGGCGTCCATCAGGGACCGCCAGTCCGCCAGCTTCACCACGCGTCGGCCCAGGCTCGCCCCCAGCTCCGCCTCCGCCCGCTCGATGGACCGCCAGCCCTCCCAGCGCACCGGCTCGACTCCCTCTGCCCGCAGGGCGGTCAGGGGATCCTCGGGGACGTCCTCGGCCACGAGCGCGGCGGAGTCCTCGATCAGGGAGGCCACCGTCTCCTTGGCGCAGGGCCGGTTCGTGCCGATGACGCCGGTCGGGCCGCGCTTGATCCAGCCGGCCACGTATTCGCCGGGGGAGACCGCGCCCTCGCGCAGGACCCGGCCCGCCAGGTGCGGGACGGTGCCGGTCGCCGGGTCGAACGGCAGGCCTTCCAGGGGGACTCCGCGGTAGCCCACCGAGCGCAGCACCAACTGGGCCTCGACGTCTTCGAATTGGCCGGTTCCGGTCACTCCGCCCAGGCCGTCGGGTGCCGTGCGCTCGAAGCGGACCGCGCCCACCCGGCCCGCCTCGGCGAGGAGTTCGACGGGGCGCAGGAAGAAGCGCATCCGGATCCGGCGGGGCGCGCCGTTCGGTGAGGTGCCGGACCAGGCGCGCAGGACGTCGACGTTGCGGCGCTGGGCGCCTGGCAGGGCCGAGGGGTCGGCCCAGGCCGGGTCAAGGGCGGCCTCCGCGGGGTCGACGGTGACGTCGGTGCCGGGCAGGGAGCCCAGTTCGCGCAGCTCCTTGGTGGTGAATCGGGCCTGGGAGGGGCCGCGGCGGCCCACCATGGCGATGTCGGTGACCCGGCTCGCGGCGAGCGCCGTCAGCGCCGCCTGCGGCATGTCCGTCGGGCTCAGTTCCGCCGTGCCGCGGGCCAGCATCCGGGCGACGTCCACCGCGACATTGCCCACGCCGATCACCACGGCCGACCGTGCCCCGCGGACGAATCCGTCGTCCACGGCGTCCGGATGGGCGCTGTACCAGGACACGAACTGGGTCGCCGACCAGCTGCCCGGCAGATCCTCGCCAGGGATCCCGAGATGCCGGTCGGTGGCGGCGCCCACGCAGTACACGACCGCGTGGTACAGCTCCCGCAGCCTGGCAGCCGGCACCCCGCCGGGCCCGATCTGCACCCCGCCGAGGAACCGCACCCGCTCGTGCTCCAGTACCGTCCGCAGGTTGTTCTGGAGGGACTTGATCTTCTCGTGGTCCGGCGCCACGCCATAGCGGACCAGGCCGAACGGGCACGGCAGCCGGTCCAGGACGTCCACGAGAACGCCCGGATCCTGCTGTACCAGGCTCTGCGCGGTGTAACACCCGCTCGGCCCTGAGCCGACGACGGCGACATGCAGCACGGCGGAACTCCTCACCCGTGGGATCTCAGGAGGGTGCTGTTGCTTCCAGCATCGCACCCGAGGTGCTGCGCTGACAGGGTGCCGACGCCGAGTAGCCTCGCGTGTCCGTTCGTATGGAATGTGATGATGCGGTTACGTTCCGTGTGTGCTAGAAGCATCCTTTCTTAATCTTTCTGATCGTTGTCCGACGGACGGCCAGGTGTCCGTGTGGCCCGCGTGGGAAGTGCGGGAGGACGCGGCCGCGACCGCGTGGTTCCAGGTCAGGCTGGCGTTCGCCGACGGCGCCCGGGTCGACGCGCTTTGCGTGGTGTCTGCGGACGGCATCTCCATCGAGGACGTACGGGCCCAGCCGGCGCTGTCCCTGCACGATCTGGCGGCGCTCGCCGACTGGATCGAGGAGCCCCTGTTCGAGGCCTGCGGGATGACGCAGGAGGACGAGGCCGCCGACGGCGAGGAGTACGCCGGGGCCCGGCGGGCCCGCCCCGCGTGGCCGCGGGGGAGCGAGGGCCGATGGCTGATCGCCCAGGAGTACCGGGCGGCCCAGGAGGAGGGCTGCGACCCCGTACTGGCGGTCATGTGCGCCACCGGCCACAGCCGCCGCAAGTCACTCAGACTGATCTCCCAGGCCCGTGACGCGGGATACCTGACACCCCGGCACGCCCGGCGCTGAGCCTCAGCCGGGCTCCTCCCCGGTCGCGAAGAAACGGGAGAGGTCGGTGTCCTCCGGCGGGGTGTCCGCGTCCGGTGGGACCCCCATCTCCCAGTCGAGGCGGTAGCGCTTGAACAGTTCCGCTCGCAGTACCGGCACGGACATCGGCACCCCTGGGACCAGCGCCGCGTAGACCGCGCCCATGAGCAGGGCCCGGAGCATCGGATAGTCGGCGTCGACGTCGAGCGAGCCGTGCCGGGCGCAGGTGTCCCGCAGGAGTTCGGCGAGGCGGCGCTGTTCCGGGCACTGCACGAAGCCCTCGGCCTGGAGGATCCCGGCCATGTGCTGGCGCATCAGCACGGGACGGTCCCGGGCGAGCCCGAGGATCGCGTCGATGGCGCGCGCCATCCGCTCCCGGCCGTCCTCGGTGCGCGGCTCACGCTCCAGCGCCTCCTGGAGCGTGCAGCACATCAGCCGGTGCACCGCGGACTGGACGAGCTGGCGTTTTCCGGGGAAGTAGTACGACACCAGACCGCGCGCCGAACCGGCCCGGTCCGCGATGTCGCCCAAGGTCGTGGCCTCGTAGCCGTGCTCACTGACCAGTTCGACCGCCGCCTGGAGGAGCCGCTCGCGAGAACGCCGCCGCAGTTCTTCATTGACCGAGGCGCTGCGCGGGGACATGCTTACTCCTGCGTTGACTGGCTGCCAGCCAACTATACTCAGCGCATCCGGTCGGACTCCGGTCCGGCCTGTTCGGGTTGCCGCCTGCCTTGGGCGACACGGGGGATCGCCTAAGGCAGGCGTGCGACTCCCCGATGGTGGCCCCGGGCGACTTCTCAGGCGCCGACGCCGAAGTCCTCGGACCGGCCGCGCGCCACCAGATCCAGCACCGGCCGCAGGCCGTCCGGCCGTTCGGCGACCGGCAAGTGATCCACGAAGTGCACCTCGCAGCCCAGTGTCGCGGCCCCGCCGTCCGCCCGGCGGTCGTCGCCGACCATCAGGACCTCGCGCGGATCGGCGGCGAGCTCGGCACAGGCGGCGCGGAACAGCCGGGGGTCCGGTTTCTGGATGCCGTGCTCGTAGGACAGGACGTAGGCGTCCACATACCGGTCCAGGCCGTGCTCGCGGAAGACCGGGCGCAGGTCCCAGCCGATGTTGCTGACCACACCCACCCCGATCCCGCGCTCTTGCAGCGCGCCCAGCACCTCGGCCGCGTCGGGGTACGGATCCCAGGCGGCGGGCGTCATATGGCGGTCGTAGAGCGTTTCGTGCAGGCCCTCGTCGGGGAGCGCGACGTGCCGGGACAGTCCGGTGTACGCGGCGCGGTGCAGCTCCTGGCTCTTGTCCCGGACGCCCCACACGCTCGCCACGTCCTCCGGCAGCCACGCCGGGCTCGCCCCGCCCGGCAGCGCCCCCATCCGCTCCAGCGCCTCGGCGGCCTCCGCCAACTCCGGCTCGGGCAGCTCCACTTCCCGCTCGGCCAGCGCCCCGCGCAGCCAGGACTCGGTGGACTCGACGCGGAAGAGGGTGCCGGAGAAGTCGAACAGGACTGCGGTCATGTTCGAATCCTACGGAACGTCGATCGCCCGCGCGGGAAGATCAGTCCGTTGCGTCGGACGGCCGCCCGGGGAACCGGCGGCGGTGCAGCGCCACCGCCAGGGCCACCAGCGCGGCGCCCAGGAGCCAGCCGCCGATGACGTCCGAGGCCCAGTGGACGCCCAGCCACACCCGGGTCAGACCGACGCCCACGACGGAGACGACGGCCACGGACACGGCCGTACGCCACAGCTGGCGGCCGACGCCGTAGTGGTGCAGCAGGTACAGCAGGACGCCGCAGACCACGGTGGCGGTCATGGCGTGGCCGGAGGGGAAGGCCGCGTACTGGGCGGAGTCGACGGGGTCGGTCCAGACGGGGCGGGAGCGGTCCACGGCGGCCTTCAAGCCCTGCTGGAGGACGGTGGCCAGGGCGGTGGTGAGCGCCAGCCACAGGGCCGTCCAGCGCGCCGCGTGCCGCCAGAGGAGCCACAGCACCGCCGCCGCGCAGAGGATGCGCATCGTCCAGGGGTCCCAGACCCAGTCCGTGAGGATCCGGAACCCGTGCGTCAGCCCGGACTCGGCGACCGCCCAGCGGTGGGTGGTCTCGGCGATGTCGCCGTCGAGGGTCATCAGGGGGTGCCAGCGGCCCGCGACCAGCGCCAGCAGCAGCACCGAGCACAGCGCGAGGGCACCGGCCCAGCGGAGGGCGGGCCCGTGCGGCGGGGTCCGGGGCGGGGAGTCGACGGACTGGGTGTGCATACTGCGATCCTCGCCGACTCCTGGTGCGGGAGGCCAACCCCGGGCCGGCGGATCGGCCCGGACCGGACTATCCCAGCGCCCGCAGCCCCGGTACGAAGGCCACCAGCAACGGCACCACGGGCACCAGCGCCGCGGCGGCCGTCAGCCGCAGCCGGCGGGCCGGGCTGAGCCGGTCCGGGGGAGTGAGCAGCCGGGTCACCCGCTGCGGCACCTGCGCCCGCGTCGGGGGACCGAACACGCCCCGGTCCTCATTGAGTTCCACCAGCGCCAGCGCGGTGGTGAGGCGGCCGAAGCGGCGGGAGGCCATGTCGTCGGCGGAGAGTTCGACCAGCCGGTGCATCTCGTCCCGGAACGCGGCGAACACCGGCACCTGCGGAAACCCGGCGGCCAGTGCGGCCGAGCAGTGCAGCAGCCAGTCGTGCCGGGCCCGCGCGTGCCCCTGCTCATGGGCGAGCACGGCGTCCAGCTGCCGTCCCTTCAGACGGCGCAGCGCGGCCGTGGTCACCACCAGCCGCGGTGCCGCGCCGGACAGCCACCAGGCGTCGGCCCGCTCGCTCTCCAGCACCACCAGACGCCGGTCGGGCCGGGGCTCCTCACCGGGCAACAGCGGGGCGCGTACGAGGAGTTCGGCCCGTCGGCGGTGGCGGCGGGCCCGTGCCCGCGCGACCTCGCGGACCAGCATCACCGCGGTCCACACCCCGCCGCAGGCCAGCGCCACCGCGGTCGCCGCGGCCCAGGGTCCGGCCACCCCGAGGGCGTAGGCCTCCACGACGGTCGGCGGCGCCGGCGCGAACACCTGACCGCGCACCGCCTGCCAGGCCGCGGCGGCGCTGAGCGTCATCGACAGGGCGCAGCACAGCAGGACGGCCGCCACCACGCACTGCCACACCCACAGGGCGACCACCGGTTCCCGGTCGGGCCAGTCGGCCCGGGCGATCACGCGCGGGGCGGCCACGGCGGTCAGGGCGCCGAGCAGCAACAGTGCCGCGGGGACCATCATGTGTGCAGCCTATGAGCGCCGTACCGCCCAGAGATACGGGCGGTATCGGCAAAGTGACGCAGACCACGCAGGTCACATGGTGAGCAGCATGGAGACCATCGCGATCCCCATCGACAGCCGGCAGGCCCGCGCCAACTCCGGCCGGTCACCGAGGCGTACGGCCGCTGCGCCGCCCGCGGTGACAGGGACCAGCCGCACGCCGGTGAGCAGCACGTACCCCGTGAAGTAGAGCAGGAGGGTCCCGGTCACCAGCGGGACGCCGGAGGCGCCGTGGCCCGGAGAGGCGGCCATCGCGACCGCCATGTAGACCATGGCCGCGGTGCCCACGAGATGGTGGAGATGGTGCGCGCTCGCCCGCGCCGCCCACAGAGCGCGCAGCGCAGCCGCGCCGAACACCGCCGCGTAGACCGGCCAGGTCCATGCCGGAGGGGTGAACACCGCGGCCGGCACGGCCATCGCGGCCATGCCGAACCCCATCAGCGCCTCGCCGCCCGCGGCCCGGCGCTGTTCCTCGACGTCGCTGCGCATACGCAGCAGGCAGTAGGCGCCGGTGGCCGCGCACAACGCGACCAGCAGCCAGCCGGGCGAAGCCGGAAGATGCACACGCCCTCCCCGCTCGACGGTGCCGGGCAGTTGCCCGCGGTCGCTCGGAGACTGCCCCGGACCATGCGGCGCGCACGCGAGCGCAAGGGTGTACGCGGGGAGCACTGGCGGGAGCACGGCAGGTCAGGGCACATGTTCCACAGCGGGAACTCGAGGCGTGGTTCAGTCCGCGTCGTCCGGGGAGCGGTAGACGCCGAACACCGCGCCCTGCGGGTCCCGCAGCAGCGCGATCCGGCGGCCCCCGGGCAGCGAGGTCGGGTCCATCAGGACGCTGCCGTCCGCGTGGACCGTGTTGTCGGCGACGGCGTCGACGTCCGTCACCGCGAAGTACGGCAGCCAGTGCGAGGGCACCTCGGGCGGGAACTTCTCGTCCATCGTCACCATGCCGCCGAAGTCGGCGCCGTCGATGCCCCATTGGGTGTAGTGCTCGGAGGCGTTGACGCTCCAGCCGAGCAGCGCGCGGTAGAAGGCCACGGCCCGGTCGGGGGCGCGGGTCATCAGCTCCACCCAGCCGAGCGTGCCGGGCGCGTTGAACAGGCCCGCGCCCGGGAAGGCGCGGGCCTGCCACAGCTGGAAGGCGGCGCCGGCCGGATCGAGGACCACCGCGAACCGGCCCACATCGAACACGTCCATCGGGCCGACCAGCACCGTCGCGCCCGATGCCTCCGCCTGAGCGGCGGTCGCGTCGACGTCGGCCACTCGGAAGGACACGTTCCAGGCGACCGGCTGGGACTCCTGGTACAGCGGGGACAGCGCCGCGACCGCCGCGTCCCCGAGGTGGGCCATGGTGTAGCCGCCCGCCTCCTGGCGGGGGTCGGTCTCGGTACGCCAGCCGAAGAGCCGGGTGTAGAAGCTCTTGGCGGCCTCCAGATCACTGGTCCCCAGCTCGGTCCAGCAGGGGCCGCCGATCACCGGCTTGTCGAGCTTCATGGCGTTCCTTCCGACAGCGCGGCCCCCTGAAGCACGCTAAGCCCCGCACGGGACCCGGGCCATCGGAGAAGAGCCGTGCTAGATCCCCGGCCGGTACCGCAGCGGATGGTCCTTCGGGGTCTCCACCAGCGCGATCCGCGTGCCGTCCGGATCCGCGATCCACATCTCGATCAGTCCCCAGGGCTCACGCACCGGCGGACGGACGATCTCCACGCCCTTGGCCCGCAGCTCCTCGTGCGCCGCGTCCGCACTCTCGACCTGGAGCCAGAGCTGGAGCGCGGGGGAGGGCGGGGTCTCGGAGCGGCCGGAGACCTCCAGGAAGCCTCCGCCGAGGAAGTAGACGGTGCCACGCTCGGGGCCGGTGCCGAACTCGCGCTGGATGGCCAGGCCCAGCTGGTCGCCGTAGAAGGCGCGGGAGCGGTCGGGGTCGACGGGATGGAGCAGGATTCTGCTGCTGAGTACATGCACCATGATCCCGGAGCGTAGTGGCAGCGCGTTACTCTCGTCCCTGCCCGTGCAGTGCCGAGAAGTGGAGACGCGCCCCATGGAGACCGCCGCCGCACTGACCTTCCGCGACGCCACCGACGCCGATGTCGACGCGCTTGTCGCGCTGATCGAGTCGGCCTACCGCGGTGACTCCAGCAGGGTCGGGTGGACCACCGAGGCGGACATCCTTCAGGGTCAGCGCACCGATCCGCAGGGCGTGCTGGAGGTCGTCAAGGCCCCAGACAGCCGACTGCTCACGGTCGAGCGGGACGGCCAGGTCGTCGCCTGCTGCCAGCTCGAACACCGCGGCACCCACGCCTACTTCGGCATGTTCGCGGTCAGCCCCACGCTTCAGGGCGCGGGCCTCGGCAAGGTCGTCATCGCGGAGGCCGAGCGCTTCGCCCGCGAGAGCTGGGGCGTCACCGAGATGCACATGACGGTGATCTCGGTGCGCGAGGACCTCATCGCCTGGTACGAGCGCCGCGGCTACCGCCGTACGGGAGAGATGAGCCCCTTCCCGTACGGCGACGAGCGCTTCGGCATCCCGCAGCGCGACGACCTCCAGTTCGAACTGCTGACGAAGAAGCTGGGCTGAACGTCAGGCCGTGAAGCGTCCCGTGCGCTTGATCTCCGGGTAGTCGGTGGTCGCGCCGTCCAGCTCCAGGGCGCGCACGAGACGCAGATGGTCCTGGGTGTTCACCACCCAGCCGACGATCCTGAGGTGCGCGTCGCGGGCCGCCTCCACCACTTCGAGGGTGATCCGGCGGATGTTCAGGCAGATCGTCCCCGCGCCCGCCGCCACGGCCCGCTCCACGATGTCGGTGCCGTAGCGGCTGCCGATCAGCGCGGTCCGCACCCCCGGCACCAGCCGGGCGATCTCGGTGACCGCCTCGTCGTGGAACGAGGACACCTCAACCCGGGAGACCAGGTCCCGCCGGTCCATCACCTCGGCCAGCGCCCGAGCCGCGGCCACGTCCTTGATCTCGGCCTGGAGCGGCGCCGCCACGGCGTCCAGCACCTCCTCGAAGACCGGCACCCGCTCGCCCTTGCCCGCGTCCAGGGCGCGCAGCTCCGCGAGGGTCTTCTCGGCGATGGGGCCGTTCCCGTCGGTCGTGCGGTCCACGTCGGTGTCGTGCATGACGACGAGGTGGCCGTCCTTGCTCAGATGCAGATCGAGTTCGATGGCGTCGAGGCCGGCCTGCTGGGCGGCGACGAAGGAACGGAGGGTGTTCTCGGGTTCGACACCCATCACTCCGCGGTGACCGATGGTAAGGAAGTTCAAGGTTCGACTCGCTTCCGTCGACGGCGGCTCGGCACGCGCACGACCGGAACGGGGCGTTCGCGTGGCAGGGCCGCAGCCTAACCGCGGGGGCCCCGGATGAAACCCGTGCGTACACGGGGAATCGGCCCGATGGACGCAAGGATCCGGCCAGCACCTGGACGGTGGTCGCGCGCGGCCCGCTCGGGTGGTCACCCGGCCGTGGGCGAGTCCGACGGGCATTGACCCGGCATTGACCGGCCGAATCGTTGTGCCTACCCCGTACGAGTGCCCTTACCCCGTCCCGCAGGAAAAAATTCGGTGACGATAGGGGTTGCGCAGGATAATTTCCTGAGGTGCCACTTGCTGAGAGAAACCTCGTATGCCTACGGTGTCCTTACGCGAGGTTCTCCCGTGGAGGATGGGACATGACGGAAATTCTTGTGCAGTCGGGTGTGGGGGAGCAGGTTCCTCCTGCGGCCAGGGTGGTGGAGCACCCGGCATGGCCCGTGCTCAAGGATGCCGTGGAGCAGATCCGGCCATGGCAGTCCACCGACGGGTCGATCGACTTCCAGGCCGAGGGCACCCCGGCCGCCGCCGATGCCGAGGCCGTGGTGGCCCGGATCGTGACGGCCGTCGAGGAGCTCTCGGCGCTGCTGCCGCACGACGCGGCCTACCACCAGGCCCTGGTCAAGGACCTGGCCCGCTGGGCCGAGGGCGGCTTCGAGGTGCCGGACTTCCTGGACTCGCTGCTGGCCTTCCAGCCCGCCGCGAACCGTGCGGACGGCCTCCAGCACCTGGTGCTCTTCCCGATGTACACGCAGAACGGCAACCCGGACCGCAATCTGGAAGCGGTCGTGCTGCGCATGGTCTGGCCCGAGTGGCTGGCCGAACTGGAGCGCACCCGCTACGACAACCCGCTGTTCTGCGGCATCAAGTTCGAGGACTTCACGGCCGGTTACGACACCAACTCCGCCGTGCTCTTCCCCGAGACGATCGCCGTGCGCGAGGCGCCGGAACGCTTCACCTGGGGCGGCATCTTCTGCGACCGCGAGGCCGCCCGCTTCCGCCGGGTCACCGAGGCCGCCGTCGAGACCCTCGGTCTGGAGCTGCCCGAGGACATCGCCGCGATGGTCCACGACCAGACGCGCTGCGAGGAGGCCTTCGTCCTGTGGGACATGGTCCACGACCGCACCCACAGCCACGGCGACCTGCCCTTCGACCCCTTCATGATCAAGCAGCGCCAGCCGTTCTGGATGTACGGCCTGGAGGAGCTGCGCTGCGACCTCACCGCGTTCAAGGAGGCCGTGAAGCTGGAGGCCGAGGGCGTCCCGCAGGCCCGTGACGTGCAGTACGCCGTGCTCTTCGACCGGATGTTCCGCTTCCCGCTCACCGGCGACCGCAACCGCAACTACGACGGCCTCGGCGGGCAGCTGCTCTTCGCCTACCTGCACAAGCACGACGTGGTGCGCTGGACCGACAACAAGCTGTTCATCGACTGGCAGCGCGCCCCGCAGGTCACCAACCAGCTGTGCGCCGAGATCGAGACGCTCTACCGCGACGGCATCGACCGGCCGAAGCTCGTCCACTGGTTCGCCGGGTACGAGCTGGTCTCCGGCTTCCTCTCGCCGCACCCCGGCTCCAAGTGGGCCAAGGGTCCGGAGGCCCTGGACCTGACCCTGCCGCCGCGCAAGCTCGTCGATGACGTGCTTCCGGACGAGTTTCCGCTGAGCATGTTCTATGAGGCCCTGTCCAAGAAGCTCAAGAACGTGATCGCCTCCACCAAGGGCATCACGGCGGACAGTGCCGAGCGGGTCGCCGCGTGAGCGACCTTTCTCAGAACGTGGCTCAGGAGGGCAAGATGGCGAACGGGAACGGGCCGCTCAGCGGTGCGGTGATCGCGGTGGCCGGGGCGGGCGGACCGGCCGGACGGGCGGCTCTGCTCAAGCTGGCCGAGGCGGGTGCCACCGTCGTCGGCGCCGACAACGACCCCGAGCGGCTGGCGGAGGCCGTCGACGCGGCGCGCTACGCCGCGGGCGGCGCCACCGTCATCGGTGAGCCCGTCGATCTGCTCGACCTGGACTCCACCCGTGACTGGGCGGCCAGGATCGAGAAGGAGTTCGGCCGGGTCGACGGCCTGGTCCACCTCGTCGGGGGCTGGCGGGGCAGCGAGACCTTCGTCAAGACCAGCCTCGACGACTGGGACTTCCTGGAGCTGCTGCTGATCCGCACCGTGCAGCACACCTCCCTGGCCTTCTACGAGGGCCTCCAGCGCAGCGAGCACGGCCGCTACCTGCTGATCAGTGCCGCCGGTGCCTCCAAGCCCACGGCCGGCAACGCCGCGTACGCCGCCGCCAAGGCCGCGGCCGAGGCCTGGACGCTCGCGCTGGGCGACGCCTTCCGCAAGGCCGGGGGCGCCGAAGGGCCGACGTCGGCGGCTGCGATCCTGGTGGTGAAGGCGTTGGTGCACGAGGCGATGCGCGCCGAGCGGCCCAACGCGAAGTTCGCGGGCTTCACCGACGTGAAGGACCTCGCCGAGGCCATCGTCGGCGTCTGGGACAAGCCCGCCGCGGAAGTGAACGGACAGCGTCTGTGGCTCACCGAGAAGCCGTGAACCCCCCGAAGACCGATGCGCGTCGCCACCACGACCCGGAGCTCCGCGGTTTCGCCAGCGACAACTACGCCGGCGCCCACCCGGAGGTGATGGCCGCCCTGGCCCTGGCCAACGGCGGCCACCAGGTCGCCTACGGCGAGGACGCGTACACGGAGAACCTCCAGGGGATCATCCGCAGCCACTTCGGTCCTACGGCGGAGGCGTTCCCGGTCTTCAACGGCACCGGTGCCAATGTCGTCGCGCTCCAGGCGGTCACCGACCGCTGGGGGGCGGTGATCTGCGCCGAGAGCGCGCACATCAACGTCGACGAGGGCGGCGCCCCCGAGCGGATGGGCGGCCTGAAGCTGCTCACCGTGCCGACGCCGGACGGCAAGCTCACCCCTGAGCTGATCGACAAGCAGGCCTGGGGCTGGGAGGACGAGCACCGCGCGATGCCGCAGGTCGTCTCGATCACCCAGAGCACGGAGCTGGGCACGCTGTACACGCCCGAGGAGATCCGCGCGATCTGCGAGCACGCCCACGCGCACGGCATGAAGGTGCACCTGGACGGCTCCCGGATAGCCAACGCGGCGGCCTCGCTGAACGTCCCGATGCGGACCTTCACCAACGCCGTCGGCGTCGACATCCTCTCCCTGGGCGGCACCAAGAACGGCGCCCTGTTCGGCGAGGCGGTCGTGGTGATCAACCCGGACGCTGTCAGCCACATGAAGCATCTGCGCAAGCTGTCCATGCAGCTCGCCTCCAAGATGCGCTTCGTGTCGGTGCAGTTGGAGGCGCTGCTCGCCAAGGACCTCTGGCTGCGCAACGCCCGGCACGCCAACGAGATGGCACAGCGCCTCGCCGAGGGCGTGCGCGCGGTGCACGGCGTCGAGATCCTCTACCCGGTGCAGTCCAACGGCATCTTCGCCCAGCTCCCGCACGACGTGAGCGTGCGACTTCAGAAGCGGTTCCGCTTCTACTTCTGGGACGAGGCCGCCGGTGTCGTGCGCTGGATGTGCGGCTTCGACACCACCGAGGAGGACGTGGACGCCTTCGTGGCGGCACTGAAGGAGGAGATGGCGCGCTAGGCGCCTCCCACTCTCTGCATAGATATGCGGTCACCCGAAAAAGAATTGACTATCGGGTGATCGCATTCCTATGCTCTGCCGCCATGGAGCTCATCCAGGAAACCCCCGACCTCTCCGCCTACTTGGCCGCTGACGAGGTCATCGACCACGAACATCCCGTGGTGCGGCAGACCGCCGCCCGGCTCGCCGGGCAGGCCGAGGACTCGTATGCCTATGCGCGGCTGGCCTTCGAATTCGTACGGGACACCGTCCCGCACTCCCAGGACTCCGGCGACCCGCGTGTCACCTGGCGCGCCTCCGATGTGCTGGAGCAGCGCACCGGCATCTGTTACGCCAAGTCCCATGCGCTGGCGGCCCTGTTGCGGGCCGAGGACATCCCGACGGCGCTGTGCTACCAGAAGTTCGACGTGGTTCACGGTCTGGTCGCCGTCCGGTTCAACGGCGCCTGGCACCGTCAGGACCCCCGGGGCAACAAGCCCGGTGTGGACGCCCAGTTCTCCCTGGACGGTGAGCAGTTGGCCTTCCCGGTCGACCTGAAGTCCAATGAATTGGACTATCCAGTGCTATACGCTGAACCACATCCGGCCGTCGTCGGTGCCCTCCGGCGCGCGGCCGACCGGGCGCACCTGTGGCAGATGCTCCCGACCGCACTCTGAGGTAAGGCCGCTCATGACCTTCAGGCTGACCGTGTCCGACGAGGTGCGCGCCCTCGCGCCCGGCATCACGCATTTCGCCGTCGAGGCCCACGGTCTCGTCAACGGGCCCAGCAGCACCGGAAGTTCGGAAATCCTCGACGACGCGGCCCGTCGGCTCGCCGCACGCCTGGACGGCCGTGCCCTGCGCGAGGATCCGCACATGGCGGCCTGGCGGAAGGTGCACACGACGTTCGGGGCCAAGCGTTCGCGCACCCGCAACTCCGCGGAGGCGCTGGCCAAGCGCGTGCTGTCGGGCGCCGGACTGCCGCGGATCAGCCTGCTCGTCGACCTCTACAACGCGATCAGCGTGGCCCATCTGATCCCGGTGGGCGGCGAGGACCTCGGCCGCGTCCAGGGCGGTATACGACTGGTCCGGGCCACCGGCGAGGAGCCCTTCGTGACCGTCGCGGACGGCGCCGAGGTGGTCGAACACCCCGACGCCGGTGAAGTGGTGCGGTGCGACGACGCGGGGGTGACCTGCCGCCGCTGGAACTGGCGCCAGGGTTCACGCACCCGGCTGACCGAGGAGACGGTCTCGGCGATCTTCCTGCTGGAGAGTCTGGCCCCGATGCCGGTGGCCGAGGCGGAGGCGGCGGCCACTGAACTCGGCGAGCTGCTCGAGAAGTTCAGCCCGGGAGCTCGGATCACCGTCCGCTCCTAGCGAGCGGTCCGGCAACGTGACAACTATCGGGCTTCAGCCTCGCGCACCTGCTCCGGCGTAGGCGCAGTACCCCCCAGATGCGCCGGCATCCACCACGTGTCGCCCGCATCCTTGGGCCGCACCGGATACGCCCGCTGCGCCGCCTCCAGCAACTCCTGCACCCGCTCACGCAACTGCCGGGTGATCGCGCCCGCGTACTTGTCCTTGGACGCCTCAAGCGCCTCGCCGACCCGAATCGTGACCGGGGTGTGGCTCCGCTTGAAGTTCTTCGGATGTCCCTTGGTCCACAGCCGCTGGGTCCCCCACACGGCCATCGGGATCAGCGGAACACCGGCCTCCTGCGCCAGCCGCGCCGCACCCGACTTGAAGCTCTTCAGCGTGAACGACTGGGAGATCGTCGCCTCCGGGAAGACGCCCACGATCTCACCGGACCGCAGCGACTCCAGCGCGTGCTGGTAGGCGGCCTCACCCTGCTTGCGGTCCACCGGGATGTGCTTCATGCCGCGCATCAAAGGACCGGAGATCTTGTGCCGGAACACCGACTCCTTCGCCATGAAGCGCACCAGTCGCTTCTGGGGCAGCGCGGCCAGGCCGTTGAAGATGAAGTCCAGGTAGCTGATGTGATTGCTCACCAGCACGGCACCGCCCGAGCGCGGGATGTTCTCCGAACCCTTGCAGTCGATCTTGAGGTCCCACGCCTTGAACATCGTGAGGGCGAGACCGACGACGGGACGGTAGACAAGCTCTGCCATGGACGGGGTGGACCCTTCCTTCTCTGCCTGGGAAGGGATCTCCCGGCGGGAAAGTTACGCAGCCGTAGGTTTACGGCATCTCGCAGATCGTGCCCCAAGAACGACCGGGGAGCCAGTCCTGGTGCCGGGGAACGGCGAGATCCTCGTCACGTCTCCCCTTGATCCACCTCGTGCTTTTGCGGCGGCTTTACTCCGCGCGCACGGTGACGCGCCGCACCAGCAGGTACAACTCGCAGCCGAGGCAGTACCCGAAGGCGGCATTGAGGAACGCCGCCGCCAGCGCCGCACCGGTGGCCGCAAGACCCAGCCACTCCGGCCCGACGGTGAAGCCGACCAGCCCGAGACCCGCGAAGAGCAGCCCCACCACCTGCGCGAACCGCGGCGGTTCCGGCGCCTCGAAGACGGTCGGCGGCCCGAGCCGCGGTCGCACGACGGCGCGAAACAGCCATCCGTACGGCGACTTGCCCACCCCGCCCGCCGCGCCCAGCGCGAACGCCAGCGTCTGCCAGGCCACTAGCCAGGCGCTCCCGGTGACCAGCACCACCGCCAGCACTACGGTCGTCACGGCGGCCCCGAAGCGCGGACCCCTTGCGTCGATGTCCATGAATCAAGCATTCCGCATGGCGAAGACCTCACGGAAGGCGGGAATCTTTGCAGTCTCATGAACGCTTCAGCAGTCGATGACCGGACTGATGGTGTGCGTGGCGGTGCTCGCGGCGGCGAGCGCCTTCGGAGTGGTGCAGCGGCGGCGGAGCGGGAGAGTGCGAGTGCGCGGTCGGGACGAGGGTCAACGGCTGGGGCCGACGGAGCTGGGCGGGCAACTCGGCGAGCGGGCCACGCTGGTGCAGTTCTCCAGCGCCTTCTGCGCCCCCTGCCGGGCGACCCGGCGCATCCTCGGCGAGGTGGCCGGGATGGTGCCCGGGGTCGCCCACGTCGAGATCGACGCCGAGGCCCGGCTGGAGCTGGTGCGGGAGCTGGGGATCCTCAAGACGCCCACTGTGCTGGTGCTCGACGCCGACGGACGCGTGGTGCGCCGGGCCACCGGACAGCCGCGCAAGTCGGACGTCATCGCGGCCCTCGGCGAAGCGGTGTGACCGGCGTCCATCCGACAGTGAGTCATCTCCCACATCGTCGCCCGCACTTGACTGTACGCGCCACCTATCGTCAGTCTGACGGGATGTCCCCCGCGCTCGTCCTCCCCAGGTGTCCATGACCGCCACGCCTGATGTCGACGCCTCCCGCCTCGCCTCGCCCGACCTGCTGCGTTCCGTGTTCCGGCGGCATGCCGCCGGAGTCGCGGTGATCACCGCCCGCGGCGAGCACGGCCCCGTCGGCTTCACCGCCACCTCGCTCAGCTCGGTCTCCGCCGAACCCCCGATGCTCTCCTTCGGCATCGGCACCGGGTCATCCTGTTGGCCCACGCTGTCCGGGGCCACGTATGTCGGTGTGCATCTGCTCGGCGAGCACCAGCGGGAGCTGGCCGCCACCTTCGCCCGCAGTGGCGCCGACCGCTTCGGACCGCCCACCGCCTGGCGCGAGGGCCCCGAGGGCGTGCCCGTCCTCGACGACGTCCCTGCCTGGCTGACCTGCCGGATCACCGCGCGCGTGCCCGCCGGGGACCACCGCATCGTGCTGGCGGAAGTCCTGCGCGGCCACCATGCGGGCCCGGGGCGCCCCCTGCTGTACCACCAGGGCCGGTTCACCGGCCTGCGCGACTGATCCCTGAACGGGCAGTTCTGCGAAGTCGTCCAGTTCCGATTACGCTGCGTTGCGAAGGTCACAGTTCAAAGCGCTTGCTTAGCGGGAACGAACTGGGTGTACTGACGAGTAATATTTCGTTCGGAGCGCAGGTCGCCCCGAGCGGGAACGGCCGCTTCAGGCGCCTATGCTGCCTGCAAGAAGGCAGCAGAGAAATGACGATGCAGTAGGAGAGCCGGCGTGAGCTTGAGGATCGTTGTCACTGTGAAGTACGTGCCCGACGCCACTGGCGACCGGCACTTCGCCGATGACCTGACCGTCGACCGGGACGACGTGGACGGTCTGCTCTCCGAGCTCGACGAGTACGCGGTCGAGCAGGCGCTGCGGATCTCCGAGAACTCGGACGACGACGTCGAGGTCACCGTCCTGACCGTGGGCCCCGAGGACGCCAAGGACGCGCTGCGCAAGGCGCTTTCGATGGGTGCCGACAAGGCGATCCACGTCGAGGACGACGACCTGCACGGCACCGACGCCATCGGCACCTCCCTGGTGCTGGCGAAGGCGATCGAGAAGGCCGGCTACGACCTGGTCGTCTCCGGTATGGCCTCCACCGACGGCACCATGGGTGTCGTCCCCGCGCTGCTCGCCGAGCGCCTGGGCGTCCCGCAGGTCACGCTGCTGTCCGAGGTGTCGGTCGAGGACGGCACGGTCAAGGGCCGCCGTGACGGCGACGCCGCCTCCGAGCAGCTGGAGGCCTCCCTCCCCGCGGTCGTGTCGGTCACCGACCAGTCGGGGGAGGCGCGTTACCCCTCCTTCAAGGGCATCATGGCGGCCAAGAAGAAGCCGGTGGAGTCCTGGGACCTTGAGGACCTGGAGATCGAGGCCGAGGAGGTCGGTCTGGAGGGCTCCTACACCGTGGTCGACGCCGCGGCCGAGCGTCCGGCCCGTACCGCCGGCACGATCGTCAAGGACGAGGGCGAGGGCGGCAAGCAGCTCGCTGAGTTCCTCGCGGGCCAGAAGTTCATCTAAGGCCCAACCCCCTTACCGCCCCTCAGACTTCGCATTCGCAGGAGAGCAATCCCATGGCTGAAGTTCTCGTCTACGTCGACCACGTGGACGGTGCCGTCCGCAAGCCCACCCTGGAGCTGCTGACGCTGGCCCGCCGCATCGGCGAGCCCGTCGCCGTCGCGCTGGGCAACGGCGCCGCCGACACCGCCGCCGCCCTCGCCGAGCACGGCGCGGTCAAGGTCCTCACCCACGAGGCCGCCGAGTACGCCGACTACCTGGTCGTCCCGAAGGTCGACGCCCTCCAGGCCGCCTACGACGCCGTCTCCCCGGCCGCCGTGCTGGTCCCGTCCTCCGCCGAGGGCAAGGAGATCGCCGCCCGTCTGGCGCTGCGCATCGGCTCCGGCATCATCACCGACGCCATCGACCTGGAGGCCGGTGACGAGGGTCCGGTGGCCACCCAGTCGGTGTTCGCCGCCGCCTTCACCACCAAGTCCCGTATCGCCAAGGGCACCCCGGTCATCACGGTCAAGCCGAACTCGGCCGCCGTGGAGGCCGCCCCGGCCGCCGGTGCGGTCGAGGCCCTCGCCGTGACCTTCTCCGCCCAGGCCACCGGCACCAAGGTCACCGCGCGCACCCCGCGTGAGTCGACCGGCCGCCCCGAGCTGACCGAGGCCGCGATCGTGGTCTCCGGCGGCCGTGGTGTGAACGGCGCGGAGAACTTCGCGATCATCGAGGCGCTCGCCGACTCTCTCGGCGCGGCCGTCGGTGCCTCGCGCGCCGCGGTGGACGCGGGCTGGTACCCGCACACCAACCAGGTCGGCCAGACCGGTAAGTCGGTCTCGCCGCAGCTGTACATCGCCAACGGCATCTCCGGCGCCATTCAGCACCGCGCCGGTATGCAGACCTCGAAGACGATCGTGGCGGTCAACAAGGACGCCGAGGCCCCGATCTTCGACCTGGTCGACTACGGCGTGGTCGGCGACCTCTTCGACGTCGTCCCGCAGCTCACCGAGGAGATCAAGACCCGCAAGGGCTGATCACCACCAGGCTGTACGGGGCCCCCGCGACCGCTTCGGCGGTGGCGGGGGCCTCGGCGTGTCCGGCGCTCGTTGTCAGCCCAGGGTCAGGGATGCCTGCACGGGCAGATGGTCGCTCGGGAACTGGCCGTCCACGGTGAAGGTGTTGATGGTCGCCCGGTGTGCCGTGACGCCCTCGGTGGTGAGGATCCAGTCGATGCGGTCGCCGCCCGGGACCAGTGGACGGTAGCCGTGGAAGGTCGCGTAGAGGTCGCTGCGTTCGGCGGCCGTGTCCCAGGTGTCGAGCAGACCGGCGCCCAGCAGGGTGTCGTAGACGACGTTCTTGTGGGCGGCGACGTTGAAGTCCCCGGTCACCACGACCGGCAGGGCCGGGTCGAAGCCGCTGATCCGCTCGCCGATGAGGGCCGCGCTGCGTTCGCGCGCGTACTGGCCCCGGTGGTCGAAGTGGGTGTTCATGACGTAGAACTCCCGGTCGCCGTCGCGCAGATCGCGGAAGCGGATCCAGGTCACCATGCGGGGGAAGGCGGCGCCCCAGGTGTTAGAGCCGATGGCGTAGGGGGTGTCCGAGAGCCAGAAGTGGTCGTACTCCAGCGGGCGGACACGCCGGGTGTCGTAGAAGATCGCCATGGATTCGTCGGCGCTGCCGTGCAGTCGGCCGGTGCCCAGCCAGTCGTAGTGCCGGCCGAGGTCGGCGTCGATGTCGAGCAGCTGCGGGAACAGGCCCTCCTGGGTGCCGATGACATGCGGGGCCTCGCGGCGCAGCAGCTCGCGCATCACCGGTCTGCGCACGGCCCAGCTGTTGGGCTCGGTGGTGCTCGCGAAGCGCAGGTTGAAGGACATGACCTCCAGGCGGCGGCGCGGCCGTTCCTCCGCCGCCGCGGCGGATTCGGAGGTCAGTGCTGTACTGGAGAGTGGCGTGGTGACCGCGGCGGCCAACGCGGCCTTCAGGCCCAGACGGCGCGTGACTCGGCTGTGGTTCGGCACTCGGGCTCCTTCGGTGGGAACTGCCGGACGAGTCGTGCGGACGTGCCCAATGAGTGTCATAGCGCGCCATGAGGTGGACGTGAACATGGCGAGATGGCGGAGTGGCTCCCCGTGGACACGGTGTTGACCATCCCGAAGGTCCCCGGATAACTTCATTCAACGGATTGTTGATTCCGTACTGCGGAAAACAGAAGGGTGAGGGAATGGGTCAGGGCCAGCAGGAGAAGGTGGCGACGAGCCTCGCGGGCGCCGTCAGCGAGGAGATCAGCGCCTCCCTCGCGCCGGTCGACGCCGAACTGGAGCGCCGCTACCCCGGAGACCCCGGCACCCGCCAGCCCGTCCACACGGTCTACGTCCCCGGTGACGCCTTCGCCGCCGACACCGTCCGCTCCTGGGGCGACCAGGCCCTCGCCCTGCTCGACGAACACGCCCCCGACGCCGCCTCCTTCGCCGCCGTCCTCGGGCTGTCCGACGAACTCGCCGAGCCCGTCCACGCGCGCGTGCGGGCCAAGCTGGAGCGCGAGCCCATCGAGGACCTGCGCGTCGACTTCGAGGACGGCTACAAGGGCCGCGACGAGGACGCCGACGCCGCCCGCGCGGCCCGGCTGATCGCCGAGGCGTACCGGAACGGCACCGCGGCCCCGTACATGGGCATCCGCATGAAGTGCATGGAGGCCCCCGTCCGGGACCGCGGCATCCGCACCCTCGACATCTTCCTCACCGGCCTGATGGAGGCGGGCGGCCTGCCCGACGGGCTGGTGCTGACGCTGCCCAAGGTGACCTATCCCGAGCAGGTCACCGCGATGGTCCGGCTGCTGGAGGCCTTCGAGAAGGCGCGCGGTCTCGAGCCCGGCCGGCTCGGCTTCGAGATCCAGATCGAGACCAGCCAGTCCATCCTCGCCGCCGACGGCACCGCCGCGGTCGCCCGGATGATCCAGGCCGCCGAGGGCCGCGCCACCGGACTGCACTACGGCACCTTCGACTACAGCGCCTGCCTCGGCGTCTCCGCCGCCTACCAGGCCAGCGACCACCCCGCCGCCGACCACGCCAAGGCGATCATGCAGGTCGCGGCGGCCGGCACCGGGGTACGCGTCTCCGACGGCTCCACCAACGTCCTCCCGGTCGGTACGACCGAGAAGGTCCACGACGCCTGGCGGCTGCACTACGGCCTGACCCGCCGCGCCCTCGCCCGCGCCTACTACCAGGGCTGGGACATGCACCCCGGCCACATCCCGACCCGGTACGCGGCCGTCTTCGCCTTCTACCGCGAGGGCTTCGAGCAGGCGGCAGCCCGCCTCGCCCGCTACGCCAACCACGCGGGCGGCGACGTCATGGACGAGCCCGCCACCGCCAAGGCCCTCAGCGGCTATCTGCTGCGCGGCCTGGACTGCGGCGCCCTCGACACCGCCGAGGTCGCCCGGCTCACCGGACTGACCCGCGCCGACCTGGAGGGCTTCGCCGCGCCCCGGCGCGGTGACCTGACGATCTCCGGGGCGTAGTCCGGCGGTCACTGCCGCCCCTTAGGCTGTACGCCACACACGGAGGGCTCACAGGAACGGGGCGGCAGTGTCTTCGGGGGAGTACGGACAGACGGACGGGGCCGGGCGGCTGCTCGCCGGGCGCTACCGTGTCCTGGCCCAGCTGGGCCGCGGCGGCATGGGCGTGGTCTGGCGGGCCGCCGACGAGGTCCTCGGCCGCGAGGTCGCCGTCAAGGAACTGCGCACCTACACCGACGCCGACGGCCCCGAACTCGACGGCCTGCGGGTGCGGATGCAGCGCGAGGCCCGCGCGGCCGCCCGGGTACGGCACCCGGGAGTCGTGGCCGTGCACGACGTCGCCGAGGTCGACGGACGCCCGCTGATCGTGATGGAACTGGTCGACGGCCCCTCCCTGGACGACGTGCTGCGCGAGCGCGGCACCCTCGACCCGTACGAGGCGGCCGGGATCGGCGCCAAGGTCATGGACGCGCTGGCCGCCGCCCACCGCGCGGGCGTCCTGCACCGCGACGTCAAGCCCGGCAACATCCTCCTCGACCGCTCGGGCCGGGTCGTCCTCACCGACTTCGGCATAGCCACCATGGAGGACCCGGGCGACGGCTCGGCCACCCATCTCACACGCAGCGGCGAACTGGTCGGCTCCCTGGACTACTTGGCACCCGAGCGCGCCCAGGGTGCCGACCCCGGCCCGGCCTCGGACGTCTGGGCCCTCGGCGCCACGCTCTACGCCGCCGTGGAGGGCTCCTCGCCGTTCCGCCGGACGTCCACCTTCTCCACGCTCACCGCGATCGTCAGCGAGCCCCTGCCCGAACCGCACCGCGCCGGACCCCTCGCCCCGGTCCTCCAACGCCTCCTGGACAAGCGTCCCGAGGGACGCCCGGAGGCCGAGGAGGCTCGCGAACTCCTTCAGACGGTCGCCGACCGGGACGGCACCGACACCCCTACGACGACCCTGCGCGCCACCCCGCCGGAACGCACCCTGACCGAGCGCGCCGTCCCGACGGTCCCGCAGGGATTCGGCCCACCGGTGCCGCCCCAAGACCCGTCCGCGTCCGGCGCAGTCGCCCCGCAGACCACCACCTCCCGCCTCTCCCGCGGCAGGAGCCGCGTCCTGCTCGCCGCCGCTGCCGTCGCCCTCGTCCTCGCCTCGGCCGGCGCCACCGTCGCCGTACTGAACAACGGCGACGAAACCGAGGCGTCGGGACAGCCCACCGAGACCGTCGGCACCGCCGATTCGGCCACCTCGGAGAGCGGCGGCGGCGCGAGCCCCGACGGCTCGGCCGACGCCGAGCCCACCGACAGGGACGACGACAAGTCCCCGACCCCCAGCCGCAGCACCGAGACCGAGCCGTCCGCGAAACCCAGCCCCAGCCCCACCCCCACGCCGAGCAAGACCTCCGGCGCAGGAGGGGGCGCGAGCAGCCCCGCAGCCGCCTGCCACTCCATCGGCGGCGGCAAGTACAACTGCGACGTCTGGCGCACCGCGAAGTCCTACACCGCCGACGGCACCGAGGTCGGCGTTCTGGGCTCGGGCACCAACTATTTCTACTGCCAGCAGAATCTGGGCCGCCGCGAGACCTACGGCGAGTGGACCAACGTCTGGTGGGCGAAGACCGACGACGACAGCGGCAACGCGGACGTCTGGGTCAGCGACGTCTACGTCAGGGGCGGCGACAACGACGGGCCGGTGCCCGGACTGCCGGTCTGCTGACCGACGTACCGCTCCAGACCGTGGACGGTCACCAGCTTCTCCTCCGCGAACAGCCGGGTACCGCGCTCGCACAGCACGTGGTCGGCGCGGGCCCGCCTGACGAACTCCTCCGGAGTGACCCCGAACAGCTCCCTCAACCCGGCCGAGCCCAGGAGCAGTTCGGTGAGCAGCTCCCGCTGGCCGGGATGGGTGCGCGGCGCCCCGGTGCCCTCGTGCAGTACGCCGCGCCGATTCACGTACGAGAACACGCCCGGCAGGGTGGTGCCGTCCGCCAGGTCGACGCGCACCTCGGGTGAAGGCAGCCACGCGCGCCGGTAGTTGCCGAGCGGGAGGGGCACGCCCTCGCTGGCGTCGATCACCGCGAGCTGTTCGGCGTCGAGCCACAGGACGAACAACCCCCGTACGGTGCACGGCGCGTGGAAGGGAGATGCCGACACATAACCCAGGAGGCTCACATGCGCCGACACACCGATCTCCACACCCGTCACGCGGGCCTTGACCATGGGGATCGGGGAGACGATGCCGAACTGGGCCATCTTGTGCCGCAGTTGGCCGGGGCAGGCGTTGGAGCCGACGGCGAGGACCGGAGTGCGGTCGGGGTGGACAAGACGCTCCAGGGGCAGGAACCGCTCGCCGTCCAGGAGCCCGGAGTCCGCGGGCCAGCAGCCGGGGTAGAGCAGCGGATGGTCGCGGGGCGCCTCGGCGAGCCCCAGTGCCCGGAGCGTCAGTTCGTCCATGGGCCGCTCAGTCCGCCGGGGGCAGTTCACCCGAGCCGCGGGTGATCAGCCGGGTCGGCAGCTCGATGCGCTCGGGGGTGACGAGAGTGCCGTCGAGCTGGCGGAAGAGGCGCTCGGCGGCGGTCCGGCCGAGGGCGGCCGCGTCCTGCGCGATGACGGTGACGCCGGGCTGGAGCAGATCGGCCAGCTCCAGGTCGTCGAAACCGACCAGCGCCACCCGGCGGGACTGCTCGGCCAGGACCCGGATGACGGTGACGGTGACTCGGTTGTTGCCCGCGAAGATCGCGGTGACCGGCTCGGGGCCGGAGAGCATCTCCTCGGCGGCCCTGCGCACCCGCTCGGGGTCGGTGACGCCCAGGGACATCCAGGAGTCCGCCACGGGTATCTCCGCGTCCTCCATGGCCGCCCGGTAGCCGCGCAGTCGCTCGGCGGAGGTGTGGATACGGGGCATGTCGCCGATGAAGCCGATCCGGCGGTGGCCGTGGGCGATCAGATGGGCGACGCCGTCCCGGGCGCCGCCGAAGTTGTCCGACAGCACGACATCGGCGTCGATCTTCCCGGCCGGACGGTCCACGAACACCGTGGCCACGCCCGCCCGGATCTCCGGCTCCAGATACCGGTGGTCGTCCCCGGCCGGAATCACCACCAGACCGTCCACCCGCCGCGCGCACAGCGCCAGCGCCAGCTCCTGCTCGCGGTCCGCGTCCTCGGCGCTGGAGCCGTTGATCAGCAGCGCCCCGTGCGCCCGCGCCACCTCCTCGACCGCGCGGCTCAGCGGGCCGTAGAACGGGTCCGCGAGGTCCTCCAGGACCAGTCCGATGCTCGCCGTACGGCCCTTGCGCAGCACCCGGGCGCTGTCGTTGCGGCGGAAGCCGAGCGCCTCGATGGCCTCCTGGACGCGGCGCTCCGTCTCGGGCGTGACCCCGGGCTCGCCGTTGACGACCCGCGAGACCGTCTTCAGGCCCACACCCGCCCGGGCTGCCACGTCCTTCATCGTCGGCCGGTTGCCGTAGCGGTTCTGAGCGGTGCGGTCGGCGCGGCGGATGGTCTCGGGCACGATGCGGGTCCTGTCCTGTTCGTCCACGGGGAGACGGCTTCGTCCACGGGGATGCGTCGATCCATGGTTTGTATGAGGATGTGGCGTCGAGCATAGAGCCTGGACAACGTTGTCAGACTCAGGGGACACTGTCCACCGCACTCTCCGGCCTGCGCCCCACCGCGTGTCCGGCCGCCCTTTCCGCTTGGTTGACCGGGAGATCTGACTCTGATGCACACCGACCTCGTGGCCGCACTGGACATCGGCGGAACGAAGATCGCCGGAGGTCTCGTGGACGGCCGCGGCCGGATCCTGGCGCGCGCCCAGCGCCCGACCCCGGCACGCGAGAACGGTGACACGGTGATGGGCGCCGTCGAGGCGGTGCTCGGCGAGCTGACCGCCTCCCCGCTGTGGGCCCGCGCGGGCGCTCTCGGGATCGGCAGCGCGGGGCCGGTGGACGCCTCCGCGGGCACGGTCAGCCCGGTGAACGTGCCCGGCTGGCGCGACTATCCGCTGGTCCGCCGGGTCCGCGAGGCGACGGGCGGACTCCCCGTCGAGCTGATCGGCGACGGCGTGGCCATCACGGCGGCCGAACACTGGCAGGGCGCCGCCCGAGGCCATGACAACGCCCTGTGCATGGTGGTGTCCACGGGCGTCGGCGGCGGTCTCGTCCTGAACGGCCGGCTGCACCCGGGCCCCACAGGCAACGCCGGTCACATCGGCCACATCAGCGTCGATCTCGACGGCGACCCGTGCCCGTGCGGTGCGCGCGGCTGTGTGGAGCGCATCGCGAGCGGTCCCAACATCGCCCGGCGCGCCCTGGAGAACGGCTGGCAGCCCGGCCCCGACGGCGACACCTCCGCCGCCGCGGTGGCCGACGCCGCCCGCGCGGGCGACCCGGTCGCCGTGGCCTCCTTCGAGCGGGCCGCGCAGGCCCTGGCCGCCGGGATCGCGGCCACCGCGACGCTGGTCGAGATCGACATCGCCGTCATCGGCGGGGGCGTGGGCAAGGCGGGCGAGGTGCTGTTCGCGCCGCTGCGCAAGGCGCTCCGTGACTATGCCACTCTCTCCTTCGTCCAGCGGCTGACCGTCACTCCGGCCCAGATGGGCACGGACGCGGGTCTGGTGGGTGCGGCAGCGGCGGCGCTGACCCGGCGGGCGGACGCGGCGACGGTGTGACGCGGGTGGCCCAGGGGGCGGCAGGAACGTTCCGGCCGCGATCCGGCCGCCTTCCGGTACATGTGCCGTCGCTTTCCGTGACGGACGCCGTGACCCCTGCCCCGCCCGCGCAGTTGAACCGGCCATGAAGAAGCGCAGCATGCTCGCCATCGCCTCCCTGGCCACCGGATTCGTCGTCGCGGCCATCACGCCCTCGCACTCCCTCGGGAGCGATCTGACCGACCTCGACGTCGGCGAGACCCTCAGCACCCTCAGCACCGTCGAGGACACGGTCGCCAGCGACAGCCTGGCCGTCGAGGACAACGCCCTCGGTCAGAAGGGCTGACCCGCTCCACGGCACCAGCGACGGCGCCGGTGTCCCCGCACCCGGGGGGCACCGGCGCCGCCGTGCGTGCGCCCTCAACTGGAACTGGTTTCCGTGGCAGGGTGGAGCGGGCAAGCCACAGGGGGCCAACAGAAGAGGGGGAGTCCGTGATCGTCTGGATCAACGGCGCGTTCGGTGCGGGGAAGACCACCACCGCACGGGAACTGATCGAACTGATCCCGAACAGCACGCTCTTCGACCCCGAGGTCATCGGCGGAGCACTGCCGTACCTGCTCCCGCCCAAGCGCCTCGCCGAGGTCGGCGACTTCCAGGATCTGCCGATCTGGCGGCGACTCGTGATCGACACCGCGGCCGCGATGCTCGCCGAACTCGGCGGGACGCTCGTGGTCCCCATGACCCTGCTGCGCCAGGAGTACCGCGACGAGATCTTCGGCGGCCTCGCCGCGCGCCGGATCGCCGTACGGCATGTGCTCCTGGCCCCGGCGGAAACGATCCTGCGGGAGCGAATAGCGCAACGGGAGGTCACCGACGTCCCCGACGGCGAACTACGGACCCGGCAATGGTCGTACGACCAGATCGAGCCCTACCGATCCGCCCTCGCCGCCTGGCTCACCGCCGACGCCCACCCCGTCGACAACAGCCGGCTCACCCCGCGCCAGACGGCCGTCCGGATCGCCGAGGCGGTCGCCGCGGGGACCGTGCCGGTCTGCGACATCGTGCAGACGCCCGAGCCGACGGCCGAGACGGTGGCCGCCGGAGTCCTCCTCTTCGACGAGCAGGACCGCGTCCTTCTGGTCGATCCGACGTACAAGCCCGGCTGGGAGTTCCCCGGCGGGGTCGTGGAACCCGGGGAGGCGCCCGCGCGCGCGGGCATGCGCGAGGTCGCCGAGGAGACCGGGATCCGGCTGACGGACGTACCCCGGCTCCTCGTCGTCGACTGGGAACCGCCCGCACCACCCGGATACGGCGGACTGCGCCTCCTCTTCGACGGCGGACGGCTCGTCGCCGCGCAGGCCGGACGGCTGCTGCTGCCCGGCCCGGAGCTGCGGGACTGGCGTTTCGTCACCGAGGAGGAGGCGGCCGAGCTGCTGCCCCCGGTCCGCTACGAGCGCCTGCGCTGGGCCCTCAGGGCCCGGGAACGCGGGGCCGCGCTGTATCTGGAGGCGGGCGTCCCCACCCCGTGACGCGGCCCCTGGCGCTCAGCTCGCCGCGTAGTTGCGCAGGAACAGCGCCTCCGCCACGGACAGCCGCTCCAGCTCCTCGGGCGACACGCTCTCGTTCACGGCGTGGATCTGGGCCTCCGGCTCGCTCAGCCCGATGAGGAGGATCTCCGCGTCCGGGTAGAGCGCCGCGAGGGTGTTGCACAGCGGGATGGAGCCGCCCTGACCGGCGTACTGCATCTCCTGGCCCGGGTAGGCCACCGCCATCGCCCGGGCCATCGCCTCGTACGCAGGGCTCGTGGTGTCGGCGCTGAACGCCTGGCCCTGGCCCACCTGCTCGGTGCGCAGCCGCGCGCCCCACGGCGTGTGCGCCTCCAGGTGGGCCTGGAGCAGCTTGGTGGCCTCGGCGGCGTCCACGCCCGGCGGCACCCGCAGGCTGATCAACGCGCGGGCGCTGGACTGCACGGACGGGGTCGCGCCGACCACCGGCGGGCAGTCGATGCCGATGACGGTGACGGCCGGGCGCGACCAGATACGGTCCGCGACCGTGCCGGAGCCGATCAGCTCCACCCCGTCCAGCACCTTGGCGTCCGCCCGGAACTGGTCCTCCGCATACTCGATGCCGTCCCACGCGGACCCCGTCGTCAGCCCGTCGACCGTCGTCGAGCCGTCCTCGGCGCGCAGCGAGTCCAGTACGCGGATCAGCGCGCCCAACGCGTCCGGGGCCGCGCCGCCGAACTGACCGGAGTGCAGATTGCCCTCCAGGGTGTCGATCTGCACCCGGACCATGGTCATCCCGCGCAGCGTCGTGGTGACCGTCGGCAGCCCGACCCGGAAATTGCCCGCGTCGCCGATGACGATGGTGTCGGCCGTGAGGAGCTCGGGGTGCGCCTCGGCGTACCGCTCCAGACCGCCCGTGCCCATCTCCTCGGAGCCCTCGGCGATCACCTTGACGTGCACCGGCACACCGCCGTTGGCCTTCAGCGCCCGCAGCGCCAGGAGATGCATGATCAGGCCGCCCTTGCAGTCGGCGGTCCCGCGGCCGTACCAGCGGCCGTCGCGCTCGGTCAGCTCGAACGGCGGGCTCTGCCAGGCCGCTTCGTTCAGCGGCGGCTGCACGTCGTAGTGGGCGTAGAGAAGGACCGTCTTCGCGCCCTGCGGGCCGGGCAGGTACCCGTACACCGACTGCGTGCCGTCCGGGGTGTCCAGGAACGCCACGTCCTCGAAGCCCTCGGCGCGCAGCGCGTCCGCGACCCAGCGCGCGGCGCCCTCGCTCTCGCTCCGCGGGAACTGGTCGAAGTCCGCCACCGACTTGAACGCCACCAGCTCGGTGAGCTCTTCCTTCGCCTTCGGCATCAGTGAGGCGACGGTCTCGGCGACCGGATTCGACGACATGGGCACGCTCCTCGTGGGTGCGACGTTGTAGATGTGCGTACTTCGTGTACGGCTGATCGGGCGAGCGTAAGCCCCACCGGGTGTGGTGGGCGCCTACGTCCTTGATCCTCCCACAGTGGCCTGCGGTGACCGCCGCCGTAGGATGCGGGAGACAGCAGCGGCAGGCGGCTTGATCGGGAGCAGTAGACCATCGTGAGCAGCGAGAACTCTTCGGCGGACGACGTGCGGCAGGTGTGGGACGTCGTCGTGGTCGGCGCGGGGCCCGCGGGGGCCTCCGCCGCTTATGCGGCAGCGGTCGCGGGGCGGCGCGTGCTGTTGCTGGAGAAAGCCGAGCTGCCGCGCTACAAGACCTGCGGCGGCGGCATCATCGGACCCTCGCGCGACTCCCTCCCGCCCGGCTTCGAACTGCCGCTGCGGGACCGGGTGCACGCGGTGACGTTCTCGAACAACGGCCGTTTCACCCGCACCCGCCGCTCCAAGCAGATGCTCTTCGGGCTCATCAACCGGCCCGAGTTCGACCAGCAGCTCGTGGAGCACGCGCAGAAGGCGGGCGCCGAGCTGCGCACCGGCGTCACCGTGCAGCGGGTCGAGCAGCACGGCTCGGCGGTCCCGGACCGGCGGTCGGTCGCCGTCGTCCTCCAGGGCGGCGAGACGCTCCTCGCGCGGGCGGTCGTCGGCGCGGACGGCAGCGCCAGCCGGATAGGAGCGCATGTCGGGGTGAAGCTCGACCAGGTGGACCTGGGTCTCGAGGCCGAGATCCCGGTGCCGGAGACCGTCGCGGAGGACTGGCAAGGGCGGGTGCTCATCGACTGGGGGCCGATTCCCGGCAGTTACGGCTGGGTTTTCCCCAAGGGCGACACGCTGACGGTCGGGGTGATCTCGGCGCGCGGCGAGGGCGCGGCCACCAAGCGGTATCTGGAGGAGTTCATCGGGCGGCTCGGGCTCGCCGGGTTCGAACCTGCCGTCTCCTCCGGTCACTTGACGCGCTGCCGGGCCGACGACTCGCCGCTGTCGCGGGGGCGGGTGCTGGTGTGCGGGGACGCGGCGGGACTGCTGGAGCCGTGGACGCGTGAGGGCATCTCCTTCGCGCTGCGCTCGGGGCGGCTCGCGGGGGAGTGGGCGGTGCGGATCGCCGAGGCGCACGACGCGGTCGACACCCGACGCCAGGCCCTGAACTACGCGTTCGCGGTCAAGGCCGGGCTCGGCGTCGAGATGAGCGTCGGCAAGCGGCTGCTGGCGATCTTCGAGCGGCGTCCGGGGCTGTTCCACGCCGCGCTGACCGGGTTCCGGCCCGCGTGGCGCGCGTTCATGGACATCACGCGTGGGTCGACGACGCTGGGTGAGCTGGTGCGCAGCCATCCGATGGCTCAGCGTGCGCTGTCGGCCGTGGACCGGCGGCAGGGGCCGGTGGGTGCGGAGGGTTCCGTGGGTCCCGTGGGTCCGGTGGGTGGCGAGGCCGGCGCCGGTTCCTAGTTGGTGATGGTGATCCGGAACACCGGGTGATCCGGGGCGATGCGGCGCAGGTCGGTGTCGGGGGAGTCGGGGCCGACTCCGTTGAAGAAGACGCCGACCTCGGCCTTCCAGCGCTTGAGGTAGGCGCGCAGCAGGGGCACCTTGTCGTCGTCGGCGACTTCGGTCGCGGTGAACACGTCCACGTGCTTGCCGAGGTGCAGCTCACCGCCGCCGGCCGCGCGCATGTTGTGCGTCCACTGGACATGGCCGCGCGGGGCGACGAGGTACTGCTCGCCGTCGACGGTCAGCAGGTTCACGGGGGTCGTCCGCCACTGGCCGCTCTTGCGGCCGCGGACGGCGAGGACGCGGGAGCCCCAGACGCTGAGACCGCGGCGGGTCAGCCAGGCGACGGTGCGGTTGAAGACGTTGACGGTGAACCAGCCGGGCTTCTTGACGTGCGTGGACGTGGCCATGGGGACCCCCTGGGGTTGGTGGAGCGGCGCTCCGTTCGGTGAACGGCGCTCACTTTTGTGAGCACTGCTCTCGCTTCCTGCTCGTACAGCATGGACGAGATCGGTGCTCCAATGCAAGAGCAGTGCTCTCTTTTTAGTTCGGTGCTCTCATTTTGGTTCGCTGCTCTCGATTGTGTGCAGTGCTCTCGCTTTCATGCGACACTTCCCCGCATGAGCACCGCACACGGCAGCGCCCCACAGGGAGCCCGCGCCCGGGCCAGGATCGAGGTCACCGCCGCCATCAAGGACGAGGCGCGCAGACAGCTCGCCGCCGACGGCGCCGCCAAGCTCTCGCTGCGCGCCGTGGCCCGCGAGCTCGGCATGGTCTCCTCCGCGCTCTACCGCTACTTCCCGAGCCGCGACGACCTGCTGACGGCGCTGATCATCGACGCCTACAACTCGGTCGGCGCGAGTGCCGAGGCCGCGCGCGACGAGTTCGCCGACGTCGGTCCGGGGCACCGCTGGATCGCGGTGTGCGAGGCCGTACGCCGCTGGGGGCTCGCGCATCCGCACGAGTACGCGCTCATCTACGGTTCACCGGTGCCCGGCTACAGCGCCCCCGACACCACGATTCCGGCCGCCGCCCGGGTCGGCGAGGTCTTCATCGGCATCCTGCGCGACGCCCACCAGGGTCTCGGCCTCGCCAAGACCCCCCTTCCCGCAGACCTCCGCACCGAGGCCGAGCGCATGGCTGCCGACTTCGCCCCCGACCTCCCCCCGGAGACGATGGCGGCGCTCATCGCGGCCTGGGCCCAGCTCTACGGACTCGTCGGCTTCGAGCTGTTCGGCCAGTTCCACCGGGTGGTCGAGGACCGCGAGCGGTTCTTCCGGCATGCCGCGGCCCAACTCGCCCAGGGCGTGGGCCTGGTGTTCCCGCAGACGGGGCCGGCGTACGCGGGAGAGTGAGCGCCCGCTCCGGCGTTCAGCGCAGGTCGAGGAGCATCGCGTCATGGGGGTCGGCGCCCTCATAGGGGCGGGCCTGACCGATCTTCCGGTAACCCCAGGCCCGGTAGGCGGCCGACGCGGCCTCGCTCCGCGGGTGGACGTTGAGCAGTACCCGCTCGGCGCCGATGTCGTCCAGCAGCGTCTCGTGCAGACGCCGCGCGACACCCTGCCCTCGCCACGCCTCCCGTACCGCGATTTCCATCAGCCCGAAGGAGCGGTGCCCGTCCTCCCGTCGCATCCCGTCGGGCACCGGCTCGGTCAGCCGGTCCCACCAGCCGGTGTCGGGTGCGAACAGGGCGCCGTACGCCATGCCAGCCGGTTCGCCGTCCTCGGTGCGGGCCAGGGCGGCGCGGAATCCGGTTCGGGCGGTCAGGGCGGGGAAGTGCCGGAAGGCGGCGGTGACATCGGCGGCGGTGACGCGGTACGGGGGTCCGGCGAAGGCCTCGGCGTAGAGCAGCCGGAACGCCTCCTCGAACCGCGCCGCGGCCGATCCCTCCACGAGTTCGACCCCGATCGTCACGTGCCGCCCCATGCGCTGCCCCCTCCGACGCGTACTTCCCTGGGAGTATCCGTGATCACCACGTGCGGGTGACGCGGTCCGGCGGCGTCGGCGTCTAGCGTGGCGGGCATGGAGGAGCAGCGTGTGCCCGCGGTCGGTCCGCCGCACTGGTGGCGGAGCGGCCCGCCCTGGTGGCGGCAGGAGGAGCGGGCGCGATGGCCCTGGCGGTCGACGGCACTGGTCACCGCCTTCGTGCTGATCGGGTCGAACTACGCCGCGAAAGGACAGGCGGGCGAGCGGGTCGACCTCGACCTCTTCGCCCGGGTGCTGTTGCTCGTCGCCGGTCTTCTTCTGCTGTGGCGGCACCGGCACCCGGTCGCGGTCGCTTTCGGTACGGCCGGTGCGGTCATGGTGTATCTCGGCGCCGGGTATCCGTACGGGCCGGTCTTCCTGACCGTGGCGATCAGCTGCTTCAGCGCGATCGTCGCGGGGCATCGCCGGGCCGCCTGGTCGGCCTTGGGCGCCCTGTGGGCCGGACATGTGCTGGTCGCCCACTGGTTCTACCAGTGGCTGCCGCCCAGCGGGGACTCCGCCGCGGCCTGGGGGCAGGAAGGTGCGATCGCCGCCTGGGTGCTGGCCGTGGTCGCGCTGTCGGAACTGGTGCGCACCCGGCGGGAGCAGTGGGCCAAGGAGCAGGCCGAGCGGGCGCAGGCGGCCAGGCGGCGGGCGGACGAGGAGCGGCTGCGGATCGCCCGGGAGCTGCATGACGTACTGGCGCACAGCATCTCCGTCATCAACGTCCAGGCAGGTGTGGGCCTCGCGCTCCTCGACTCCGATCCCGAGCAGGCCCGGACCGCGCTGACCACCATCAAGGCCCAGAGCAAGGAGGCGCTCGGCGAGGTGCGACAGGTGCTCGACACGCTCCGGGCGCCGGGTGACGCGCCGCGCGCGCCCGCGCCCGGACTCGACCGGCTGCCCGAGCTGGTGGACCAGGCGGCCCAGGCCGGACTGACCGTCGACGTGCACGGTTCACCGCCCCCGCTGCCGCCCGGCACCGACCTCGCGGCCTTCCGGATCGTCCAGGAGGCCCTCACCAATGTCGTACGGCACTCCGGATCCCGGCACGCGCGCGTGCACCTCGACCGGGAGGGCGGCACCCTCCGGATCCGCGTCGACGACGACGGCCCCGCCACCGGCGCCGACGCGGGCGGCAGCGGCAACGGTCTGGCCGGAATGCGGGAGCGGGCCGCGGCCCTGGGTGGCACGATCGAGGCGGGCCCGCGGGCCGACGGAGGCTTCCGGGTGCTCACCGTACTGCCCCTCACCGCTAAGGAGGACGACCGGTGATCCGCGTACTGCTCGCCGACGACCAGTCATTGGTGCGGGCCGGTTTCCGCGCGCTGCTCGACGCGCAGCCCGACATCGAGGTGGCCGGCGAGGCCGCCGACGGCGAGGAAGCGGTGCGCGCGGTGCGCGAACTCGCCCCGGACGTCGTCCTGATGGACATTCGTATGCCCGTCCTGGACGGCCTGGCCGCGACCCGGCGGATCACCGAGGACGACCGGCTCAAGGACGTGAAGGTCGTGATGCTCACGACCTTCGAGCTCGACGAGTACGTCTTCGAGGCGATCCGCTCCGGGGCCTCGGGCTTTCTGGTGAAGGACACCGAGCCGGAGGAACTCCTGCGCGCCGTGCGGGCGGTGGTCGGCGGGGACGCACTGCTCTCGCCCGGGGTGACCCGGCGGCTGATCGCGGAGTTCGCCGCCCGTTCCAAGGAGCCTGCTGCGGCCGACGCCCTCGCCGAACTCACCGAGCGGGAGCGGGAGGTGATGGCCCTGGTCGGCATCGGGCTGTCCAATGAGGAGATCGCCCGCCGTCTGGTGGTCAGCCCGCTCACCGCGAAGACCCATGTGAGCCGCACCATGGTGAAGCTGGGCGCGCGGGACCGGGCCCAACTCGTCGTGCTCGCCTACGAGTCGGGGTTGGTGCGGCCCGGCTGGCTGGGCTGAGATGCCCGCCGGTGGCGCAGCAGCACGCTGATCACGCGGGCGCCGAAGATGGCCACGGCGAGCCACTTGCCGCCGTGCCACAGCAGCGGCTCCACCGTCCGCGGCAGATCGAACAGCAGCGCCGGACCGGCGACGGCCCCGAACACCACCCCCGCCGCGAACATCCCACTGAACAGCGCGTATCCCACTTCGACGACGAACGCGTCCTGTTCGGCCTTGGTGCGCCGACCCCCGTACTGATTCATACGCGGAGTCAAACAGGCAGGTGCCCGGCGGGGCAAGCGACCCCCGCCGGGCACCTGATGTGGAGACGGCCCCCTAGTCGCGGACCGGGACCCGGTCCTTCTCCGTCTCCCGCGCAGTGGACTTGGCGACCACGACGGACTGCTGGGCGGGACGCCGCCCGCGCAGGCCGGTGAGCGTGATCAGCAGGCCCGCGACGGCGACGCATGCCACCACCACGAACCCGGGACGGTAGCTGTCGAGGACCGCCTGCGGGGTGGGGCGGTCGGGCGCGCCGGCGGTCACCACCGCGGTCACCACGGCGAGGAAGATCGCGCCGCCCACCTGCACCGAGGTGTTGAGCAGACCGGAGACCATGCCCTGCTCGTGGTCGTCGACGCCGTTGGTGGCCTGGATGTTGAGCGAGGGGAAGACCAGCGCGCAGGCCGCGCCGATCAGCAGCATCGACGGCAGGATGGTCGCCGCGTACACCGGGTCGAGGTCGATCTGGAGGAACAGCGCGTAGCCCGCGACCATGAGCGCGAAGCCCACCGCGATCAGCTTCTGGGTGCCGAACCGGTCCACGATCGAGCCGACCTTCGTCGAGGACAGCGCCACCAGGGCGCCGGCGGGCAGGAAGGCGAGCGCGGTGTGCAGCGCGGACCAGCCGAGCAGTGACTGCATATAGAGGGTGGTCAGGAACTGGAATCCGACGTACGAGCCGAAGAAGGCGACGGCGCCGAGCTGGGCGCGGATCTGGTTGCCGGAGCGCAGCACGCCGAGCCGGACCAGCGGTCCGGGGGAGCGGCGCTCGACCAGGACGAAGGCGGTCAGCAGGACGGCGACGGCGAGGAAGGACAGCAGCGTGCGTGCGGTGGCCCAGCCGACTTCCGGGGCCTGGACGACGGTGAACACCAGCAGCAGCATCGAGGCGGTGCCGAGGACGGCGCCGGGGATGTCGTAGCCGTTGTGGTCCTTCTCGCGGGCACTGCGCGGCAGCAGCTTCAGGCCCGCCACCAGGGCGATCAGGGCGATCGGCGCGGGCAGCAGCATGGTCAGGCGCCAACTGGCCTCGGTGAGAAGGCCGGAGAGGACCAGGCCCATGGAGAAGCCGGTGGCCGCGCAGGTGGTGTAGATCGCCAGGGCGCGGTTGCGCAGCGGGCCCTCGGCGAAGGTCGTGGTGATGATGGACAGTCCGGCGGGCGCGGTGAAGGCGGCGCTCAGTCCCTTGATGAAACGGCTGGCGATGAGCAGCGGGCCGGAGTCGACGAGCCCGCCGAGCAGCGAGGCGAGTGCGAAGACACCGAGGGCCACCAGGAAGACCTGGCGTCGGCCCAGCAGGTCGGCGGCGCGTCCGCCGAGGAGCAGCAGTCCGCCGTAGCCGAGGATGTAGCCGCTGACGATCCATTGCAGTGTCGAGGTGGAAAGGCCCAGGTCGGAGCCGATGGACGGCAGGGCGACGCCGACCATCGAGACGTCGAGGGCGTCGAGGAACATCGCGGCGCAGAGCACCAGCAAGGTGCCCCACAGGCGGGGTGTCCAGCGTCCGTCGGACGTGGGGGCGGAGAGCGGAGAGGTCATGCAGCAGACACTACATGCGTATGCATCGAATGCAAACGCATTTAATTCCAATGCAATAATTCCGGATCTCTGCTACGGTGCGCCCATGGCGGCGAACAATGCCGAGCAGGCGCTCGTGGATCAGTGGCGGGACATCCTCGCGCTGCACGCTCGCACACAATGCGAACTCGACCGTGCACTGCACCAACACGGCCTGTGCGGCAGCGACTTCGAGGTGCTGGACGTGCTGGCGGGAGGCGTGTGCGCACAGCGCGTGCAGGAGATCTCCGAGCATGTCCATCTGAGCCAGAGCGCGCTCTCACGGCTGATCGCCCGGCTGGAGAAGGACGGACTCGTCGAACGCCATATGTGCCCCGAGGACCGGCGCGGCGTGAAGGTCGCGCTCACGGAGAAGGGGCGCGCGCTGCACGGTGACGTACTGCCCGTGCAGCGGGCGGTGTTGACGAAGATGCTCGCGACTTGACCGCGTTCGGCTTCAGGTGACGGCGGACTTCTCCCGCCACAGCGTGGCCACGGTCGCGTCGCCCTGCACCGTGGGGTACGGCAGCCGGTTCCACAGCGCCGGGTAGATCAGGGCGACCGGCCCGGCGATCTCGCAGTCCGCCTCTCCGGTCCCGCCCCGCACGGCCGCGGGCGGCTCGTCGGAGAGTCGTACGGTCCACACCGCGTCGTCCGCGTCGGTGGCCCGGACCCGCAGGACCCGGGGCTCGGGACTGCGGGCCCGGCTCTTGCTGCGGGCGTGGAAGCCGAGGAGGAGTTCGTCGATGCCGTCGGCCGCGAAGGCGGGGTCGATCTCGGTGGGCGTACCGCCGCGGGCGGCCTCGGCGTCGAGGCGGTGGATCGTCGTCTCGTGCGCCTGACGGCGGGCCCAGAAGGCGAGCGGTGACGGCGCGGGGAGGAAGTGCCAGCACCGCACGTCCGGTTCGTCGGCGGTGAGGGTGTCCACCAACTGCCGGTGTCCCTCGCAAAACCAGGTGATGAGCGCGGTCCCGTCGAGGGCGGGCGGCTCCGGGGCGGGCTGGTACGAGGCGTGGCCCTCGGCGACGAAAGCGGCGGCCCAGCGGTGCACCGTGCCCATGTGCCGCAGCAGATCGGTCACCTGCCAGCCGGGGCACGTCGGCACCTTGGCGTCGGTCCCGGCCTGTTCGGCAGCGTCGGCCAGCAGTCGGCCCTCCCGGTCCAGGACATGGAGGAAGTCGGCGGTCTTCATGGGGGTGAGTGTGCCTGATGGAGTGCGGTCGAAGGGAAGCGCGCCGTAAGGGTTTCGTCATGGGTTCCGGACTCCCGTACGCGCTGGTGACCCGATGGAATGGGTGCAGGAACGACGCTCGGGAATCGCGAATCGGGGGGAAGCTCATGGGACGTCTACGGAAGTCGCTGATCGTCGGGGCGCTGGTGGTGGCTGTCGCCGGGGTCGGGTTCGGGCTGTACTGGTTCCAGCCGTGGAAGCTGTGGCAGGACGAGACGGTGGAGGAGGCGCTGCCCGTCGCGGTGGGCACGTCCGCGCCACCCACGGCGGTGGACCCGTCCGCGAGCGCGGATCCCTCCGCGACACCCGGCCCGCGGATCCTCGCCCTGGGCGAGCTGATCAGCCACGAACACGACACCTCCGGCAGTGTGAAGCTCGTCCGGCTGGCCGATGGGTCCCATGTCGTCCGGCTGGAGAACCTCGACACCAGCAACGGCCCCGACCTGCGGGTCTGGCTGACCGACGCCCCCGTGAAGGAGGGCACCGCCGGCTGGCGTGTCTTCGACGACGGCCGGTATGTCAGCCTCGGCAAGCTCAAGGGCAACAAGGGCAGCCAGAACTACGTCGTCCCGGCCGACCTCGATCTGACGCGGTACAGCAGCGTCAGCATCTGGTGCGACCGGTTCGACGTTTCGTTCGGGGCGGCGGAGTTGCGGGACGTCTGAGGGGGCTTCAAAGGGGAGCTAGAGCGCTCGGTTGGCGCGCCGGGTGGTGAACCCGATGGTCGCGGCGACGGCTGCCAGGACCGCCACGCTGGTCAGTGCGGTGGGCAGGGAGTACCACTCGGCCATGAAGCCGATGGCGGGCGGCCCGAGGAGCATGCCGCCGTAGCCGAGGGTGGACGCGGTCGCGACGCCGCTGGGCCCGGCGAGGGCGCCCGCGCGTTCGATGGCGACCGGGAAGAGGTTGGCGAGCCCGAGTCCGGTGACGGCGAAGCCGACGAGGGCGACCCACACGGACGGGGCGAGCGAGCCGAGCAGCATCCCGGCGGCGGCGGTGCTGCCCCCGAGGACGACGGTACGGGTGCGGCCGAGCCGCTGGAGCAGCACGGACCCGGTGAGCCGCCCGAGCGTCATGGCGAGCGCGAAGCAGGAGAACCCCGCGGCGGCGAGGCCGGGCGAAGCACCCAGGTCCTGCTCAAGATGGAGGGCACCCCAGTCGGCCATGGCGCCCTCGCCGTAGGCCGTGCAGAGCGCGATCAGCCCGAAGACGGTGACGAGCCCGCGGGTACGGCGGTCCAGGCGGCGAGGGCCGTGGCTGTGCCCGGGTTGTCGGGGTGCCCGGGGCGGCTCGATGCGCAGGAGAACACGCCCCGCGAAGACGGTGACGACGAGCCCGACGGCGGTGAGCCCGAGAAGGTGCCAGGTGGGGGAGACGCTCCCGGCGACGAGCCCACCGAGCCCCGCGCCGACCATCCCGCCCAGGCTGAACGCCGCGTGGAAGCTGGGCATGATCGGCCGCTGGAGGGCGGTGACGAGCTCGACGGCGGCGCTGTTGAAGGCGACGTTGATCCCGCCGTAGGCGGCCCCGAAGACCAGCAGTACGGCGGTGAGAGCCGGGACGGAGTGGGTGAGCGGGGGCAGGGCGACGCTGAGGGAGAGAAGTACCGCGCACACGACGGTGACCGGATGGCTGCCGTACCGACGGCACAGCCGCCCGGTGAGCGTCATGGTGACCACGGCCCCCGCGGAGACGCCGAGCAGAGCCAGCCCCAGCGCCCCCGCGGAGGCGTTGACCTGCTCCTTGATGGCGGGGATCCGTACGACCCAGCCGGCGAAGACGAAGCCGTCGAGGGCGAAGAAGACGGTGAGGGCGATGCGGAGGCGAGTGAGGTCGGTCCTGGAACCCGGCACGACATTGTGCGAACGGAGTTTGTTTATTTGCGGCACAAAGTCAGAGTAGGTAGGGGTGGGGGAGAGGGCAAGGGGTGGCCTCCCCTCGTGCCCGGGTCGGACCGTTGCGGCAACCGGGCCGACCGGCTCCGGTTCACGTGTTCTCGTGAGTGTTCGGACGTGTGTGTGGTGGCGTACGGCGGTGCTGTGGCGGGCAAGAGATACCGCGGCGCTTCGGCGTCGAGCAGGGAAAGGAGGGGTGCCCATGGCTACGCCGCTCAGTGCCGGGAAGTTGGTCGCAGCACTGCGTGCCGAGGGGTGCGACGTTCACGAGGTGAGTGGATGGCGTACCAACAACCGTAATCACAAGGGACCTTGGGGGCCTGTGAACGGGGTGATGGTGCACCACACCGTCACCGGGCCCGGTGACGATGTCGTCAGCCTCATCTATCACGGGCACAGTGCTCTGCCCGGACCGCTGGCCACCGGCTGCATCACCAAGGACGGCACGATCCATCTGACGGGCAACGGCCGGGCGAACCACGCGGGTGGCGGGGATCCCGATGTGCTCGCCGCTGTCGTCAATGAGTCGTACGGCAGTTACCCGCCGCCCACCCATGAGCACGACGGCAGTCCCGGTTCCGTGGACGGCAACGCCCGGTTCTACGGCTGGGAGTGCGAGAACGAGGGCGACGGGACGGATCCGTGGCCGCGTGTGCAGTACGTCGCCATGGTCAAGGCCACCGCCGGGATCTGCCGAGCGCACGGCTGGAGCGCCAAGAGCACCATCGGCCATCTGGAGTGGTCGGACTGGAAGCCGGACCCCCGCGGCTTCGACATGAAGGACTTCCGCAGTGACCTCGCCGCATGCCTGGGCCGTCCGGCCGGGGTGTGGGAAGGAGACGACGAGCCCATGCCCGAGTACGTCAACCTCGGCATCGCGGACCCCTACGAACTGGCGCCCGGCGTCTGGGACTCGATCGAGCTCACCGCCGAGTGGACCGACGAGACCGGCGACCACGCCACCGACGGCAGCGTCTTCGCCCGCGGCCCCGCCCGCTTCACCGGCTCCGTCAGCCTGCGCTTCGACGGCCTGCCCGCCGGGTGCGTCGTCCAGGCCCGGATGTCCGAATTCCAGGGCGCCGACCACCATACCGACCACCCGATCCACGAGATCGTCGCCACCGACGGCGACACCTTCGCCGTCGTACCCCTCACCAAGCGCCTCACGTCGGGACGGAGCATGCGCGTGCGGCTGCTGAACCAGGCGGAGGTGCCGATCACGGTGACGAGCGTGGTGCTCACGGCACTTGTGTGGAAGGAGAGTTGAGCGACGCGCCTCCCGGGCGGCCCGGCTAATTGGTTTGCCGACGGCCGGGCCGGTCGGATAGGAAGCTCGCATGCTCAGGGGCAGCAAGGTCGGGCTCAGGGCCCGGCATGAGGACGACATCCCGGTTCTGCAGGCAGAGCTCCACGACGACGTGGTCAACCATGCGCGGGCTCAGTCCCGGCCGTGGCGGCCGATCACGCCCGGCTCGAAGACCGCGCCGTTCGCGGTGGACGACACGGAGGAAGGGGACGTCCCGTTCTCCGTCGTGGAGTTGGAGGGCGGCACGCTGATCGGCGCCGCGACGCTGTGGGGCATCGACGACCACAACCGGTCCGCGCACGTCGGGCTGGGGCTGCTTCCGGCCTCGCGCGGCAAGGGCTACGGCACCGACGTGGTCGCGGTGTTGTGCCACTACGGCTTCGTCGTGCTCGGACTGCGGCGACTTCAGATCGAGACGCTCTCGGACAACGCCGCGATGCTTCGCTCCGCCGAGCGCAACGGCTTCGTCCGCGAGGGCGTGCTGCGCTCCTCGGCGTGGGTGATGGGCGAGTGGCTCGACGAGGTGCTGCTCGGGCTGCTTGTGCATGACTGGAAGCCGGATCCGCAGGATTAGTTGTCGGTGTGTCGTCGGGTCTGGCACGATCGCTGCTCCTGTCACTCACGGCAGCGCACAGCGGCCGTCAAGGAGGTCCGGTGCACAGACGGTGGCTGTGGATAGCCTCGGCCGCGGCGCTCATCGTGGTCTCCCTGGCCGTGGTGTTGTTCTCGGACGGCGAGGGCCAGGCCGACGCGGACGAGGCCGCGGCCACGCCCACCGTGACGGTGAACGTGCCGGATTCCACGCCGAGTTCGTCACCCCGTAGGACCGAGACGGCGAAACCGTCCCCTTCGCACAAGCCGTCCGCCTCCGCGACCACCGCCGCGCCGAAGCCCTCCAAGACCCGCACGCCTCAAAAGGCCTCCACCGCCGGGGCGTTGGCCGGACGGATCCGGCCCGGCGTCACCTACCGCGGCCTCGCCACCTTCTACGACTCCGACGGCACGGGCGCCTGCATGTACGACGCGAGCCAGGACGTCATGACCGCCGCGATGAACCACACCGACTACGAGACGGCCAAGGCCTGCGGGGCGTACGTGACTATCCGTGCGGCCGGTGGCGCCTCCGTCACGGTTCGCGTCACCAACGAGTGCCCGGAATGCGCGCCCGGCCATATCGACCTCAGCGCCGAGGCCTTCGCCGAACTCGCCGCGCCCTCGGCCGGACAGATCCCGATCACCTGGGAGCTGGCGAGCCCGGCCGACGAGGGGACGCTGTCGGTCCGGTACAAGACCGGGTCCAGCCAGTACTGGTGCGGGATCCAGGTGATCGGCCACCGCAACCCCGTGGCGCGCCTGGAAGTCGGTACCGGCAGCGGCTGGCGCCAGCTGCCGCGCGCCGAGTTCAACTACTTCCTCGCCGAGGACGGGGGCGGGTGCGGCGGCCCGATCAGGATCACCGACATCCACGGGCAACGGCTCACCGTCGAGGGGATCGCGATCCGGCCGAACGTCGTGCAGTCGACCCGGGTCCAGTTCCCCGGGCCCGCGTAGTCAGCGCGCCCGGGCGCTGACCACCCAACAGGCGGCCGTGAAACGGACTTCCGTGCCGTGCACGTACGGATCGAAGGCGGCGCGGACCGTCGTCACGATCCGGATCCGGGTCCGCTCGTCCACGTCCGGCAGGAGCTGGCCGAGCGGTCCGAGCCGGGTGAAGTAGCGGACCAGATCCGCGGTGGGCAGGACGCAGTCCACTTCGAACGGCTGGATGTCGACGTCACCCCACCCACCGCGCGTGAGCACGTCCCGGACCAGGTCCGGGTCGGCGAACGCGAACTGTCCCGGTCCGGCCGGCCGACGGGCGGGCAGGTCGGGGAGCAGCGGGGCCGCGGCGCGTTCGGCCGTCGTCATGAACGGGTTCTCCTCCGCGCCGCGCCAGACGACGACCCGGAGCCGGGCGCCGTCCTCGGCCGCGCGCCGGAGGTTGGCGAAGGCGCGCACGGAGTCGTCGAAGAACATCACGCCGAGCCGCGAGACGACGGTGTCGAAGGCGGCCGTCTCGAAGGCGTGCTCCCCGGCGTCGGCCCGGACGAAGGAGGCGGGCACCCCCTCCCGCTCGGCACGGGCCCGCGCGGCCGTGATCATCGGCTCGGAGATGTCGACGCCGACACAGCGCCCCGCCGGGCCGAGGCGCCGGGCGAGCGCCACCGTGGTGCCGCCGGTGCCGCAGCCGACATCGAGGACCCGGCCCCCGTGCCCCGCGGGCACCGCCTCCACGAGCAGCTCCTCCAAGGGACGCAGCAGCCCGTCCAGCAACGCCTGCTCCTCCACCCAGACGTTTCCGGCCCGCCCGTTCCAGCGGGCCGCCTGGCTGTCATCGGTGCTGTGCGTCATGTTCATCATCGTCTCCCGTGCTTGCCGTCGTCGGGTGGAGATGACAGCGTGCTACTTCAAGCCGACTTGAGGTCAACACCATGACGGACCTGGACATCGCCGAAGTGTCACGCCGCACCGGGCTGCCCGCTTCGACCCTGCGGTACTACGAGGAGAGGGGGCTGATCGCCTCGACCGGCAGGCGCGGCCTGCGCCGGCAGTACGACCCCGGCGTGCTCCAGCGCCTGGCGCTGATCGGCCTGGGGCGCGCGGCCGGGTTCTCCCTCGACGAGATCGCCCGTACGTTCGCCGCCGACGGCCAGCCGGACATCGACCGCGGAATGCTCGCGGCAAAGGCGGACGAACTGGAGGCGAAAATCAAGGAGTTGGGCGTCCTGCGCGACTCCCTCCGACACGCCGCCGCCTGCCCCGCACCGAGCCACATGGAGTGCCCCACGTTCCGTCGCATCCTCCGGGCCGCCGGGGCGGGCGAATCCCGTACGCGGACCGGTCGTCCTGGGTGATTTGTCAGCACGGAGCGCACGCGACCGGCGCGATGGCTGCTGACATCCCGCATCAGGTCACTTGTCCCGGACTCTTGACTCGGTCTGAGCCAGTCGCCATCCTCGACCCACACATTGGGCTGGCCATGACAATTCCGTCATGCAGTTCAGGAGGGGTGGTCCATGGCTCGTTTCCCGTACCGCAGACGCAAGGACGTCACCGTCGCCTCGCTGCTCCTCCTGATCCTGGCCCTGCTGCTGGGCCCCGTGCCCAGCTCGGCGGCCGGGACCGACTGGTGGCAGCCGAGCGCACGGCCCGCGCCCGACTCCCAGATCAACGTCACCGGCGAGCCGTTCACCGGCACCAACGCGCAGGGCGAGGTGCGCGGCTTCGCCGACCTGCACAACCACCTGTTCTCCAACGAGGCGTTCGGCGGCCGGCTCATCTGTGGCAAGGTCTTCTCCGAGGCCGGTATCGCCGATGCGCTGAAGGACTGCCCCGAGCACTACCCCGACGGCTCGCTCGCCATCTTCGACTTCATCACCAACGGAGGCGACGGCAAGCACGACCCGGTCGGCTATCCCACCTTCAAGGACTGGCCCGCCCATGACTCGCTGACCCACCAGCAGAACTACTACGCCTGGGTGGAGCGTGCCTGGCGCGGCGGCCAGCGGGTCATGGTCAACGACCTGGTCACCAACGGCGTGATCTGCTCGGTGTACTTCTTCAAGGACCGCTCCTGCGACGAGATGACCTCGATTCGGCTTCAGGCGAAGCTGAGTTACGACCTTCAGGCATACGTCGACAAGATGTACGGCGGCACCGGGAAGGGCTGGTTCCGGATCGTCACCGACAGCGCCCAGGCCCGCCAGGTCATCGAGCAGGGCAAGCTGGCGGTCATCCTCGGCGTCGAGACCTCCGAGCCGTTCGGCTGCAAGATGATTCTCGACATCGCGCAGTGCAGCAAGGCGGACATCGACAAGGGCCTGGACGAGCTGTACGACCTGGGCGTGCGCAGCATGTTCCTGTGCCACAAGTTCGACAACGCGCTCTGCGGCGTCCGCTTCGACTCCGGCGCGCTCGGCACCGCCATCAACGTCGGCCAGTTCCTGTCGACCGGCACCTTCTGGAAGACCGAGGAGTGCACCGGACCGCAGCACGACAACCCCATCGGCAACGCCACCGCGGCTGAAGCCGAGGCCGAGCTTCCGGCGGGCGTGGACGTGCCGTCGTACGCCAGTGGCGCGCAGTGCAATGTGCGCGGGCTGACCGACCTCGGTGAGTACGCGGTGCGGGGCATGATGAAGCGCAAGATGATGCTGGAGATCGACCACATGAGCGTCAAGGCCACCGGCCGGGTGCTCGACATCTTCGAGGCCGAGTCCTACCCCGGCGTGCTTTCCTCGCACAGCTGGATGGACATGGACTGGACCGAGCGGGTCTACGGCCTCGGCGGCTTCATCGGCCAGTACATGCACGGCTCCGAGGGCTTCATCGCGGAGGCCGACCGCACGGAGGCGCTGCGCGACCGGTACGGCGTCGGCTACGGCTACGGCACCGACATGAACGGCGTCGGCGGCTGGCCGGGACCGCGCGGAGCGGACGCCCCGAACAAGGTGACGTACCCCTTCAAGAGCGTCGACGGCGGCTCCGTCATCGACAAGCAGACCACGGGGCAGCGCACTTGGGACCTCAATACCGACGGGGCCGCCCACTACGGCCTGGTCCCGGACTGGATCGAGGACATCCGTCGGGTCGGCGGCCAGGAGGTCGTGGACGACTTGTTCCGCGGCGCCGAGTCGTATCTGGACACCTGGGGGGCCTCCGAGGCGCACCAGTCCGCGGTGAACCTCGCCAGCAACGCTCCCGCGGCCGCCAGTTCGGCGGAGTGGAACCCGTTCACCAGCTACGCGGCCGGACGCGCCGTCGACGGTGACCGGGGCACGCGGTGGGCCAGCGACTGGAGCGACGACCAGTGGCTGCGCATCGATCTCGGTGCGACCCATCGGGTCGGCAGGGTCACCCTCGACTGGGAGCGCGCCCACGCCAAGGCGTATCGCATCGAGCTCTCCGCCGACGGCACGAGTTGGCGGACCGCCTGGTCCACCACCTCCGGTGACGGCGGCCTGGACACCGCCCGGTTCACCGGCACACCCGCCCGCTACGTTCGTGTCCTCGGGCTGGAACGCGGCACCGACTGGGGGTACTCACTGCACGAGGTGAGCGTCCACAGCAACTGAAGCCCAGCACACCGGCACGAGGGGCACGCACATGGCACGCAGGCCGTCGGCAGAACGGCGTCAGCAGCTGACGGAAGCGGCGATCAGGGCGATGGCCCGGGACGGCGTCGCCAGGACGACGACCCGGTCCATCGCCGCCGAAGCCGGCGTGTCCCTCAGCGTCTTCCACTACTGCTTCGACTCCAAGCAGGCCCTGATCGAGTCGGTCATCACCACGATCACCGACCACTACGTCACCCTGGTCAAGGACGCCCTACAGCCGAGGGCCACCCTCCAGGAGACCGTCCGCGCCGGACTCCAGGCCTACTGGGGCCACGTCCGCGCCCATCCCGACGAGCACATGCTCACCTACGAACTCACCCAATACGCCCTGCGCCAGCCGGGTTTCGAGCATCTGGCCCGTCGGCAGCACGAGATGTACCGCGACACCTTCGCCGAACTCATCGAGGACCTGCGCCCCGCCATGGACCTCCAACTGCGGGTACCCGTACCGGTGCTGGCGCGCTATCTGGCCGCCATGACGGACGGGCTGACCCTCAACTACCTGGTGCTGGGCGACGAGGAGGCCTGGGCGGGGGTTCTGGACACGGTCACCGCCCACATCGCGAGCCTCGTCGATCCGTCATGACGGATCGCTGTCGCCGATCCACTTCAGCATCAGCGCCTCCCGCTCCTCGCGGCCGGGGTTCGCGTCACCCGCGCGGTCGCGGCGCCACGCGAGCAGCTCGTCGAGGTCGGTGCGGCCGTCGACGAGCCGGTTGAGCAGGGTGCGGGAGAGCTCGTACTCCACCGGGCCGTAGATGCCACCGGCGATGGCACTGAGCACGCTCACCTCGACCGGCTCGGCGCCGGTGTCGATCCGCACGGTGAAGGCGGGCGGCATCTCTCCGTCACCGGTCAGCGCGACGACCGCCGCGTCGAAGGCCTGCGAGACCCACCGGCGGGAGGCGGACCGTACGGCCACGTCGGCGGCCTCGATCCGCCGCACCTCTTCCCAGCTCCAGGATCCGGCGTGCTCGATCCCCAGGGTCTCGACACCGTCCTTGGACAGCCGGACTCCGGCCGCCGTGCCCACGGGCTCGGCACCGATGTACACCGAGTCCTCGGTGATCCAGAACAGGCCGACCATGGCCATGGGGTCCTCCTTGTGCTCGTCTCGGTGACTGAGACGGCGGGAGCGACGGTTCGGTTGCGTTCGAGGTCAGGCGGCTATTGCGGCAGCCACTCGGCCAGTGCGTCGATGAGCCGGTCCAGGGCGGGCTCCTCGACGGAGCGGTCGGTGACGACCGTGCGACCGTCGATGCGCAGGGTGTACTGGAACATGTCCCGCGCGTCCCTGTCGATGGTGAGACCGGGGACTTCGGCGAGCGCCGGATCGCCGAGCAGGGTGCGCAGTTCGGTGAACTGGGCCTTGGTGGTGCGTCGGACGGTCGGCTCGCCCTTGTCGCTGGCGTACACCGTGCCGTCGGCGCGCAGGATCACCGTCTGGTGCACGCCCGCGAATCCCCCGGTGACGGTCATGACGACGAGCTTGGCGTCGGAGCGGCCCGTGGTGGGGACGGGAGTCGGGGGCGCGGAGGAGGAAGGGGTGCTCTTGGGCGGAGCCGACGTGGAGGAGGCCGTCACCGCGACCGTCTGGGTGGGGGTCGCCACCGGGCCTTCGCCGTCGTCGAAGGCGCAGCCGGTCAGGGTCGTGAGGCCCAGCGCCGCCGCCACGGCCGTACGTTTCCCGATCACCGTTTCCCCTGTCGGCCGATCGCCGCCGCCACATGGTGAATACCACGGAATCGATCCATCCTGGGAGTTCCGCGTGCTGTCCGGAGGCGTCTGGAGGCCCCCATGCCCGAACCGTCCGTCCTCGCGTCACTGGTGTCCGCGCTGCGGGAGGGGTCGATCGAGATCGTCGACCTCACCGCGCCGCTGTCGGCGGCGACCCCGCTGATCCAGCTGCCGTCCGAGTTCGGGCAGACGGCCGCCTTCGAACTCCAGCAGATCAGCCGGTACGACGGCCGGGGCCCGGCCTGGTACTGGAACAACTTCCGCACCGGCGAACACACCGGCACCCACTTCGACGCCCCGAACCACTGGGTGACCGGCCGGGATCTCGACGACGTGGCCTCGGTGCCCGTCCGTCGCCTGATCGCACCGGCCGCCGTACTGGACTTCAGCGTCGAGGCGGAACGGGACCCCGACTTCCTGCTCGAAGTGGACCATGTGAAGGCGTGGGAGGCCGACAACGGCCCCCTCCCCGACGGTGGTTGGCTGCTGTTGCGCACCGGGTGGGACGAACGCGCCCAGTCGCAGGAGGAGTTCCTGAACGCCGACGACAACGGCCCCCACACGCCCGGCCTGTCCCCGCAGTGCGCGCGCTGGCTGGCCGAGGAGTCCCCGGTGATCGGTCTTGGCGTGGAGACCGTGGGGACGGACGCCGGACGCGGGCACTCCTTCGAACCCGCCTTCCCCTGTCACTCCTACCTGATGGGCAACGACAAGTACGGGCTGACCCAGCTCCAGAACCTGGCGCTGCTGCCACCGACGGGCGCCGTCGTGCTCGCGGGACCGCTGCCCATCGTCACCGGGTCGGGGTCACCCGCGCGGGTGCTGGCGCTGGTGGAGCGCTGATGAAGGTCGCCGAGGCGGTCGGACGGGCGCTGGTGGGGGCCGGCGTCGGGCAGGTCTTCGGGGTGGTCGGATCCGGGAACTTCCATCTGACCAACGCGATGGTGGCGGCGGGCGCGCGGTTCGTGGCAGCCCGGCACGAGGGCGGCGCGGCGACCATGGCCGACGCGTACGCGCGCATGAGCGGCACCGTGACGGTGCTCAGCGTGCATCAGGGCCCGGGCCTGACGAACGCCCTGACCGGGATCACCGAGGCCGCCAAGAGCGGTACCCCGCTGGTCGTCGCGGCGGCGGAGGTGACCGAGCCGCGGTCCAACTTCCATGTGGACCAAGAGGCGTTGGGGCGGGCGGTGGGCGCGGTCCCGATGCAGGTCGCCTCGGCGCAGGACGCGGTCGGACAGGCGTGCGAGGCAGTACGGCGTGCCCTGCACGAGCGGCGGACCGTGCTGCTCAACCTGCCCCTGGAGGTGCAGACCGCGGAGGTCCCGGCCGACACGCTGGCGGACGCCGTGTGGCCGCTCCCGAGGGCGGTGGTCGAACCCTCGGCGGCCGATGTCGAAGCCCTCGCGCAGGTGCTCGCCCGATCCCGGCGGCCGGTGTTCGTGGCGGGACGTGGCGCGCGCTCGCCCGGTGCGCGGGACGCCCTCGAAGCCCTCGCCGAGGACTGCGGGGCACTGCTGGCCACGTCGGCCGTGGCGCGGGGCCTGTTCCGGGGCAGTCCCTGGTCGCTGGACGTCTCCGGCGGCTTCTCCTCGCCGCTCGCCGCCGAGCTGATCACCGGCGCCGACGCCATCGTGGCGTGGGGCTGCACGCTCACCGCCTGGACGACCCGGCACGGCCGGCTGATCGGGCCCGGCGCGACCGTCGTACGGGTCGACGACGATCCAGCGGCGCTGGGGGACGTGCTCGGCGATGTGGAGCTCACCGCCAGGCGGGTGCTGGCGGCGAGCGGTGGCGGACGGGAGGGCTACCGCACTCACGGGAACGCCGAGGCCCTGGCCGCCCGCGTGCGCCTGCGGGACGTGCCGTACGACGACACGAGCACCCGCGAGCGGATCGACCCCCGCACCCTGAGCATCGCGCTCGACGATCTGCTGCCCGCCGAGCGCGTTGTCGCGGTCGACTCCGGCAACTTCATGGGCTACCCGACCATGTATCTCTCGGTCCCGGACGAGCAGGGCCTCTGCTTCACCCAGGCCTTCCAGTCGATCGGCCTGGGCCTGGCGACCGCGATCGGCGCGGCCCTGGCCCGCCCGGACCGCCTGCCGGTGGCCGCCCTGGGTGACGGCGGGGCGCTGATGGGGGCGGCGGAACTCGACACGGTCCGTCGCCTGGGCCTGCCGATGGTGGTCGTGGTCTACAACGACGACGCCTATGGGGCGGAGGTCCACCATTTCGGCGGGCACCCGCTCGATATCGTGCGCTTCCCCGAGACGGACATCGCCGCCGTGGCCCGCGGGTACGGCTTCGAGGCGGTGACCGTGCGCACGCGGGCCGACCTGAAGGCGGTTGCGGACTGGCTCGCGGGACCGCGCACGGCACCGCTGCTCGTCGACGCCAAGGTGGTGGCCGAGCGGGGGAGCTGGTGGCTGGAGGAGGCCTTCCGCGGCCACTGAGCCACCAGCTCCGCGTTTCCCCTTACGCGGCGAGGCGCTCGGCCAGGCTCTTCGCCTTGCTGTCGGCCGCCTGGAGGGCCTGCTCACGGGAGGACTCGAAGAGCGGGATCAGCTCGGTCATGGCCGGGTTGTGCGGGGCCATGGTGAGCTCCGGGACGATGAAGTCGAGGTCGAGCCCCATCGAGTCCGCGAAGACCGCGCGCAGGTAGTTCTGCACGTACTCGAAGCCCTCCCGCGGCGTGCCCGGCGCGTAGGAGCCGCCGCGGCTGGCCACGACGGTGATGGGGGTGCCCTTGGCGGAAGGGGTCTCGCCCGCGGTGCGCCCGAAGAGGATCACGTTGTCGAGCCACGCCTTGAGGGTGGACGGGATCGTGAAGTTGTACATCGGCGCGCCGATCAGTACGGCGTCCGCGCCCTCCAGCTCCTCGATCAGCCGCAGGCGCGCGGCAAACGCGGCCGCCTGCTCGGGCGTGTGGTCCGAGGGATCGGCGAACCCGGCGGTGTGGGCGTCGGCGTTCAGGTGCGGCACCGGTTCCGCGGACAGATCGCGGTAGATCACCGTGCCCTCCGGGTGCTGCTCCTGCCAGGCGGCCCGGAACGCCTCGGTCACGGCCCGCGAGGAGGAGGCCGCGGTGGGGAAGACGGACGAGTCGATGTGCAGAAGGGTGGCCATGGGGATCTCCAAAGAGTGAGCTGCTTGAAATCCGTACTCAACTATGGATATCACATGGACTTACTTTTTTTCACCCCCTGGGGATGGCGCGGGTACCCTTGGGGTATGGCGGTAGAGGAGATGCACGACGCATCGGCATGCAAACAGGTGGACGGCGGCATCAGCCGCGTCTTCCAGCTGCTCGGGAAGCGGTGGACCGGCCCGATCGTGGCCGTGCTGGTGGGGCAGCCCGCGCACTTCACCGAGCTGCGCAAGGCGATCCCCGGCATCAGCGAGCGCATGCTCTCCGACCGGCTGACCGAGCTGGGCGCCGCGGGACTGGTGCTGCGCGAGGTCGACGAGGGGCCGCCGCTGCGGGTCTCGTACCGGCTGACGGAGGCCGGGGCCGCCCTGGAGCCCGCGCTGAAGGAACTCGGCGCCTGGGCGAAGACGTATCTGCCGGAGGGGCCTTGCTAGCGGGCCGCCGAGGTGGTGCGCCCGGCCTTGAGCCAGGCGCACCCTCCCGGGACGGCTACGGCCGGCAGACGATGTCCGTACCGCACACGCCCGGAGTGCTGCTCATTCGACTGACCGGCTGATTCAGCTCACCTTCAGCTCGTAGAAGCCGCGCCCGAAGGTCGCCGCAACCAGCCGCTGGTGCCCGGCGTCGTACTCGATGTCGTCCACCGGCACCGCGGGCATGCCGCGACCGAGACGCAGCCAGTGGCCGCCGCCCTTGAAGCTCGCGAACACACCCTGGTCGGTGCCGATGTACAGGGCGCCGCCCCGGGCCACCACGAGGTCGTTGGCGGGGGCCGACGGGAGGTTCCCGGAGAGGTTCCGCCAGTGCGCGCCGCCGTCGGTGCTGCCGTAGACGTGGGGGAGCGGGGAGCCGGAGCGGTAGCCGGAGTGGGTGGTGAAGACCCGGTCGGGGTTCTTCGGGTCCACGACCACCCGGGTCACCCAGGGGCGGCCCTCGGCGAGCTTCGTCCAGGTCGCCCCGAGGTCCTTGGTGACCCAGACCCGGCCGTCGTCCGTGCCGACGTAGACCGTGCGGCCGTCGGAGGCGGGGGCGACGGAGGTGATGGTGCCGAAGTTGGTGTAGATCGGGTCCGCGCCCGGTCCGCCGGTCAGGTCAGGGCTGATGGGCTGCCAGGTGACGCCCCCGTCAGTGGAGCGGTTGAGCACCTCGGAGCCGTAGTAGAGGACCTTCGGGTCGCTCGGGTCGTGGACGACCGGGGTGAACCAGTTGCGGCGCTTGAACGTCGTGGCGTCCGCGAAGTACGTGAGGGTGTCGCCGCCATCGGTGGAGCGGAAGCAATTGCCGTACTGGTAGCAGGCGATGACCTTGTTCACGTCGGTCGGGTCGATGACGTTCTCCTCGCCGTCACCGCCGAGGTATTCGTTGAACCCGTCCCCGCCCCAGGAGCGCAGCGAGCCGTTGTCCTGGGCGCCGCCCGAGATCCGGGTGACGTCCTTCGGGCTGATCGCGGCGCTGTAGAGCTGGGTGTACGGCTCGTGCCGGGCCTTGACCCAGCCGCCGTCGCCGTCGGAGTCGGAGCGGTACACGCCGCCGTCGTTGCCGAGGTAGACCCGGCCCGGCCGACGCGGGTCCCACACCATGGCGTGATGGTCGACATGGATGCTGGTGGCGTCCGCGGTCCAGGTGTCGCCGCCGTCCTTGGTGGTGAGCAGGGCGACGCCGGCCACATGCGCGTGCTCGGAGTTCCTGGGGTCGATCCACACCTTGCCGAACCACCAGCCGAAACTGGACTGGGAGGCCGTCAGATCGGCGTTGGCCGGGGTGCGGTTCCAGGAGTCGCCGCCGTCGGAGGAGGCGTAGAAGCCCTCGAAGGGGCCGCTCGCCTTGTTGACGATCGCGTAGGCCTTGTCGCCCGCCACCGCGAGGCCGATACGGCCCACGTCCGGTCCCGCGGCGGGCAGTCCGCCGCCGAGGCGCTCCCAGGTCGCGCCGTCGTCGTCGCTGCGGAAGACGCCCGAGCCGACCCCGCCGTACGTCCGCAGGTCCGGGCGTCTGCGGTGGTCCCACAGGACGGCGTAGAGCCGGTTGCCGTCCTTGACGATCTCGGTGGCGCCGGTGAACTCGTTCGCGCCCGCGAGGATCCGCTCCCAGGTCGCGCCGCCGTCCTCGGAGCGGTAGACGCCCCGGTCGCCGCCGCCGTTGTAGAGCGAACCGGCCGCCGCGACATACAGGCGGCGCGGGTTCGCCGGGTCGACGGTGATGGCGCTGATCGCGCCGGAGTCGCGCAGCCCGAGCGGCTGCCAGCTCCGGCCGCCGTCCTTGCTGCGGTACAGGCCCGTCCCCTCGTAGGTGATGCTGCCGCCGCCCGGGTTGGGCTCGCCGGTGCCCACGTACAGCGTGCCGTCGGGGGCGGTCGCCACCGCGCCCATGGCCTGGGTCCAGCTGTCCGGCCACACCGAGTGGAAGGTCTGCCCGGCGTCGATGCTGCGCCACAGACCGCCGCTCGCGGCCGCCGCGTACAACGTGTCCGCGCGCTTCGGGTCGAGCGCGAGGGAGACGATCCGGCCACCGATGTTGGTCGGGCCGACGCTCTTCCAGCGGCCGCCGACGGTGGGCAGTTCACGCGCCTCGGCCGCGGCGAGGTCATGGGCGTGCCGGGGTATCGACTCGCCCGGCAGGGTCTTCTGGAGGTAGCGGTACTCCGCCGGCGCGGCCGGACCCCGGACCGGCCGGTAGACATCGGTGGGCGGGGGCGGTGGTGCCGCCGACGCGGGCGCCGCGAGCAGGGCGGCTCCGGTGATGCTGGCGAGCACGAGCGACAGCAGACCTCTGCCCATGAAAACCCCTTCGTGGTCATGGCCGTGACAAACCTGAACGACGGTACGTGAGAGGTGAGTTGAGCAGAAGGGTGCCGTCGGACACTCCCGGGGCGGACGGCCGGGGGCCATCCGAAACATGCCGTTCCTTTACGAGCGACGGTCTTGACAGGCTGCGTGCGGTTTCGCCACGTTTGATCCCTGTCGGACTGCTCCGATCTCGGTCGGACGGACGGCACCGGAGGGGAATGACGCGGACCACGCGTCACCGGGGGGAAAGTGGGGGGAGCGGTCGCCCATGCGATCCACCAGCAGCACCGACACGGACATCACCGTCCACAGACCCGGCGAGCTGAGCGCCCCGCTGCGCGCGGCCTGGCACCGGTCCATGGACGAGTCACCGGAGTACGCCAACCCGTTCCTGTCACCGGAGTTCGCCGCCGGAGTCGGCCGGCACCGGGGCGGGGTCCAGATCGGCGTGCTGCACGAACACGGCGAGCCCGTCGGCTTTTTACCGTACGAGCGCAATCTCCTGGGCGTCGGCCGGGCCATCGGACTCGGTCTCTCCGACCGCCAGGCCCTGGTGCACCGGCCCGGGATCATCTGGGACACAGAGGAGCTGCTGCGCGGCTGCGGGCTCGCCAGCTTCGAGTTCGATCATCTCGTCGAGGAGCAGAAGCCGTTCGGACGGTACGTCACCGGCATGTTCGCCTCGCCGGTGATCGACCTGGAGCCGGGCGACGGCGACTATCCGGCGTGGCTGCGGGCCACCTACCCGGGGCAGGCCAAGACCACGCTGAAGAAGGAACGCCGACTGGCGCGCGACATCGGCGAGGTGCGGTTCGTCTTCGACGAGCGGGACCCGCAGATGCTGCACCGGCTCATGGAGTGGAAGTCCGCCCAGTACCGCAGGACCGGACGCATGGACCGGTTCGCCCGGCCCTGGATCGTCGACCTGGTGGGCGACCTGTTCCGGCTGCGCGAGGAGCACTTCACCGGAGTGCTCAGTGTGTTGTACGCCGGGGAGCGTCCGGTGGCCGCGCACTTCGGGCCGCGCTCGCGGACCGTCCTCGCGGCCTGGTTCACCGCCTACGACCCGGAGTTCCACTACTACTCGCCGGGCCTGATGATGCACCTGCGCACCGCCGAGGCGGCGGCCCGGCACGGGGTGCGGCTGATCGACCTCGGGCGCGGTGACAAGGAGTACAAGGACTGGCTCAAGACACGTGAGCTGCGGGTGGGCGAGGGCTTCGCGACCCGGCCCCATCCCGTGGCGGCGGCGCATCGGATGTGGCGCAGACCCGTGCGCGGGCTGCGCAACACCGTCCTCGCCCACCCCGGGCTGCGGGAACCGGCCGACCGGCTGCTGAAGACGGTCGGCGCGCTGCGCTCCGCGCGCAGCCACTGAGCCTTTCCTTCCTTCACGTCCGCGCCATGCCACCCATGGCAACGACGGCCCGCCGAGCCGCAAGGCTCACGGCTCCGATCGGCGCGCGCCACCGTGCCGCGTCCGTCCCACCCTCGACGGAAGAAGTGACGATGCCGTACGGATCGCGGCTCGCCGCGACGATGAAGCGGCGGCTCGGACGCGAATGCGTCTACACGCCCTCGGCGCGGCTGGCCCTCTACCTGGCGCTGCGGCGCTGGTGCAGGCCCGGCGCCCGGGTGCTGATGTCGCCGGTGAACGACGACGTGATCCTCTTCGTCGTCCTGGCGGCCGGCTGCCGCCCGGTGCAGGCCCCCGTCTCCCCGTGGGACGGCAACATCGACGTGGCCGCCGTACCCGAGTCGACCTGGCGCACCATCGACGCCGTCCTGACCACCAACCTCTACGGACTGCCCGACCGGGTGCCCGAACTGCGCCGCCGCTGCGACCAGTTGGGGATTCCGCTGATCGAGGACGCGGCCCACGCCATCGGCAGCCACGTGGCCGGGCAGCCGATCGGGACCTTCGGGACCGCCGCCGCCTTCAGCCTCTCCAAGCACGTCGCCGCCACGGCCGGGGGCTTCCTCGCCGTCGAGGACGCCCGCACGCGGCGCGAGCTGGAGCTGCTGCGCGACGACCTCCTCACGCCGCGCCGACTGCGCGACGACCTGAACGTGACCCTGCGCCCACTGGCCCGCTCCACCGTCCGCACCCTGCGTCTGGTCCGTCCGGTGTGGCGCACTTTGCAGCGCCTCGGCCTGCTGGAGCGCGACGAGTTCCGGATGGACCTGCACGCCCCCCTGCTGACCGCCTCCGCCCGCTCCGCGCCCAGCCTCACCGCCTACGAACCCTGGGTCCGCGTCGACCTGCACGGCTTCCGCATCCGCCACGGCGCCCTGGTCCGCGGCCAGATCGAGCTCCGCATGTCCCGCCTGGAAGAGGACCTCGCCCGCCGCCGCGCCGGAGTCGCCCTGCTCTCCGGCACCGCCTGGGCCTCCGCCGCCCTGCGCGAACGGGCCCTCCACGACGGCCCGTTGCCGCTGTTCCGGGTCCCGCTCCTGGTGAACGACCGCGACGCCCTCCTGGACCGCATGGTCGACCACGGCATGGTCTGCGGCTACGTCTACGACCCACCGCTCGACGACTACGCGGGCGCCGAGTTCGTCGAACCCTCCCCGACCCCTGGGCGGCTCGCTGGTTCGCCTCCCACGTCCTGCCCGCCGACCCGCTCCTGGCCCGCCGCATGACCGGCGCGCTCACCAAGGAACGGGCGACGACCGCACGGCCCTCGTACCCCGCCGCCGTCAAGGACGCCAATCCGCCGGCGCCCTTGGGGCAGTAGAGCCGCGGTCACGCCTCGGCATGGACGGCGCTGTCCGACGGTTCGGCGGCGACGATCAGCACGCCCTGCTCCTCGCCCGAGGGCAGCGAGGCGCGCCGGACGAGGGACTCCCAGTTCCCCGGCCACACGGTGGCGGCGTCCCACAGGATCCCCTCCAGCAGCACGCCGTCCAGCTTGGCGCCGCTGAGGTCCGCCCCGACGAAGTCACTGCTCGCCCGCTCGACTTCGGCGACGGCCCTGGCCAGCGCGTCCGCCTGGTCGCAGCCCTGGGTCAGATCGTCGATCAGGTCCTGGGTGACGGTGTCGACGCCGAACAGGTAGGCGGGGGAGGAGGATTCGAGGGTGGCGATCGCCGGTTCCAGCTCCTCGTCGAGCAGTTGCCGCACCCGGTACAGATCGTGCAGCAGCCGCTCGGCGGGCTCGGCGAGAGCCGCCTCGACCGCGGTGAGGTAATCGAGTCCGGTCAGCGTGACCGGGGGCCGCCGCGGCTTGGGCAACGCGGTCATCTCCCTCAGCCGCTCCCTGAGCTGTCCCACCACGAGCCCCGCGTGGCCGGCCGGCCGGGTGGTCTCCTCCAGGAGGTCATTGAGGTTCTGCACCAGGCGTACGGCGGCCCGCATGCCCTCCGCCAGGTCGGCGGGCCAGTAGCTGTGGGCGAGACGCAGCGCCTCCTGGCGGTACTTGACCCGCACCTGCGAGGGCCGGTTGGACAGCGGGCCCCGTTCCGCCAGCCGCGCTTCCAGCGCCGCGTTCCGCCGGCTCAGGGCGGCGCGCGCCTCCCGGGAGCGGCGGCGGGTGACGGCGGTACCCAGGGAGCGGTGGGTGGCCGCCAGGAGACGGTCCAGCGCGAGGTCCGGCGGACGCAGTTCGGGAATCCCGCCCTGCGCGGCGATGCGGTCGGTGACAGCGGTGCCCAAGTGTTCATGGGCCTTGGCCAGCAGTGCGTCGAGCGTGTCCGCGTGGCCGGGGGCACCGGGATCACGGTGGTGCGTCATGTCGCCCTCCCGTCTCCGCCGATGCCGCCACCGAAGCGGCCTTCCAGCCCCAGCCCCTGCCGGAGCGCCGCCCTCGCGCGGGCCAGGTTCTGACGTACGGCCGCCTGCGTGGTGCCCATCGCACGGGCGCTCTCCTGCGTGGTGAAGCCGTCCAGATGCCAGGCCAGGGCCGCGCGTTGCTTGGCGGGCAGGCACAGCAGCAGGGAGATCACCCGGCGCTCCTCCTCACCCAACTCGGCCGCGTGGGCGGGCGTCTGCCAGCGGAGCGAGGCCCGGGGTTCGGGCATCTCGGCACAGGCGTCCTCGGGCTTGACCTGCTGACTCACCCAGGACCGCCAGGCGACGGTGCGCAGCCAGGCCCGCGGATGGGTCAACGACACTCCCGGCGCGCACATCTGGGTGAACGCGTCCTGCGCCGCGTCCTGCGCCTCCGCCCAGGACGCGCCGTGCAGCAGCAGGAAGCGGACCAGCGCCGGGTACTGCTCGTGGTGCAGCGCCTCGGCGAGTTCGATACCGGGTAAGGGCGCCGCGGTGGTCTCGACGTCGTCGGCGAGATCGACGTCAGTGCTGAGCGCGTCCTCCATGGCGGGCACCCCCGTTCCTGTGGGCCGGAACCGGTCGCGCGGCGCAGCGGATCCGGTCGGTCTGCCCGGCCTCGGTGATGCGCGCCATCTCCACCTCGGCGGTCAGCCGCTGCTGGGCCACCTTCACCACACCGTTGACGACGCTGACGGCCACGGTCACCACCGCTGCGACGATCACAGGATCCATTCGGCACGTTCCCCTTCCGGACGGCTTGCTCGGGTACACCCTTGTCTCCCGGGCACCACAACAGTGCGGATTTCTCCGGGAGTTGTGACATCTGCCAGGTCACGGCCGTAATGGCGGGGCACCCGCTGATCAAGCGGCGGTGACCGTGTGACCTGAGAAAAAGCCTCGTCGATGTCCCGGTGGAGGGGTTGTCCGGACAAGGCTTCGGCGCCTAGGGTCTGCCTGCGAGAGCAAGCGCTTTCTGCACAGGCATGCCCGTCGGCCGTTCGAGGAGCGCCGTATGTCCTTGTCCCCCGCGACCCCCGTGCGCCGCCGCGTCGCCGTCGTCGGCACCGGCGCCATCGTCAGCGGCAGCCACCTGACCGCCCTCACGGCCCTCGCCGGCCGGACGGAACTGGTCGCCGCCGTGGACGTGGACCAGGGCAGGCTCGACGCCTTCCGGGACCTCGCGGGCGGGACCGTCACCGGCTACACCTCGATGGGCGCCATGCTGGACGCCGAACGCCCCGACCTGGTGCTCATCGGCACCCCGCCCGCCCTGCACCGGGAGCAGACGGTCGCCGCGCTCAGGACCGGCGCCTGGGTGCTGTGCGAGAAGCCGCTCACCCTCTCCCTCGCCGAGTACGACGAGATCGCCGCGGCCGAGGCCGAGTCCGGCGCCTACGCCTCCGTGGTCTTCCAGCACCGCTACGGCTCCGGCGCGGCGCACGCCCGCGAGCTGATCGCCGGCGGCGAGCTGGGTGCCCCGCGGGTCGCCCACTGCCAGACCACCTGGCACCGGGACGCGGCCTACTACGCGGTGCCCTGGCGGGGCCGCTGGGCCAGCGAGGGCGGCGGCCCGACCATGGGCCACGGCATCCACCAGTACGACCTGCTGCTGCATCTGCTCGGCGAGTGGGAGGAGATCCGCGCCATGGCCGCGCGCCTGGTCCACGACACCGAGAGCGAGGACGTCTCCACCGCCCTGGTCCGCTTCAAGAGCGGTGCCCTGGCCACGGTCGTCAACAGCGTGCTCTCCCCGCACGAGGTCAGCCGCATCCGCGTCGACTGCGCCGACGCCACGGTCGAGCTGACCCATCTGTACGGGCACCGCAACGAGGACTGGGTCTACACCCCGGCACCCCATGTCGCCGCCGACCGCGCCGCCGCCTGGCGCACCCCGGCCGCCGACGTGCCCAGCTCCCACACGGCCCAGCTCGGCGGCCTGCTCGACGCGTACGACGCGGGCGTACGGCCGCCGGGGAGCGGCCCCGAGGCGCGGGCCACGCTGGAATTCGCCGCCGCCCTGTACAAGTCGGCGTTCACCGGCCTGCCGGTCCGCTCCGGCGAGATCGTCCCGGGTGATCCTTTCTACGCGGCGATGCACGGCGATCACCCCGTCTGGGCCCCGAAGGAGCGCGCATGAGCATCCGAGTCAGCCACGCGTACGGCGAGCACATCGCGGTCGCGGCGGCGAACGGCACGGAGATCCTCCGCTACGTGTACCGCCCCGACCCCGACGCCTTCGAGTCCCGCAAGCCCTACGCCCACCCGCTGCGCACTCTCGCCGGCAACACGGTCACCGGATACCGGCCGAGCGACCACCGCTGGCACAAGGGCCTCCAGATGACCGCGAGCCATCTGTCCGGGCAGAACTTCTGGGGCGGCAACAGCTACGTCCACGGCGAGGGCTATCGGCGCCTGCCCGAGCGGGTCGGCTCGATGCGGCACGACGGCTTCTCCGAATTCGCCCTGACCGACGACCGGTTCGCCTTCACCGAGGAACTGACCTGGGTGGAGCACGGCGGCGCCGAATGGGCCCGCGAGACGCGCGGCCTCACCGTCCACTCCGTCGACGAGGAGTCCGATTCCTGGGCCCTGGACTGGTCGATCCGGCTCACCAACGTACGCGATGAAGCACTGAGGTTCGGGTCGCCGACGACCGCCGGACGCGAGATGGCCGGCTACACCGGACTCCAGTGGCGCGGACCGCGGGACTTCACCGGCGGCACGGCCTTCGCCCCCGGCACCGACGCCGAGAAGCTGATGGGCTCGCAGGGCCCCTGGCTGGCCTTCACCGCCGAGCACGACGACGTCGACGCGCGCTCCACGGTCGTCTTCGCGCACGCGCCGGAGAACCTGGATGCCCTTCACGAGTCGCACTGGTTCGTGCGCTCCGAGCCGTTCCCCACGGTCGCGTTCTCCTGGGCGTTCTTCGAGGAGTTCGAGCTGGCGCCGGGGGAGTCCTTCGGCTACCGCTACCGGGTGGTGATCGCCGACGGGGCCTGGGACGCCGAGCGCGTGGCCACGCACCTGGACGGCCTGCCGTGGTGAGGCCCCACCCGTTGCCGGGCGCCGTCGGACTGTCCCACCTCAGCGCCTACGACTGGGAGGCCGCCGACGGCGTCTGCGGCGGCAGCCCGCATCTGCACCTGGTGTGCACCGAGGCGTACGTCGTCACCGGCGGCCGGGGCGCCGTGCAGACCCTGAGCCCCGACGGCTACCGGGACATCCCGCTGGAGCCCGGCTCGGTCGCCTGGTTCACCCCCGGCACCGTGCACCGCATGGTCCAGGGCGGCGAGCTGCGCATCACCGTGCTGATGCAGAACAGCGGGCTGCCCGAGGCCGGGGACGCGGTCTTCACCTTTCCGCCCGAGGTGCTCACCGACCCCGAGAGGTACACGGCGGCGGCCACGCTCCCGCCCGGCACGGGAGAAGACGTGGCCGCGGCCGCCTGGCGCCGCAGGGACCTCGCCGTCGAGGGCTACCTAGTCCTGCGCGAGGCCCTCGTCGCGGGCGACACCGGCCCGTACCGGGAGTTCCAGCGGTCAGCCGCCCGCCTGGTCCGCGAGAAGGTGCCGGCCTGGCGCGAGCTGTGGCGGGCGGGAGCCCTGGCCACCGCGGAACGCACCGGCGAGCAACTGGACGCGCTGGCCGCCGGTGAACCGGCGTACTTGGGCGAGGCGACCGCTCACGCGGCTGTGCCGACCCGGCTCGGCGGGTACGGGATGTGCGGCAGGCGGGACGAGTACGGGTTGCCGGGGACGACTCCGCCGTACGCCGAGGAGTGACACGCGCTCGCCGTCGCTGCCTGCCGCCATCCGGTCAGCGCGGCTCGTAGGCCTTCGGCAGGCGCATACCCCGGTCGGCCATGATCTGCCGTACCCGGTCGGGGTAGTTGGTGATGATGCCGTCCACACCGGCGTCCATCAGCGCCTCCACCGTGGCCGGGTCGTCGCAGGTCCACGGGACGACCTTCAGGCCGCGCTCGTGCGCCGCCTCGACCATGGCGGCGTCGGCGTAGAAGCGGAAGCCGGGGTCGCCGACCTTGCCGCTCTGCGGGAAGCCGTAGTTGGGGGAGAGGGTCGTGACCCCGGGGAGGGTGTCGGCGGCCTTCACGAAGTCGCCGTCGTAGTCGTCGGCGTCGATACCGCCCAGCCAGGGGGAGGCGCCGTCCTTGCCGACCTGGAGGAAGTCGTAGTTGGTGAGCGCCACCAACGGCCACCTGGGCGCGAGCTTGTGCATCGCCTTCAGCGCGCCCCAGTCGAAGGACTGGACGGTGACCTGCCGCTCGATACCGGACCGGTGGATCTCCTCGTAGACCCGGCGCACGAACAGCTCGCGGGGCGCGGTCTGTTCGGGGGCGCCCGCCTCCACCTTCGTCTCGACGTTGAGGGTGACCTGCCGCGCCTTGTACCGCTTGACCAGGTTCAGGACGTCCTTCAGCTCGACCATCCGCAGCCCGTCGATCTGCTCCTGGTCGGGATGGCCGGGCAGTTGCTGGTAGCCGCAGTTCATGGTCCTGATCTGGGCCAGCGTCAGATCCTTGATGTACTTGCCGACGTACGGGTACATCGGGTCGCCCGGCACCAGGGGCGCGGTGTCCCGGCACTTGGTGGCGCTGACCTGCCGGTCGTGGGTGACGACGACCTTCTCGTCCTTGGTGATCTGGGTGTCCAGCTCCAGGGTGGACACGCCGAGGCGCAGGGCCTTGGCGAAGCCCTCCAGCGACGACTCGGTCGTCATGCCGAGACCGCCGCGATGGGCTTGGAGGTCGAAGGACTGCCGGTGCTGAGCGCCCGGTTCGGAAGCCACTGCGGGGACGGTGAACACCGGCATCAGCGCCAGGCCGGCGAGGACATGTCTTGCGGACATCGCAACCTCGATCATGTGGGTTCGGACGACCGGATGACGCTAGTTCGATGGCTCAGGCGCTCAACTGCCCTTGAATGAGGGCGCCGTGAACGATGGGCGAACGCCTCGCGGCGCACCCAGCGTGCCTTACGTTGAGGCGTATGACTACTGGAGACGCGCACGGACGGGTCCTCGTCATCGGCGGCTACGGCGCCGTCGGCACCGCGGTGGCCTCCCGGTTGGCGGAGTTCCTCCCCGGGCGGGTGGTTCCGGCGGGCCGGGACGAGATGCGGGCCCGGCGGCTCGGCGGGGTCCGGGTCGACGTCGGTGATCCGGACGGGTTCCGGCGGGTGCTGGACAAGCTGGCCGATGTGCGTGCGGTGGTGCTCTGCGTAGAGCCCGAGGACGCCTCGCTCGCCGAGGTCTGCCTGGAACGCGGGATCCATCTGGTGGACGTGGGCGCCTCGCGGGACCTCCTCGACGCCGTGGCCGACCTGGACGACGTCGCGGCCGGTGCCGGGGCCACGGCCGTGCTGAGCGTCGGGGTGGCGCCCGGTCTGACGAACCTCCTCGCCCAGCGGGCCCACGAGGCGGTCGGCGGGGCGGAGCGGCTCGATCTGACCGTGCTGCTGGGCTCCGGCGAGCGGCACGGCACCGACGCCGTCCGCTGGACCGTCGAGGGCCTGGCCGAGCCGGTGACCGCCGTACCCCGCCAGGTGTTCCTGCCGGGCCACGGCACGCACCGCGCCCATCCGTTCCCGTTCTCCGACCAGCACACCCTGCGCCGCACGCTCGGCGTCCCGGAGGCGACGACCCGCCTGTGCCTGGACTCCCGCCCCCTGACCGCGGCGCTCTTCTCACTGCGCCGGACGGGACTCCTGCGCGGCGCCCGACGGGCACCGGTGCGGCACGCACTGACCGGCGCCTTCAGCCGCGTCCACCTCGGCGGGGACGCCTTCGCGGTCCGCGCCGACGCCGTGCGAGCCGACCGGCATGCCGCGTTCGCCCTCACCGGCCGGGAGCAGAGCCGGGTGACCGGCTTGGTCGCCGCCGAGGTCACCCGCGAACTGCTGACCGGACACCTACCGGCCGGGGTACACCACATCGAGCAACTCCCCGCACTGTCCGACCTGCCGGAGCGGCTGGCCCGCGACGGTGTGACGGTTTCGCGCCGCGCCCGCCCCTGAACAGGCCTGTGCCCGGCCGCTGAGGGACAGCGGTCGGGCACAGGGCGGTTGGCGTTGCTGTCAGTCGGCCGCGCGGAACGACCGCAGTCGCAGCGAGTTGCCGACCACGAAGACCGACGAGAAGGCCATGGCCGCTCCGGCGAGCATCGGGTAGAGGAGGCCCGCCGCGGCCAGCGGCAGCGCGGCGACGTTGTAGGCGAAGGCCCAGAACAGGTTGGAGCGGATGGTGCCGAGGGTGCGGCGGGCCAGCCGGATGGCGTCCGCCGCGGCCCGCAGGTCACCGCGGACCAAGGTCAGGTCACCGGCCTCGATCGCCGCGTCCGTGCCGGTGCCCATCGCCAGACCGAGGTCGGCCTGGGCCAGCGCGGCCGCGTCGTTGACGCCGTCGCCGACCATCGCCACCGAACGCCCCTCGCCCTGGAGGCGCTTGACGACGTCCACCTTGTCCTGCGGCAGTACCTCGGCGATGACGTGCTCGGGCGCGATACCGACCTGGCGTGCCACGGATTCGGCGACGGCCCGGTTGTCCCCGGTGAGCAGCATGGGCGTCAGACCGAGCGCCCGCAGCCGGGTGATCGCCTCGGCGCTGGTCTCCTTCACGGCGTCGGCGACCTCCAGGACCGCCCGCGCCTCCCCGTCCCAGGCGACGGCGATGGCGGTGCGCCCGGCGGACTCCGCCTCGGACTTGGCCGCGGCCAGCCGCGCCGGCAGCTCCATCGCCCACTCCTCCAGCAGCCGCTCCCGGCCCACCAGGACCGCGTGGCCGTCGACGATGCCCTGCACGCCGAGCCCCGGAACGTTCGCGAAGTCCTCAGGGGCAGGCAGCGAACCGAGCTTCTCCAGGGCGCCGTCGGCGACGGCACGGGCGATGGGGTGCTCGGAGGAGTGCTCCAACGCACCCGCCAGCCGCAGCACTTCGGCCTCCTCGATGTGGTCGGCGGTGTGCACGGCCAGCAGGGTCATCTTCCCGGTGGTGACGGTGCCGGTCTTGTCGAGGACGACGGTGTCGACCTTGCGGGTGGACTCCAGGACCTCCGGGCCCTTGATCAGGATGCCGAGCTGGGCGCCGCGCCCGGTTCCGACCATCAGCGCGGTCGGCGTGGCGAGGCCGAGGGCGCAGGGGCAGGCGATGATCAGTACGGCGACGGCGGCGGTGAAGGCGGCGGCCGGACCGGCGCCGCTGCCCAGCCAGAAGCCGAGGGTGCCCAAGGCCAGCGCGATCACGATCGGCACGAACACGGCCGAGATGCGGTCGGCGAGCCGCTGCGCCGCGGCCTTGCCGTTCTGTGCGTCCTCCACCAGCTTGGCCATCCGGGCCAGTTGGGTGTCGGCGCCGACCCGGGTGGCCTCGACGACGAGGCGTCCGCCCGCGTTGATCGTGGCACCGGTGACCGCGTCGCCTGCGCTGACCTCGACCGGTACGGACTCGCCGGTGAGCATGGAGGCGTCCACCGCGGACGAGCCCTCGACGACGGTGCCGTCGGTGGCGATCTTCTCGCCGGGACGGACCAGGAAGCGGTCACCGACCTTCAACTCGCCCACCGGCACGGTCCGTTCGCTGCCGTCGGCGCCTATCAGGGTGACGTCCTTCGCGCCCAGCTCCAGCAGCGCCTTGAGCGCCGCGCCCGCCTTCCGCTTGGAACGGGCCTCGAAGTACCGTCCGGCCAGGATGAACGCGGTGACTCCGGCGGCCGCCTCCAGATAGATGTTGGCCGAGCCGTCACTGCGGGAGATGGTCAGCTCGAAGGGGTGGGTCATCCCGGGCTCGCCGGCGGTGCCGAAGAACAGCGCCCACAGCGACCACAGGAACGCGGCCGAGGTGCCGACCGAGATCAGCGTGTCCATGGTCGCGGCACCGTGCCGGGCGTTGGTGAACGCGGCCTTGTGGAACGGCCAGGCGGCGTAGGTCACGACCGGCGCCGCCAGGGTCAGGGAGAGCCACTGCCAGTACTCGAACTGGAGGGCCGGGATCATCGCCATCGCGATGACCGGCACGGCCAGCACGACCGCGGTGGTCAACCGCTCGCGCAGCGGCCGGAGTTCGTCACTCTCGAGGGCCCGCTCCGGTTCCGGCGTGGGTACTTGGGCGGAATACCCGGTCGCCTCGACGGTCGCGATCAGATCGTCGACGGACACGCCACCGCCGTAGGAGACCTTCGCCTTCTCCGTGGCGTAGTTGACGGTGGCGGTCACGCCGTCCATGCGGTTCAGCTTCTTCTCGATGCGCGCCGCACACGAGGCGCAGGTCATGCCGCCGATGGTGAGTTCGGTGTCGAGCGTGGTGGTCACTTCTCTGCTCCTCGTACGGTGCGGGCGGGATCAGGCGCGGCCGGTGACTTCGTAGCCGGCCTCGTCGACGACCTCGGCGACCAGCGTGTCGTTCGGTTCGGCGCTGCTGCTGACGGTGACCTGACCGGCCTCCAGGTCGACCTGTACGCCGGTCACGCCGTCCAGCTCGCCGATGACGCGGGTGAGCGTGGCCTTGCAGTGGCCGCAGGACATACCGGAGACGGCGTACGTGGTGATCGTCTGCGTGGACATGGGGTGCCTCCCGAGCAATTTCCGTATACCTGGTGGGGGTATCCCGACCGGTGAGAACATGTATACCCCTGGGGGGTAGTCAAGGCAAGTAGATCCAGAGGTTGACTTCATACCCCCTGGGGGTATCGTGAGCGGCGTAGAGAGCGACACAGAGGAGATCGACATGCATGCCGGACTGAAGATCACCGCGTTCGCCGCGGGCCTGGCCGCCACCTTCGGCACCGCCTACGGCGTGGGCAAGGGCGTCGGACCGGTCGACGAGGACCCCGTGCCCGCGCGTCACGAGAGCCACAGTGAGGCGTCCTCGGACCCGGAGGGAGGCGGCGGCACCGAGCAGGCCGCGGCCGGGGGACTCCAGATCTCCGAGGGCGGCTACACCCTCGACCTGAAGACCCCGACCGTCACCGCACGCGAGCGCGCCGACCTGCGGTTCGTCATACGCGACAGCGGCGGGCGCGCGGTCACCGCCTTCCAGCGCGAGCACGACAAGGAACTCCACCTCATCGTGGCCTCCCGCGACCTGGTCACCTACCGCCACCTGCACCCGACCCGCGCCGCCGACGGCACCTGGAGCACCCCCGTCGACCTGCCCCGCGCGGGCGGCTACCGCGTCTTCGCCGACTTCACCCCGGCGAAGAAGGGCGCCGAGAACCTCACCCTCGGCGCCGACCTCGGAGCCTCCGGCCCGTACGACCCCCAGCCCCTCCCGGCCGTGAAGACGACCGCCGAGGTCGACGGCTACAAGGTCCGGCTGGACGGCGCTCTGCGCCCCGGCGCGTCGAGCGAGCTGAAGCTGAACGTCTCACGCGACGGCAAGCCCGTCACCGACCTCCAGCCCTACCTGGGCGCCTACGGCCACCTGGTGGCGCTGCGCTCCGGAGACCTCGCCTATCTGCACGTCCACCCGAACGGCGAGCCCGGCGACGGCAAGACCGACCCCGGCCCCGGCATCTCCTTCAGCGCGACCGCGCCGAGCAGCGGCACCTACCGCCTCTTCCTCGACTTCAAGCACGAAGGGAGGGTCCGCACCGCCGAGTTCACGGTCCGGGCAGGTGGGGCGGCGGCGACGCCCGAAGAGGCGTCCTCCCACGACGAGGCCCCCTCGCACGGCCACTGATGTCAGCCCAGCGCCTTGTCGAGGTTGAACGCCGCGCTGATCAGGGCGAGATGCGTGAACGCCTGGGGGAAGTTGCCCTGTTGCTCGCCGGTGTGGCTGATCTCCTCGGCGTACAGGCCCAGATGGTTGGCGTAGGTGAGCATCTTCTCGAAGGCCAGCCGGGCCTCGTCGACCCGGCCGGCGTGCACCATGGCCTCGACGTACCAGAAGGAGCAGATCGAGAACGTGCCCTCGTCGCCGCGCAGTCCGTCGGGGCTGGCCATCGGGTCGTAGCGGTAGACCAGGGAGTCGGAGACCAGGTCCGCGGTGAGGGCGTCCAGGGTGGACAGCCACTTCGGGTCGGTCGGCGCGATGAACTTCGTCAGCGGCATCATCAGTACGGCCGCGTCCAGCACGTCGTCGTCCTCGTGCTGGACGAAGGCCTGGCGGGACTCGGACCAGCCGTGGCTCATGATGCGCCGGTAGATGGTGTCCCGGGTGTTGCGCCAGCGGACGATGTCGGCGGGCAGGCCGCGCCGGTTGGCCATGCGGATCGCCCGCTCTATGGCCACCCAGCACATCAGCCGTGAGTACAGGAACTTCTTGCGGCCGCCCCGGGTCTCCCAGATGCCCTCGTCCGGCTGGTCCCAGTGCTCGCACACCCAGTCCACCAGAGCGGTGACATCGTCCCACTGGTCGCTGGAGATGGGCTTGGCCCACTTGTCGTAGAGATAGATCGAGTCGATCAGGGCGCCGTAGATGTCCAGTTGGAGCTGTTCGGCGGCGGCGTTGCCGATCCGGACCGGGGCGGAGGCCCGGTGGCCCTCCAGATGGTCGAGTTCGCGCTCGGCGAGGTCGGTGCGGCCGTCGATGCCGTACATGATCTGGAGCGGGCCCGAGGGTTTGCCGTCGCCCGGACTGATGTGCCGGGTCACGAAGTTCATGAACGCCTCGGCCTCGCCGGTGAAGCCGAGCCGCAGCAGCGCGTACACGCAGAAGGCGGCGTCGCGCACCCACACATAGCGGTAGTCCCAGTTGCGCTCGCCGCCGAGCTGCTCGGGCAGGCTGGTCGTCGGCGCGGCGACGATGGCGCCGGTGGGCGCGTAGGTGAGGAGCTTGAGGGTGAGCGCCGAGCGGTGCACCATCTCCCGCCAGCGGCCCCGGTACTTGGACGCGGACAGCCAGTGCCGCCAGTACGCGACCGTGGTGCTGAACTGCTCCTCCGCCTCGGTCATGGCGCACCGGCGCGGGCTCACCTCGCCGCCGACCTGGTCCAGCGCGAACACCGCCGACTCGCCCTCGGCGAGCTTGAAGTCGGCCCGCACATCGAGGCCGTCGGGCTCCAGCGGCACCGTCGCGGTCAGCCCCAGCGACAGCTTCGCGGACTCGAAGACGGCCACCCCGCCGTCCAGCCGCACGGTGTGCGGCTGGGTGCCGTAGTCGAAGCGCGGGGCGACGCGGGTGCGGAACGGGATGGAGCCGCGCACGCACAGCACGCGCCGGATCAGCCGGTGCCGCTCGGTCTCCACCGAGTCGCCGTCCACGGGCATGAAGTCCTGCACCTCACCGACGCCGTCCTCGGTGAAGAAGCGGGTGATCAGGACGTTGGTGTCCGGGAAGTAGAACTGCTTGGTGCGCGCCGGTACGGCCGCCGCCAGCTCGAAGGCGCCGCCGCGCTCGGCGTCCAGGATCGCGGCGAAGACGCTCGGCGCGTCGAACGAGGGGCAGCAGTACCAGTCGATCGTGCCGTCGGTCCCCACCAGGGCCACGCTGCGCAGATCGCCGATCAGGCCGTGCTCGGCGATCGGCAGATAGCGCGAAGCCCCTGGTTCGTCCTGGTCGCTCGGTGCAGTTCCGCTCATCGCAGCCTCCCTGGGCCCCCGACACCGCCTCGGCACCAGCCTAGGTGGAAAGGGACGCCCCGTGGGCGCACAACGGCGTCAGACTGTGACGACCTCGATGCCCGCTTCGGTGAAGCGCCGTACGGTGTCGGACCCGGCCGCCGAGTCGGTGACGAGCGTGTCCACGGCGTCGGCGGCACAGATCCGGGCGAACGCCCGACGGCCCAGCTTGCTGGAGTCCGCGGCCACGATCACCCGCCCGGCCCGCTCGCACAGCAGCCGGTTGATCGCTGCCTCCGCCTCGTCATTGGCGGCCGCCCCGTGCGCGACGTCGAAGGCGACCACGCCGAGCACCGCCACATCGAGGGTGATCTGCCCGAGCACCCCGTCCGCGAGCGGCCCGATCAGCTCGTACGACTGCGCCCGCGCGACCCCGCCGGTCACCACGATCTTGAACTGGGGCCGTACGGCGAGCTCATTGGCGATGTTCAGCGCGTTGGTGACCACGGTCAGCGCGGGCGAACCGGAGGCAAGATCGCCGCGCACGGCCAGGGCACGGGCCACCTCGGTCGTGGTGGTGCCGCCGGTCAGCCCGACCGCCTCGCCGGGGGAGACCAGCGCGGCCACCGCCTTGGCGATGCGCTCCTTCTCCGAGGCGTGTCGAGCGGTCTTGTAGCGCAGCGGCAGTTCGTAGGAGACGCCGTGGACGACCGCGCCGCCCCGGGTGCGCACCAGCATCTGCTGCTCGGCCAGCTGGTCGAAGTCGCGCCGGATGGTGGCGGCGGAGACCGACAGCTCGGCGGCGGCCTCCTCGACGTCGAGACGGCCGCGCTCGACGAGCAGTTCCAGCAGGGCCTTCCAGCGGGCGTCGCGCGACATCCGCGCCTCCGTTCCTCGATCTCCCGGCGACCCTAGCGCACCCGCATTGAGCTCGAATGCTTGATTATGCTCGAAAGCTCGCTATATCTTGCAAGAAAAATCAAACGACGGGAGGGGTGGGCATGACCCACGTCGAAGAGGAGCTGGCGAGCCAGCCCGAGTGCTGGACCCGGGCCGCGCACCAGGCACCGGCGCACGTCGGCGCCCTGCCGGCGCCGGGGGAGCGGGTCGCGATCGTCGGCTGCGGCACCTCGTACTTCATGGCGCAGTCCGCCGCCGCTCTGCGCGAGGGCGCGGGCCAGGGCGAGACGGACGCCTTCGCCGCCTCGGAGTTCCCGCGCGCACGCGCCTACGACCGGGTCATCGCCCTGACCCGCTCCGGCACCACGACCGAAGTGCTGGAACTCCTGGGGGAGTTGACGGGCGGCCGCACCCGCACCACCGCGATCACCGCCGACCCCGAGACGCCCGTCATGACGGCCGCCGATGACGTCGTCGTCCTCGACCACGCCGACGAACGCTCCGTGGTGCAGACCCGGTTCGCCACCACCGCACTCACCCTGCTCCGCGCCCACCTCGGACTGCACACCGACACGGTCGTCGCCGACGCCCGTGCCGCGCTGGACGCCCCGCTGCCCCAAGGGCTCGTCGACAGCGCGCAGTTCACCTTCCTCGGCCGCGGCTGGACCGTCGGACTCGCCCATGAGGCCGCGCTGAAGATGCGCGAGGCCGCGCAGGCGTGGACCGAGTCCTACCCGGCGATGGAGTACCGGCACGGCCCTATCAGCATCACCACCGAGGGCACCGCCACCTGGATGCTGGGCGAGCCCCCCGAGGGCCTCGCGGAACAGGTCCGCGCCACGTGCGGCAGGTGGGTCGCGGGCACCCTGGACCCGCTCGCCGAGCTGATCCGCGCCCAGCGACTCGCGGTCGCCGTCGCCCGATCCCGGGGCCTCGACCCGGACCGGCCGCGCCACCTCACCCGCTCGGTGATCCTCGCCCCCTGACGCGGCCGAAGCCCCCGACGCCCACGGAAGGACCAGCCGTGCCCCTCGTCACCACCGGCGAACTCGTCACCGGCGCCGCCGCGCGGCACCGGGCCGTGGCCGCCTTCAACATCATCACCCTCGAACACATCGAGGCCGTCATCGCGGGCGCCGAATCCGCCGAGGCCCCCGTCGTCCTCCAAGTCAGCGAGAACGCCGTCAAGTTCCGCTACGGCCGACTCCTCCCGCTCGCCCGCGCCGCCGTGGCAGCCGCCGAACGTGCCGCCGTGCCCGTCGCGTTGCACCTGGACCACGTCCAGAGCGACGACCTGCTGCGCCAGGCGCCCGGCGCCGGATTCAGCTCCGTGATGTACGACGCGGCCCGGCTGCCCTACGCCGACAACCTGGCCGCGACCCGGGCCGCCGCCGACTGGGCGCACGCCCAAGGACTGTGGATCGAGGCCGAGTTGGGCCAGATCGGCGGCAAGGCCGGACAGCCCGCCCTCGACGCCCACGCCCCCGGCGCCCGCACCGACCCCGCCGAGGCCCGCGCCTTCGTCACCGACTCCGGCGTCGACGCCCTGGCCGTAGCCATCGGCAGCACGCACGCCATGACGACCCGCACGGCCACCCTCGACCACGACCGCCTCAAACGCCTCGCCGCCACCCTGGACGTGCCGCTCGTCCTGCACGGTTCCTCAGGCGTACCCGACGCCGAACTCACCGCGGCCGTCGCCGGTGGCATCGCCAAGGTCAACATCGGCACCGCGCTCAACATCGCGATGACCGGAGCCATCCGCACCTACCTCGCGGAGAACCCCGAAGCGGTGGACTCGCGCAAGTACCTCAGCGTCGGAAGGGAGGCGATGGTCCGGGCGGTGGCCGGGATCGTCACCACCCTGACTAGCGCTTGACCGCCTTCAGGATCACGAACTTCGGGTCCCCGGACACCAGTTGGCAGTTGCCGAACAGGCGGCGCAGCTTGACGTGGTACCCGAGATGGCGGTTGCCGACGACCCACAGCTCGCCGCCCGGCTTCAGCGCCCGCTTCGCCCCGGTGAACATCCGCCACGCCGTGGCGTCGGTCGTCGCCTGGTGGGAGTGGAACGGCGGGTTGTTCAGCACCAGGTCGACGCTCCCGGCCGGCACCCCGGCAAGACCGTCACCCACCCGGAACTCGGCGTGCCCCGGCACCCCGTTCGCCTTGTACGTCGCCTCCGCCGACGCCACCGCCTGGAAGGACTCGTCGACGAACAGCACCTCGGCCGCCGGATCGGCCACCGCCACCGCCGTACCGACCACGCCGTTGCCGCACCCGAGGTCCACCACGCGCCCGCCCCGGCTCTCCGGCAGATGCCCGAGGAAGAACCGGGTGCCGATGTCGAGGCGGTCCGCGCAGAACACGCCCGCGTGATTGACGACCGTACGGCCGGAGACCGCGCCGATGTCGTTCGGGAGTGCGTAGCTGTACGGCCAGGGGTTGGCGGTGCGCTCCAGCGCGGCATCCTGGGTGCTGAAGATCAGCCGGGCCTTCTTCTCCGCCAGCGAGGTCCGGGTCGGGCCGATGATCCGCTCGAACAGCTCCAGGGTCGAGGTGTGAATCTCCTTCACCATGCCGGTGCCGACCACGACGGAGCCCGCGTGCAGGGCGGGCGCCAGCCGGAACAGCTGGTCCTCCAGCAGCGCGAGGCTCTTGGGGACCCGCACCAGCAGCACGTCGATCCGTTCGGGCGGCGCGTCCTGCGTGGTCAGCAGCCGCACCGCGCCGGGCTCGACCCCGGCCCTGGCCAGGTTCGCCCGGGTCGCCTCCTGGGCGAGGTGGGAGTCGGTGATCTGCACCGGCCGGTGCGCCGCCAGTGCCGTGACCAGCGCGCCCCAGCGGTCCCCGACCACCACGACCGTGCCGGACAGCGGGGGCCGCTGCTCCTGCTCCCGCTCCTGCTCCGCGAGATGCCTGAGGAGGTACTCGTCGGAGGCGTCCCAGGCCCGCAGCCGGTCGCGCGGGTCCTCGGGGAAGCGGGTCAGGGCGATCTCGCCCCAGGGCGTCGTCATACGGTCGTTCATCGTGCGTCAAGGCTAGCCGAGCCCCAGCTCAGGCAGGATGGAGCCATGGATGCCGAGCTGTTCCCCAGGCCCCGCACCACCATCGCGCCCGGCGCGGTGCATGTGCCGGACTGGCTGGACGCGGACCGGCAGCGCGAGCTGCTCACGGCCTGCCGGGAGTGGGCGCGCCCGCCCGCCGGACTGCGCACGGTGCGCACCCCGGGCGGCGGCACGATGACCGCACGACAGGTCTGCCTCGGCTGGCACTGGTATCCGTACGGCTACGCCCGCACGGTCGTCGACGGCGACGGGGCCCCGGTCAAACCCCTCCCGGACTGGCTGGGGGAGCTGGCACGGCGAGCGGTCCGGGACGCGCTGGGCACCGGAACACCGCCGTACGACATCGCACTGATCAACTTCTACGACGCCGACGCCCGCATGGGCATGCACCGCGACAGCGACGAGGAGTCGGACGCGCCCGTGGTGTCGCTGAGCCTCGGCGACACCTGTGTCTTCCGGTTCGGGAACACCGAGACGCGGGCCCGTCCCTACACCGACGTGGAGCTGCGCAGCGGCGATCTCTTCGTGTTCGGGGGAGCGTCCCGGCTCGCCTACCACGGCGTCCCGCGGGTGCACCCGGGCACCGGGCCGCCCGAGTTGGGACTGGCCGGGCGGTTGAACGTCACGCTCAGAGTCAGTGGCCGGTAGGTCGTCGCACCTGCGGATCATGGGAGACTCGCCCTCATGAGCGGCAAGGCTGACCCCCGGCCGGCGGGGGAAGGGACCACCTCGAGGACGCGGCTGGACCGGGGACGCGGTGCGCTCGGGCCCGCACTGGAGCTCGTGCACACCGGTCGCGCCCCGACCCGGGCCGTGCTCACCGCGGAGCTGGGCGTGACCCGGGCCACGGCGGGCGCGGTCGCCGCCGAGCTGGAGGCACTGGGGCTGATCCGGGTCGACGCCCGGCCCGGCGCGGCGGCCGGATCGCAGGGCCGCCCCTCGCACCGGCTCGACGTCGCCGAGGACGGGCCCGTCGTCCTCGCCGCCCAGGTGCACGCCGACGGCTTCCGGGCCGCCGCTGGTCGGCCTCGGCGGCGGATCGTCGCCACCGCGCCGGGCCGCGAGACCGTCGACGCCGACCCGGCGAAGGTCCTCGGATCGGTCGTGGAGGCCGGCGCCGAGCTGCTGCGCACGACCGGCCGACGCTGTGTGGGCGCGGGGCTCGCCGTGCCCTCCGCGGTCGCCGAACCCGACGGGCTCGCCCTGAACCCCCTGCACCTGGCGTGGCCCGTGGGCGCGCCGGTGCGCCCGATCTTCGCCGAGTGCGTGCGAGCCGCGGGCATCACCGGCCCGGCGTTCGCCGCCAACGACGTCAACCTCGCCGCGCTCGCCGAGCACCGGCACGGCGCGGGCCGCGGCTCCCGGGACCTGCTGTGCGTGGCCACCGGGCACCGGGGCGTCGGCGGCGCGCTGGTGCTCGACGGGCGGCTGCACACCGGGAGTTCGGGGCTTGCCCTGGAGGTCGGCCACCTCACCGTGAACCCCGAGGGCCGCCCCTGCCACTGCGGCAGCCGCGGCTGCCTGGACGTCGAGGCCGACCCGCTGGCCCTGCTCACCACCGCGGGCCGCGACCCGGGCCCCGAGGTGTCGCTGCTCCAGCAGGCCAACGACCTGATCCGGCACCACTACGACGACCCGACCGTCCGCACGGCAGCCGAGGAACTCATCGACCGACTCGGCCTCGGACTCGCCGGTCTGGTGAACATCCTCAACCCGGACCGCATCATCCTCGGCGGACTGCACCGCACCCTCCTGGACGCCGACCCGGGACGGCTGCGCGCGGTGGTCGCCGACCGCAGCCTGTGGGGGCAGAGCGGCGGCGTGCCGATCCTGGCCTGCACCCTGGACCACAACAGCCTGGTGGGCGCCGCCGAACTGGCCTGGCAACCGGTGCTGGACGATCCGCTGGGGGCGCTAACCCACCAGTGACTGCGTGCCGAGGACCCCGAGCAGCGCGAGCCGTTCGGCGTCCTCGGTGCCCGGCTCCGCCGTATAGACCATGATCCGCAGATCGCTGCCCGTCACCGTGAGGATGTCGCAGTCCAGGGTCAGCGGCCCCACCTGGGGATGCTCGATCGTCTTGTGCCCGCCCGGCTGGGTGCCCACCGCGCCGGTGTCCCACAACTCGGCGAACAGCCCGCTGTTCGTGCGCAACTCCTCGACCAGGCGCAGCAGTCGGCGGTCCGCCGGATACCGGGCCACCGTCGTACGCAGATCGCCGACCAGCGCGGCCAGGAACTCCCGCCGCTCCTCGGGCGTCTGGCGCACTCGGCTGCCCGGACCGAGGAAGTTGCGCCACACACCGTTGCGTTCGAAGCCCCGCAGCCCGGACGGATCGCCCATCAGCGCCGCATACAGTGGGTTGGCCATCAGCAGGTCCCACATGGCGTCGTACACCCCGACGGGAACGCCGACGAGCCGGTCCAACAGCCGCTGGACACTGGGCGTGAGAAACCCGGGCACCGTCCCGGGCCCCGGCGGCACCAGACTGGCCAGCCCGAACAGATACGCCCGCTCGTCCGCCGAAAGCCGCAGCCCACGGGCGAGCGCCTCCACCACCTGCGCCGACGGATTGACCGCCCGACCCTGTTCGAGCCGGGTCACATAGTCCACGGAGATCCCCGCGAGCAGAGCCAACTCCTCACGGCGCAGCCCGGCCGCCCGCCGCTGTCCCCCGGTCGGCAGCCCGGCCGTACCGGGCGCGACCCGGTCCCGCCACCGCCGCAGCGCCCGCCCGAACTCCGTCGCCGTCATGCCCCCAGTGAACACGGTCCGCCGGACCCCTGCCTGGTACCGGCAGTCCCAGGAAGCGGGGACTGCTGGCTGTCCGCACCGCCGCGTCGCAGCCTTGACGACATGACCACCACACTCATCACCGGAGCCAACAAGGGCCTGGGCCACGAGACCGCACGCCGACTCCTCGCGGCGGGCCACACCGTCTACGTCGGCAGCCGCGACGAGGAGCGCGGACGCCGGGCCGCCGAGGAACTGGGCGCACGCTTCGTCCGGCTCGACGTCACCGACGACACGTCCGTCACCGAGGCGGCCAAGACGATCGAGTCCGAGGGCGGCCTCGACGTCCTGATCAACAACGCGGGCATCGAGGGAAGGGGCGAGAACAACAGCGTCCTCGGCCCCACGGACACCACGGCCGACGTCATGCGCACGGTGTTCGACACGAACGTCTTCGGCGTCGTCCGCGTCACCCACGCCTTCCTGCCGCTGCTCCAGCGGTCCGCCGCCCCCGTCCTGGTCAACGTCAGCAGCGGCCTGGCCTCGCTGACTCACCTGTCCCACCCGGACCTGCCGCCGCAGTTCTACCCGGGCGTGGCCTACCCGGCCTCGAAGACGGCCGTCAACATGATCACCGTGCAGTACGCGAGGGCATTCCCGCACATGCGGATCAACGCCGTCGAGCCCGGCTTCACCGCGACGGACCTCAACGGACGCACGGGCACCCAGACCGTCGAGGAGGGCGCCGAGATCATCGTCCGGATGGCCCGGGTGGGCCCGGACGGGCCGACCGGCGGCTACTTCTCGGCACAGGGCCCGCTGCCCTGGTAGGCCGCCGCCGAGGCGGTGAGGCTCCACAGCGCCGCGACCAGCGGCCGCCGCAGATCCGCCCGCCGGACGCACAGCCCGATCGGGAAGTCCTCGGGCGGCGGATCCGCGGGAAGCACGGCCAGCCGGTCGCGCACCGCGCTGTGCTCCAGCACGAATCGGGGGACGACGCCCGTGCCGCAGCCCAGCGCGACCAGCGTCAGCAGTCCCTCGTGGCCGTCCGGCTCGCAGGCCAGGTCGGGCGCCGCGCCCCGGGCCCGGAACCAGCGGTCGGCGGCCTCTCGGACCAGGCCCCGGTGAGGGAGGACGAAGGGCCCGTCGAGACCGGCATCCGGGCGGTCCCGCGCCGTGACGAAGACCAGCTCGGTCACCGCGACCGTCCGCCCCACCAGCGCCTCCGGCAGCCGCGCCGGGATCCCCGCGACGGCCACGTCGACCTCCCCCTCGTCCAGCCGGGCGAGCGCCGCCGCCGCGTCCCCGGTGCGCAGATCCAGCCGTACCTGAGGATGCGCGGCCCGGAACGGTGCCAACAGGTCAGGCAGCAGGGCCTGGCAGGCCGTCACGGTGGCGAACAGCGCCAGGCGGCCGGTGAGTTCGGCCGGGTCGGGATGCTCCTCGCGGTAGGCGCGCCACAACTCCAGTGCCTGGACGGCGTATTCGCGGAAGCGGTGCCCCTCGGCCGTGAGCGAGACCCCGCGAGGGCCCCGGTCGAGGAGACGGTGCCCGAGATCGGCCTCAAGGCGCTGCACGGTCCGCGTCAGCGTGGCGGGACTGACATGGCAGTCGAGGCTCGTCCGCCCGAAGTTCAGCGACTGCGCGAGATGGAGAAAGAGCCGCAGCTCCCGATGGTCGTCCCGCATGACCAGCACCTTTCACTTCCCGCAACAGTGCGGTGCAGGACTTGCGCTTGCCGCAACTCCTCGGCGGACCCTACAACTCGACCATGACCTCGACCACGTACACCTCCCGCGTCTTCCCCCTCGAAACCATGGAGGTCCCCGGCGGCACGGAGACCGTGCTGCGCGGCGGCCGCCACCTCTTCCCGCTGTTGCCGCAGGCCTTCGCGGGTATCCGCCGGATCGGCGTGCTCGGCTGGGGCCCCCAGGGCCGCGCCCAGGCCCGCAACCTGCGCGACTCCCTCGCGGGCACCGGCATCCGGGTGGCCGTCGGACTGCGCCCCGGCTCCCGCTCCGCCGCCGACGCCCGCGCCCACGGCTTCACCGAGGACGACGACACCCTCGGCGACTGGCTCACCGTCGCCGCCGACAGCGACCTCGTCGTCCTGCTCATCGCCGACGTCGCGCTCGCCGCCCACCACCAGGAGATCTTCGCGGCCCTGAAGCCCGGCGCCGTCATCGGCCTGTCCCACGGCTTCCTGCTCGGCCATCTGCGCGCCAACGGCGGCGACTTCCCGGCCGGACACCCGGTGATCGCGGTCTGCCCCAAGGGCATGGGCGACTCGGTGCGCCGCCTGTACGAGCAGGGCGCCGAGGTCAACGGCGCCGGGGTCAACAGCAGTTTCGCCGTGCACGCCGACCCCGACGGCCGGGCTGTCGACCTCGCGCTCGGCTGGTCGGTGGCGCTCGGCTCGCCGTACACCTTCCGCACCACCCTGCACAGCGAGTACCTCTCCGACATCGTCGGCGAACGCGCGATCCTGCTCGGCGCGGTGCACGGCATCGTCGAGAGCCTGTTCACCCGGTACCGGCTGGCGGGGGACGACCCGGTGACGGCGTACGAGAAGTCGTGCGAGAACGTCACCGGCCCGATCGCCCGCACCATCTCCCGCGCCGGTCTGCGCGCGGTGCGCGACGCCCTCGACCCGACCGGACGGGACGTCTTCGACCGCGCGTACTCGGCGACGTACCCGCCGGCCCGCGACCTCGTCGCCGAGATCTACGACGAGGTCGCCGACGGCACCGAGCTGCGCAGCGTCGTGCTGGCCGAACGGCGCCTCGGCGCCCGGCCGATGAGCGAGATCGGCGGAGCGCCCATGTGGTCGGTCGGCGCCGAGGTGCGCGCCCGCCGCGCCGAACACACCGTGTCGGTCGAGCCGTTCACCGCCGGGGTGTTCGTCGCCACCATGACGGCCCAGATCGACGAGTTCGCCGAGCGCGGCCACCCCTGGTCGGAGATCGTCAACGAGTCGGTCATCGAGGCGGTCGACTCACTGCTGCCGTACATGCACGCCCGGGACGTCGCCCACATGGTCGACAACTGCTCCCGCACGGCCCGGCTGGGCGCCCGCCGCTGGGGCCCGCGCTTCCAGGCCGCCTTCGAGCAGATCGCCTACCCTGCCGCCCAAGCCCGCGCCGACAAGGCTCTGTTGACCACCTTCGACACCCACCCCGTACACGCAGCCCTTGCCGCGGCGGCGAAGCTCAGGCCCGCCGTGGACATCGCCGTGGAGCCCGCTACGGGCGGGCGTACGGCCGGGTCATGATCTCCATGTTGTGCCCGTCCGGGTCGTCGAAGTAGGCGCCACGACCGCCGAACAGACGGTTGATCCGCCCGGGTTCGGTGTGGTTCGGATCGGCGTAGTAGGTGACCCCGACGGTCTCCAGGCGGCCAATCATGGCGTCGAACTGCTCCTCGGGAACGAGGAAGGCGTAGTGCTGCGACTGAATCGGCTCGTCCGTCTTCTCGTAGTAGTCGAGCGTCACGCCGTTGCCGAGGTCGACGGGCAGGAACGGCCCGAACGGCGCACCGACCTCCAGCCCCAGAATCGCCGCGATGAACTCGGCGGACAGACTCCGGTCCCTGGCGAGGACGGCGGTGTGGTCGAGCTGAACGGCGTTGGCCGAAGGCTGCTGGTCATAGGACATGGGTGAGGTGTCTCCGGTCTTGGTATCCGCTGAAAACGGGAAGCTGAAAGAAGTGCGCCCCGTACGGGCGCGGGCAGCAAAGACACGGAGAAATGGGCGGGCCCCTGACCCGCCTCGGCCTCACGCCGAGGCCGGGAACCCAACTCGTGCATGGCTCAAGGCCGACCCGGCAGTCACGCAGCCGATGTTACACAGGGGCGGGCAGGCGGCCCGCCCATTTTCCCTCCCTAACGCGCGGCGGCGACCCGACGGGGCCTCGGAACCAACTCGCCACCGCAGTTGGGGCACACACCGGCCATGCCCTCACCGCACGGCACGCAGAAGGTGCACTCGTAGGAGCAGATGAGGGCGGGACCGTCGGCGGGCAGGACGGCCGTCTCGCACCGCTCGCAGCAGTCACGCATTTCCAGGGCCATGATCGAGCGCCTCTCCTCAAGTGATCGTCTGTCATGTCCCATCCTCCGCAAGCCGGGCGTGGCCGAAAGGGATCGGCGGGACAAGGATCAACACGATCGGGCCAGGCCCATGGCGCTCACCAACTCGGGTCGGTCGCCTCTTTCGTGACCGCAGAGTGGTAGCCATCGTCCTCGGTACTGGTGGGCTCGCCTGTTCAGCTGTCGCCAGGTCCTCGCGGGGCCCGTCCTGCCCGTTGGGGGTCTGGTGGCAGCCGTGCTTCCGATGGAACATTCGGATGCATGGGGAAGAGCGAAAGCCGTCAGCCGTGGCCCACCTTCGTTGCCTTCGTCCATACCGCCGACGGCGATGTCGTCGAGGCGTCCCTGACGCCTCGAAAGGGTTGGAAGTACACCAAGGTTCGGCTGACGACGAACCTGTCCGCGCTCAGAACTATTCTCGACCGCCTGAAGTCCGGAGAAGGCATACGCGTGACGGTTCCTGATCCGCCCACACCTCCCCGTCACATCGTGATCACGCGGAGCGCCAACCGGGGCGCCCTTGTGGCCGGGTCGCAGAGGGGTAAGGGCAGGCAAACGCTGATCGAGCTGGTGACGTCCGCGGTGGAGATGCACCAAGAGACGAAGGCTGGCCGAGAGGCTGAAGAGGTCGCGAAGCGTCGCGAGGAGGACCAGTTGCAGGCGGCGCACAGACGGCACGACGAACGGACCCCCTCGGTCAGTCTGCGTACGGTTTCCGGCGGCCTGCCGACCTTGGGACGCCGCAGGTGACGGGGCCGATCAGGCGGGGTTGGTCGCGGTATTCATGTTGTCCCTGCTGCTGATCCAGGGATCTTGGTGATCTTCGTCGGGCTTTGGCCTTTTTGAGCAGGACGATCTTCACGCACACCCGTCGATGCCTGCGATGCCCTGATCCTTTCCAGCACAAGAGCTGTGGCGGCTTGGACGGTGTACTCGTACTCCGCATCGCGGTCGAACCGTGCGAGACGCGGGGCGGATTCGATCACGTGGGGGAGACCGGAGTCTTCCAGTGTGTTCTGCCGCGTGGCGATGCCGGCCTTGTCCGAGATGCCGAAGGTGGGGCCCGCCTGAACCTCTCGGAGCAGGGTGCCGATCAGCGAGGCCACGAGAAAGCGCATCAGCTGTACGGACTCCTCGACCGGGCATCCTGCTGATCTCAGTACGCCCAGTAGCGCTTCGACCGGTGCGAGCCCTTCGAAGGATGCGAGCTGGCGGGTCAGCACCAGGGGTGCGGCTTCGGGGTGGAGAAGCGCGCGCTCGCGGAAGGCGTCGGCGATCGCGGGCAGGTCGATGCGCAGGTCGCCGGTCGCCGGCGGGATGGACACCCCGCCGAGCAGATGCTCGGCGACGGCGTCGAGGAGCCCGTCCTTGCCGTCGACGTGGTTGTAGAGGCTCTTGGCGTCGACGCCGAGGACGCGCGCGACGGAGCGCATGCTGACCGCGGTGACCCCGTCGGTGTCGATGACCTTGAGGGTGGCGTCGACGATCGCGGCCCTGGAGAGCTGCGAGGTGCCCTTGGGGGGCCTACCGCGCCGGGCTCCGGCGTTGGCGTCCACTGATCGAGTCATGCGGGTCATTCTGCCGGAGCCGATTGATTAAATCCACGCCGTGGATATAGTGGCCCGGCGGATACCCACGCCGTGGGTAAATCTGTGTGAGGAGTGACGATGCACTTCCCCTGGACCACTGCCGAGGTGACGGATCTGCCCACAGTCGGCACGGCGGTCGATGCGGTGACCGACCTCTCCCGCTCCGAGGAGCCGCCCGGAGCGCGGCTGCGGATCGCCCGGCGCCAGGCTGCGGCGTTCCGCGGCGAGTTCGCGTCGACCGGAACGCCGGACAGCGTCGTGACGTGCGACCTGGTGACGTTGCCTTATCCGACGAGGTTCGGGTTGTTCCGAGCCTCGAAAGCGCTGGCGCCGTTCCTGTCGATCACGAACCGGATGCAGGTCATCCGCTGGACCGAGTCCGGCGGTCGCAAGCGGGTGCTGCTGTTCGAGCCGAGCGACCACGAACTGGGGCGGTACACGCCGTACTTCGACACGCTCGCCCAGCGCACACCGGGATTTCTGGAGCGGCAGTTCGTGACCGAGCACGGCACGGTGCTCGGTCATCTGGCCCGGCTGGGAATCGAGCCGGCGGAGGTGGACTACCTGTTGTTCGACCACCTCCACACCCAGGACCTGTGGCGCTGGGTGGGGACCACCGCCTTCCAGGACGATCTCGGGCAGACGCCCGAGGCGGCGTTCCCTCACGCGAAGGTGATCGTGCAGCGCGACGAACTGGCCGCGCTGGCCGACCTTCACCCGTTGCAGAAGCCCTGGTACCAGCCGGGTGCCTACGCGGATGTCCCGGCTGAGGCGTTCCTGCCGGTGAACGGATCGGTGGTGCTGGGCCCTGGCGTGGCGGTGCTGAGGACCCCCGGGCATGTGTTCGGAAACCAGTCCCTGGTCGTCAACACCGACACCGGGATCTGGGTGTCCAGCGAGAACGTGATCGCCACGGAGGCGCTGGTCCCGGAGCACTCCAGGCTCCCGGGCCTGGCGAGGTGGGCCCGCGCGTGGCAACAGGAGGTCGTGCTGAATGCGAACACGATCGAGACGACGGCTGATCAGTACAACTCGATCGTCCTGGAGAAGGCCCTGGCCGACCGCAGCCAGGCGGATCCGCGGTTCTTGCAGTTCTTCCCGTCCAGCGAGCTGACCGGCGCCTGGACCAATCCCGGCACGAGACCGACTTTCGCTCACGACGCGATCCGCCACGGCACCCAGCCCGCCTGAGACATGAGACAGGAGCCAGACATGTCCGCCATACCCGCCGACCCGTCACTTCCCGACCGGTTCACGTTGCCCGCTGAGACCGTCCTGCGGGCCCGGGAGCGGCTCGTGCTCGACCACTTCCGTGACGAGGTCCGCCAGGACTGGGACGCCACGCTCTCGACGTTCCCCCACCCGCACTACGAGCTGATCGCGCAGATGCTGGTGCACGACGGTGACTCCGAGGTCCGCGGCTACTACCAGGACACCCGGGTCGCGTTCCCCGACCAGGACCACGAGCTGATCGCCTTCAGACACAGTGCCGACGCGGTGATCGTGGAGTTCTGGCTCCTGGGTACCCACAACGGCTTCCTCGGCAAGATCCCGCCGACCGGATCGAAGCACCGCACCCGGATGACGGCGTACTTCATCTTCGACGAGAACGAGAACCTGGTCACCGAGCGCATCTACTTCGACCGACTCACCGTCCTCAAGCAGCTGATAGCGGGCCTCGACAAGCGCAAGCCCACCGGACTGCTCAAGCTCTTCCGTGTCCTCAGAGGCGCGCTCGCCGCAGCCGGGTCGAAGCCCGATCCGCGTCTGTCGAACACCACCCCGCCGAACCTCAACAACTAAGAACCGAGACCTCCATGAAGGTCCACCACCTCAACTGCGGCACCATGCGCCCCTGGCGGGCACCCGACGGACTGGTCTGCCACGTCCTGCTCGTCGAGACCGACAACGGCCTCGTACTCATCGACAGCGGAATCGGACTCAAGGACGTCGCCGATCCGGCAGGACGCTTCGGGGCAGCACGCTTCTACGTCCGCCCCGCCTTCGACATCACCGAGGCAGCGATTCGCCAAGTGACCGCGCTCGGCCACGACCCCCGAGAAGTCCGCCACATCGTCCTCACCCACTTCGACGCCGACCACACCGGCGGACTCGCCGACTTCCCTTGGGCCCAGGTCCACCTCACCACCACCGAGACGCAGGCCGCGCTGCACCCCGAGGGGGTGGTCGAGCGAGGCCGCTACCTCGCATCCCACCGCGCCCACGACCCCCTGATCGTCCCGCACACCCTCGACGGCGGCGAGCCGTGGCGGGGGTTCCCCCACACGAAGGAACTCACCGACATCGCCGCCGGGATCGTCATGATCAGCTTGCCCGGCCACTCCCGGGGCCACGCCGCCATCGCTGTCGACGCAGGCACCCATTGGGTTCTCCACGTCGGTGACTGCTTCTATCACCACGGACAGATCGACGGCACCGGCCGTGCCCCCAAGTCCCTGACCACGATGGAGCGAGTCGTCGCCGCCGACTGGTCCAAAGTCAGAGGCAACCACCGTCGCCTGACCCAGCTCTGCGCCGAGAACCCACCCGACCTGCTGCTCGTCAACGCCCACGACCCCACGCTGCTGCACCGAGCCCAGAACAGAACCACACCGTAGGAGCAGCCACCGTCGCCCCACGTACTCCCCAGGAGGTACACGCACTGCCGCTGCCCGTACGACGACCGGGACCCGCCCCCCGAGCGACTGTCGAAGCATCACCGGAATTCCCGGTGAACCGATCGACCGATCGACTCGGGAGATGAGTCACGATGCAGACCCTGGCGCACTTCGCGGACGGCGGGCCCGGCCCGTGGATCCTGTTCTTCCCGCTCATCTGGGCGGCCGTGGTGATCGGCGGCGTCACGCTCCTGCGCCGCACCGTCTGGCGCGGCCGCGGCGGTCCGCGCAGGCCCGCCACCGACGATCACTCACCCATCACCGTGCTCGGCCACCGCTTCGCCTCCGGCGAGATCGACGAGGACGAGTACTGGCGCCGCCTGTCCGTCCTGGACGAGCAGTTCGGCCGCGCCGGCAAGGGCGGTGCGGCATGACCGCCACGACTCTCACCCGGACGGCCGCCCGCGTCGTGGACGCCGTGAAGGTGTACGGCAGCGGCGGCACGGCCGTCCGGGCCCTGGACGGAGTGAGCGTCGACTTCCCGGCCGGACGCTTCACCGCGATCATGGGCCCCTCGGGCTCCGGCAAGTCCACCCTGATGCACTGCGCCGCCGGCCTCGACACCCTCACCTCGGGCGCCGCCCACATCGGCGACACCGAGCTGGGCGCCCTCGACGACCGGCGGCTGACCCTTCTGCGCCGCGACCGCGTCGGCTTCGTGTTCCAGGCGTTCAACCTGGTGCCGACGCTCACCGTCGCGGAGAACATCACCCTGCCCCTGGACCTCGCGGGCCACCGGGGCGACCCGGAGTGGATCGACGCGCTCATCGACGTCGTCGGCCTGCGCGACCGGCTCCACCACCGTCCCGCCGAACTCTCCGGCGGCCAGCAGCAACGGGTAGCCGTGGCCCGGGCCTTCGCCGGGCAGCCGGACGTCGTCTTCGCCGACGAACCGACCGGCAACCTCGACTCCCGCTCCGGCGAGGAGGTCCTCGGCCTGCTCGGCCGCGCGGCGCGCGACACCGAGCGCACGGTCGTCATGGTCACCCACGACCCGGTGGCCGCCGCCCACGCCGACGAGGTCGTCTTCCTCGCCGACGGCCGCCTGGTCGACCGTATGTCCGCGCCGACCGCCGACAAGGTCCTGGACCGCATGAAAGCCTTCGAGGTGCGCTCATGAACGCCTCCGTCCGCCTCAGCGCGTCGTCCTTGCGTGCCCACAAGCGCCGCTTCACGGGCACGTTCGTCGCGGTCTTCCTCGGCGTGGCCTTCCTCGCCGGAACCCTCGTCATGGGCGACACCCTGCGCGCCAACTTCGACACCATGTTCGGCAACGCGACCAGCGGCACCGACGCCGTCGTACGCAGCGCCGACGCCATCACCACACCGGGCGAGAGCGAGGGCGTACGGGAACCGGTCGCCACCGCCCTGGCCGAGACCATCGAGGAGATCCCCGGCGTCGCCGCCGCCGAACCCAACATCGAGGGCGCCGGCCAACTCGTCGGCCGCGACGGCGACCCCATCGGCGGCCAGGGCCCGCCCACCCTCGCCGGCAACTGGATCACCGACCCGGAGCTCAACTCCTACCAACTGGCCGAGGGCCGCGCCCCGCAGAAGTCCGGCGAGGTCGTCGTCAACCGGGGCACCGCCGAACGCGGCGACCTGAAGCTCGGTGACCGGACCACCCTGCGCACCCCGGACCCGGTCGAGGTCACGATCGTCGGCCTGGCGACCTTCGGCGGCGAGAACGGCATGGCCCAGGTGACCTACACCGGCATGACCCGCGCCGACGCCGAGAAGTACCTCACCGCCCGCCCCGGCGAGGCGGCGACGATCCTGGTACGGGCAGGACCGGGCGTGAGCCAGCAGGAACTGGTGGACCGCCTGACCCCCACCCTCCCCCAGGGAGTCGAGGCCATCACGGGCCAGGAGTCGGCCGACGAGAACACCGAGATGATCTCCGGCCAGTTCCTGACCCTCTTCACCACCTTCCTCCTGGTCTTCTCCGGCGTAGCCCTCCTCGTGGCGACCTTCTCCATCCACAACACCTTCGCCATAGTCGTAGCCCAACGCACCCGCGAGAACGCCCTGTTGAGAGCCCTCGGCGCCTCCCGCCGCCAGGTGACGACCGCCACCCTCATCGAGGCGACGGCCGTGGCCGTCACCGCGTCCCTGGCGGGCCTGGCGGGCGGCATCGGCATCGCGGCCGGACTCCAAGCCCTTTTCCCGGCGATCGGATTCCCTTTCCCCGAGGGCGAGTTGGTGATCAGCGCCATCTCGATGACACTGCCGCTCACCGTCGGCGTGGCCGTCTGCCTGGGCTCCGCACTCCTGCCCGCGGTCCGCGCGGGCCGCACCGCCCCCTTGGCCGCACTGCGCGAGACGGCGGTCGACACCTCCGCAGCTTCCCGCGCCCGAGCGATCACCGGCCTGGCCCTCGCGGCCGGGGCGACAGCCGCCACCCTGACCGGAGTCCTCGTGACCCCGAACATCTGGCTGGCAGGCACGGGCGCGGCCCTGTCCCTCGCCGCGTTCATAGTCCTGGGCCCCGTTGCCTCCACCACAGCCATCCGCGTCCTCGGCAGTCCGCTCGCCCGCCTGCGCGGAGTCACCGGCGGCCTGGCCCGCCGCAACGCCCTGCGCACCCCGAAGCGAACGGCGGCCACCGCGAGCGCGCTGATGATCGGCGTGGCCGTGGTGTCCCTCTTCACCGTGTTCGGAGCCTCGCTCAAGGCCACCATGGACCAGACCGTCTCCCGCTCCTTCGCGGGCGACGTCGCCGTGAGCGCGCCCTCCTTCGGCGCGGGCGGCAGCGGCCTGAGTCCCCGCCTCGCCGACGCGGTCCAGCAACTGCCCGAGGTCGACACAGCGGTAGGACTGGGCAGGGGCGTCGCCGAGGTCGACGGCAAGGGACGAGCACTGACCGTAACCGACCCCGCAGCCCTGCAACGCACCTTCGACCTGGGCGAAATCCGCGGCTCACTGCGCGCCCTGGGCACCGACGGCATAGCGATCACCGAGAACGAGGCGGAGAAGCAGCACCTCACCACCGGCGACAAGGCCGACCTGACCTTCACCGACGGACAGACGGAGACCTTCACGGTCCGAGCGGTGTACGACCAGTCCGAACTGGCCGGCGACTACGTCATCACCCGAGCCGCCTGGGCCCCGCACCGCACCCAGGACGCGGACACCCTGGTAGCGGTGACCTTCGCGAACGGAGTGAGCGCGGACGACGGCAAGGCAGCCGTGGAGAAGGCAGCCGCGGCCTACGGCAACCCGGAAGTCCAGACCCGCGACGAATACGCCCAGTCGGCAGCGGGCGCGATCGACATGATGCTGACCCTGGTCTACGCGCTGCTGGCCCTGGCAGTCCTGATCGCCCTGCTGGGCATAGCCAACACCCTCACCCTGGCAACCCACGAACGCACCCGCGAACTCGGCCTGCTCCGGGCCGTCGGCCAGACCCGCGCCCAACTCCGGGCGATGGTCCGCTGGGAGTCGATCCTGGTGGCGGCTTTCGGCACGACAGGCGGCCTGGCCCTGGGGGCGTTCCTGGGCTGGGTCCTGGTGGAGGCCTCGGACGGAGCGAGCGACAGCGCCTTCGCTTTCGCCGTACCCCCGCTCCAACTGCTCCTGGTGGCCTTGGTAGGCGTCACAGCGGGAGCCCTGGCAGGCCTACGCCCGGCAACTCGCGCAGCACGGCTGAACGTACTGCGAGCAATAGCCACCGAGTAGAGGCCAAGAGGCCAACCAACAGAGCTGCAACCCCGGCCACCGACCCAGAGTTACTGCCGACGCGTTAGAACTCTCACCGCCCGATCAGCCGACAACGGCCGACCGGGCGGGAGCATGCTCGGGCCGACGCAGGTCGACACGCGGCCCGACATCCGTGATCGGCCCGATGTCCGCGAACCGATGGGTGGGCTTGTCCACCACCGCTCGCCGAGGCGGACGCCCCGCCCCGCGCGCCGCCGTCGGCGTAGGCAGCGAGAACCACACGACCTTCCCCGACTCCCCGTCCGGCCGTACGCCCCAGCTCTCGCTGACCGCGGCGACCATCGCCAGGCCCCGGCCGCCCGTGGCGAGGGGTGCGACGTCCTCGATGTCCTCCACGACCGGCAGACGCGGGTCGTGGTCGCGCACGGAGACGGTGAGCCGGTCGAGCAGCAGCTCGATCTCCACGGTGCACGTCTTGTCGGGCTGTGCGTGCTGGTGGACGTTGGTCAACAACTCCGTCACACCGAGCGCCGCCCGGTCTATCAAGGGATCAAGATGCCAGTAGCGCAACTGCGCAGATACGATTCTGCGGACCTGGCCGATCCGCGACGGCAGGGCTTGGAGCTCCACCGTGCAGTGCCTGCTTGGGTGACTGATCACGGCTGCGACTCCCCGACTTGAGGTCCGGAAGAACACGGGATTCGGATCGATCCAGCAGGGAGTCCGCGTACAACGGCCGCCTGCTGACATGACCGGCGGCTGGTTCGCAGCGTTATCGCCGGTAAACCCTGAGTGACGTGAGACCAGAGTGACGCAGGGGGTGCGGTACCGCAACTCGCCGTACCCGAGAGCCTCTCAGCCCTTGCGCCCCGCCGCCTTCCGAACCGCCTCGATGAACCGCCGTGCCGCGGGCGGGCCGGGCTCACCCGGCGCCGGGTCGTGGTCGCCCAGTGTCAGCAGGTACCGCTTGCCGTTGAGGTCCGCGAGCGCCCGGTCCTCCGGGGCGAACCAGGGCCGGGACGCGCGGACCGCCTGCACCGGCGCGCTGTCGATCTCGGTGCCGTAGCTGGTGAGCAACTCAAGCCGGCCGTCGTTGATACGGACCTGTCCGGCCCGGGTGAGCGAGCGCAGCCGCTTCCCGATCCGCACGCCCATGGCCGTGAACTCCGGCTCCGCCATGCCGCTCCGCCCCCTTGTGCGTGTCGGTCTGCCGGACCGTAGGGCCTGCGTGGGCGAGGTCCGGCTCGTGTCGTGATCCAGTGTGCGCCTTCGGTGCAGTCTGCCCGCACCCGGCGTCGAGCACCAGTGCGTACGTCGAGGTGGCCGCCCAGGCCGGAGCACTCGTCCGAATGCGCCCCCACCTCGTCCCTCACCCCGCCTCCCGCCTCGCCCCGACCCTGTCCCCAGGGTGGCCTTTGGGGCGCTCAAAGATGTGTTTATGCAGGTGAGAAGCGTGCGGAAGGTGTCTATGATCGGGGCGTCGGCCGCGCCGGACACCCTCGGCGCGCAGCGTAAGGAGCCCGCCGTGAGCACCCCCCACCTGACCCGGACCGGCGAAACCCTCGATGTCGACCACACCGACGTCGCGTATCGGAGCTGGCTGAAAGAAGCCGTCCGTAAAGTGCAGGCCGACGCGAACCGTTCGGCCGACACGCATCTGCTGCGCTTCCCGCTGCCGGAGAAGTGGGGCATCGACCTGTACCTGAAGGACGAGTCGACGCATCCGACCGGCAGCCTCAAGCACCGCCTGGCCCGCTCGCTCTTCCTCTACGGCCTGTGCAATGGCTGGATCCGGCCGGGCCGCCCGGTGATCGAGGCGTCCAGCGGTTCGACGGCGGTCTCCGAGGCGTACTTCGCGAAGCTGATCGGCGTGCCCTTCATCGCCGTCATGCCCCGCGCGACGAGCGCCGAGAAGTGCCGACTGATCGAGTTCCATGGCGGGCGGTCCCACTTCGTGGACGACTCGCGCACCATGTACGAGGAGTCCGCACGTCTCGCGGTGGAGACCGGCGGCCACTACATGGACCAGTTCACGTACGCGGAACGGGCCACGGACTGGCGCGGCAACAACAACATCGCTGAATCCATCTTCCGTCAGCTGGAGTTGGAGCGTTATCCGGAGCCCGCGTGGATCGTCGCCACGGCCGGCACCGGAGGCACCTCCGCGACCATCGCGCGGTACGTCCACTACACGCAGCACGACACCCGGATCTGTGTCGCCGATCCGGAGAACTCCTGTTTCTTCGAGGGCTGGACCACCGGCGATCCGGACGTCACCTGCGACTGCGGCTCGCGTATCGAGGGCATCGGGCGGCCCCGGATGGAACCGAGCTTCGTGCCCGGCGCGATCGACCGCATGATGAAGGTGCCGGACGCGGCGAGTGTCGCTGCCGTGCGGGCGCTGGAGAAGGCCATCGGCCGCAAGGCGGGCGGCTCCACCGGCACCGGCCTGTGGAGCTCGCTGAAGATCGTCGCCGAGATGGTGGCCGAGGGCCGCCAGGGCAGTGTGGTCACCCTGCTGTGCGACCCGGGCGACCGCTACCTGGACAAGTACTACTCCGACGCCTGGCTCGCCGAACAGGGCCTGGACATCCAGCCGTACACGGAGGCCATCGAGTCGCTGCTGAAGACGGGCGTCTGGCCGTCCTGAGCCGGCACCCCGCAACCGGCCTCGCTCAGCGCGCCGCCAGCCGCCGGTCCAAGGCGGTGACCGCGTCCCGGAAGGACCGCCCGAGCCCGGGCCGTGCCGCCTTCAGCAGCATCCGGAAGGGCGCCGGGCCGTCCGCCGCGAACGTCCACCGGACGAGCGTGCCCGTCCCGGCCGGGGCCAGCCGCCACTCCTCGACCAGGGCCCGCACGCCGGGCACGTTGGTCGCGTCCACGCGGTAGGCGTACACCTCGGGCCGCTCCGACACGACGACGCTCTCCTCGAAGCGGACGCCGCCGCGCAGGTGGATCCGGCGTCCCGGCCGAGGCTCCTCGACCGGCTCGGCGCGCGTCACCGCGGCGAACCACTGGGTCCAGCCGGGCACATCCTCGGCGAGGGCGTGGAAGACGGCGTCGGGCGCGGCGGAGAGCTCGCGTGCGAAGACCAGTCGTACCGGAGCGGTCTCGACGAAGTCGAGCCCTTCGTGCCGCAGTCGGCGGAGCATGGTCGCAACCTCCTTGGCAAGGGCCGGAAGCGCCACCCTAGTTGACGTCGCGTCAGCTGTCTGCGGCGTCCTCGGGCTCGCCCGCGACGACCAGCCGCCGCAGTTGCTCCGACACCTGCGCACGGGCCTCGGCCGGGAGCCCGCGGTCCGTCACCAGCGTGTCGACCTGGTGCAGCGCCGCGAACGAACTCAGCCCCACCACACCCCACTTGGTGTGGTCGGCGATCACCACGACCCGGCGCGCCGACTGCACCAGCCGACGGTTGGTCTCCGCCTCGGCGAGGTTCGGCGTGGACAGGCCGGCCTCCAGCGATATCCCGTGCACGCCGAGGAAGAGGACGTCGAAGTGGAGTGCCGCGATGGCCTGGTCGGCGACCGGTCCGACGAGCGAGTCGGACGGGGTGCGCACCCCGCCGGTCAGCACGACCGTGGCCGCGCCCTGCCGGGGGCCGGAGGTGCGCTGCGCGACATGGAAGACATCGGCCACCCGCACCGAGTTGGTGACGACGGTCAGATCGGCCACGTCCACCAGTTGATGCGCCAGCGCGTACGTCGTCGTACCGCCCGACAGCGCGATGGCCGCGCCCGGCGCCACCAACTGCGCCGCGGCCCGCGCGATGTCCTCCTTGGCCGTCAGTTCCAGGCCCGACTTGGCCTCGAAACCGGGCTCATGGGTGCTCGCCTCGACCACCGGGACGGCGCCGCCGTGCACCTTCTCCAGCACGCCCTGCCGGGCCAGCGCGTCGAGATCACGGCGCACGGTCATGTCCGACACGCCGAGCTTGCGGGTGAGCTCGTTGACCCGGACCCCGCCGCGCCGCCGGACCTCGTCCAGGATCAGGGCGCGTCGCTGCTCCGCGAGGAGGTTCTGATTCTCACTCACGTACGCTCCGGTTCCTTTCGCCTCAAGCCGTCTGCCAAGCCGTCCCGCCCGCCCCGCACACCCGCTCCGACAAGGAAATTCTCCTGGTTCGGGTGCGCGGACGTCCCATCCTCGCACGCCGTGCCACGGCACGCGCCACCGACCGGCACGACGCGCGCATGTCACCCTCGCATCATCCGTCCCCCGTAAGTCACCCGGATCGGGGAGATTCCGTGACGAGGGGTGTGAGCCGCCCGTTCAGCGGCGATCCTGGTGCCCGCACGGACACAAGCCGACGGCTCGTCACGGGGGAAGTGCGAAACAGTGGAGCGCGCGCCAGAACGTGCCACGGCCGCCGAGCGGCGGCCCGGGGAAGCGGACATCGCCCTGGAACTCCTGGTCCACGGCGTGGGCGGAACGACGCCCGAGGACATGCTCGGCGATCCCCGCACCGAGCGGATCACCGGTGACGACACCGCGGCGGTCTTCCGGCGCACGGACGATGTCGACGCCGAGTCCCGCCCGGACGACTACCGCGACCGGCCGGTCCCGGAGGCGTACGTCTGGTGCAACCTCACCTCCGGCAACGGCGCCCGCGCGCTGTGGCTGTTGCTGCTGCCGTTCATGGTGGTCAACCTCGCCCACTGGATGCGCCCCAGTGCCCGCGGCCGGGTCCGCGCGGTCCGCCTGTACGGCCTGCTCGTCCGGCTCGCCGGACTCTCCCTGACGGTCCTGCTCGTCGCCGCCGCGTGCGAGGTCGCCCTCGACCTCACCGCCTGGCAGTGCGCGGGCACGCGCGTGTGCGCCGAGCGGCACTCCTGGCTGGGCTTTCTGTCGCCCGAGGTGTCGGACAACGGCTGGTGGAGCCCGCCCGGCCGCCGCCTCGCCCTCGCCGCCCTGGTGCCCCTCGCCCTCACCGGACTGCTCTGGTACCTCTCCCACCGTACGTGGAGCGCGTACGAGTCCCAGGAGCCCCGCGTCCACGGGCGGCGGCTCGACGAGGAGACCGACCGCACCGCCCTCGGCCGCCCCGGCTTCTGGTACGGCCGCCGTCTGGTCGCCCGGCTGCGCGCCGCGCACACCGCGGCGGGCCTGCTGACGGTCGCTGCCGCGGTGGGCCTGCCCGCGGCCCGCTTCGACCACCGCTCCGGCGGCCCCACCGTCCTCGACGCGCTCGGCCGCCTCCTGGAAGCGTCCCTCCTGGCCGCGACGGCCGAGGTGATCTGGGTGGTCTGCCGCCGGGGCCGCAGCGAGAACCGTATCGACCAGCACCTCGACGACCATCTGGTACGCCGTCTGCCGCTCGGCTGTCTCGTCCTGCTGGCCCTCACCCTCGGCTACGCCGCCTGGGCGCGCCCGGAGTGGGTGTCGAGCGGCCGGCTCCCCGGCGACGCCACCTTCGGCGCCCTCGCCTTCGTCCAGGGTCTGCTCGTCATCGTCCTCGGCGTGATCGCCCACACCCTGCACCGCACCCACCCCGACCGACGGGCCGCGATGCGGGGCCTCGGCGGGCCCGCCGTCGCGATGCTGGCCTGCGCCCTCGGCGGAGTGATGTCGGGCGGTGTCGCGCAGCGCGTCGCCGACTGGCTCGACGGCACCCACGTGGTGATCCCCGGCCCGCCGGTCCTGCTCACCTGGCAGGCGTCCGTGATCCCGCCCCTGCTGCTGCTCGTCCTCCTGCTGTGCGGCGGCCTCGGCCGGCGGACCTGGCGCCTGGCGCGTGCCGAACGGGCCGCCGTGGAGCGCGACTACCGGGGCGAGCCGCAGGACAGCACGCGCAGCCGCCGTATCGCCCGCACCCGTGCGATGGCCACCCTCACCGACCGGGGACCGCTGCTCGTCGCGGTCGTCTCCACCACGACCTTGTTCCTCGGGGCGGGAGCGCTGGTGGGTGCACTGGTCACCGACAAGACACCGGCCGCGGCCACCGAACCGGCGCACGCCTTCGTCCAGGGCGCCGCCGAGACCGCGCAGGCCCTGGGCTCCTGGCTGATCGGCCTCGGCTTCATACTGTTCGTCACCTGGGGCCGACGCGCCTACAAGGACGCCTCCGCCCGCCGCACCATCGGCATCCTCTGGGACGTCGGCACCTTCTGGCCACGCGCCGCCCATCCCTTCGCCCCGCCCTGCTACGCCGAGCGCGCGGTGCCCGACCTGACCTGGCGGATGGCCACCTGGACCGAGACCACCGGCGGACGGCTCGTCCTGTCCGGCCACTCCCAGGGCAGCGTCCTCGCCGCGGCCGCCGCCTGGCAGCTGAAGCCGTCCGTCCGCAAACGCGTCGCCCTGCTGACCTACGGCTCCCCACTGGAGCGCCTCTACGGCCGATGGTTCCCGGCCCACTTCGGCCCGGCCGCGCTCAGCGCCCTGCACCACGAGGTGGACTGCTGGCGCAATCTGCACCGGCCCACCGACCCCATCGGCGGCCCGGTGCTGCTCCCCGGCGAGTGCGGCCCCGAAGTGGACCGCGACGCCCTGAAGGACCCCCTGGCCTACGGGCGCACCGAAGCGCACCCCCTGCCCGCGCCGATCCTCGGCCACTCCGACTACCAGGCGGACCCCGCCTTCGCCGAGGAACGCGAACGCCTCCTGGCCCGGCTGCGCGCTACATCGATCCCGACAGCACGGACAGAACGTTCCCCGCGGGATCCTTGAACCAGGCGATGTCAGGCCCCTGCATCTGGTCCTGACCGGCGCCGCGGGCGATGTTCTTCTCGTCCTGCCCGAAACCCTCGTACTTCTCGAACGTCACTCCGCGTGCTACCAGCTCGGTGACGGCCTTGTCGATGTCGTCCACGGGGAAGTTGAGGATCGTGAACGAGGCCGGTGTGTGGTTGTCCTTCGGGTACACGAACACGTCGGTGTCCCCGCCGAGGTGCAGGGTCAGCATGCCGTGCGCCTCGGACACCCGGATGCCGAGGGTGGTGCCGTAGAACTCCTTGGCCCTGCCGATGTCGTCCACCGAGAAGCCGCTGAATGCCTTGCTCTCTCCCAGCATGACCGTCGCCTTTCCGCGTGCGCGCTCTGCGTCACGTCGTCACGGCAGCCATGCTCCCCGGCTCACGCGGTCACGGCGACTCGGGCAGGTCCTCCGCGTAGAGCAGGGTCAGATCGTCGGTGCTGGGCTCCTCCAGCTGGGCGACCCGGCTCGCGTGCCGCTCCACCATCGCCTCGAACGTCTGCCGCGCGGTGCGGCCGTTGCCGAACGCGGGTCCCTTGGGGAGCGCCGTGAAGTACTTCAGCAGCGCCTCGGCGGCGCCAGACGCGAGCCGGTACTCGTGCTCCTCGGCCTGCTGTTCCACGATCCGGAGCAGTTCCTCGGGGTTGTAGTCGCAGAAGGTGATGGTCCGCGAGAAGCGGGAGGCCACCCCGGGGTTGACGGAGAGGAACCGCTCCATCTCCGCCGTATAGCCCGCGACGATCACGACGACCGCGTCCCGGTGGTCCTCCATCAGCTTCACCAGGGTGTCGATGGCTTCCTTGCCGAAGTCCCGGCCGGAGTCCTCCGGTGAGAGGGCGTACGCCTCGTCGATGAACAGCACGCCGCCGCGCGCCTTGTCGAAGGCCTCCTGGGTGCGGATCGCGGTGGAGCCGATGTGCTCGCCGACCAGGTCGACCCGGGACACCTCGACGAGGTGGCCCTTCTCCAGGACGCCGAGCGAGGCGAGGATCTCGCCGTAGAGCCGGGCGACCGTGGTCTTGCCGGTGCCGGGGGAGCCGGTGAAGACCAGGTGCCGCTTGACGGAGGCGGCCTTGAGACCGGCCTGCTGGCGGCGCCGGCCGACCTCGATCATGTCGGTGAGCGCCCGCACCTCGCGCTTGACGCTGTCCAGGCCCACCAGCGCGTCCAGTTCACCGAGGACGGCCTTGGAGGTGCGCGCCGGCTGCTCGGGCGCAGAGGGCGTGATCAGCGGTTCCTGTTCGGTGGTGCGCTGACCGGGGATCGCGCCGAGCAGGCCCGGCGACTGACTCGTCGTCTGTACGGCCGTCTCACGGGGCGCCGTGGGCTGTCGCAGCCCCGCGCTCTCGTCGCTGGTGCAGTCCTCCACGACGGGGCCGGTGCCGGAGCCCGCGTCGGGACCGCCGTCGGCGAACTCGTAACCGCCGCGCGCACACCGCTCCGTGCGGCACTTCTTGAGCGTCGTACGGCAGCCGTCGATCACATGGAAGCCGTACCCGGCGCTGCCGGTGACCCGGCAGTTGAGGAAGGAGCCGCGGCCTCCCGCCGACACGTAGAAGCCCGCTTCCGCGGGGGAGTCGACCGTGCACCGTTCGATGGTGGGGTCGGCGCCCTTGGTGACGATCACTCCCGTCTGCACGCCGTCCAGCGTGCAGTTGGCGAGGGTGCCGCCGCTGCCGTGGTCGCGGAACCAGGCGCCGGTCGCCGCGTCCCGGATGCGGCAGTCGTCGAGTTGGGCGGTGGCGCCGTCGCTGACCGACACGGCCGTGTTGCGGACCTGGGTGAGATCGCTGTCGACGACATCCGCGCGGGAGCCCCGGTCGAGGACGAACAGGGCGTCCGGCACGTCGTGCACCCGGCAGGCGTCCAGTACGGCGGTGGCGCCGTCGCTGACCCAGACGGCCGGGTAGTCGCCCGTCGAGTCGAAGATCTCGCACTGGTTGGCGTCCACGCGCGTGCCGGGGTCCCACACCGACAGGCCGTTGCGCCCGAACTGGCGCACGCTGGTGCGGGTCAGCGTCAGCACGGAACGGGAGCGCAGGTCGACCGCGTTCTCCGGGATGTCGTGGATACGGCAGTCGGCGAGGGTGAGGACCGCGTCGGTGTCGAGTGTGACGCCGTCCGCGGTGGTGCGGTGCACATCGCAGTCGGTGAGGTGGGCGGTGGCGCGGCCGGTGATCTGCACGCCGCTGCCCCGGACCTCGTAGATCTCGCAACCGACCGCTTCCAGCGCGGAGTTCTCCCCGGTCGCGGAGAGCCCCGAGCCGGAGGTGTGGTGCACCCTGCAGCGCTCGAGACGGGGGTGGGCCCCGCCGCGCACGGCGACCCCGGACTGTCCGGCCGAGACGACCTCGCACTCCTCGAAGACCCCGCCCCCGCCGTCCACCACGGCGATGCCGATGCCCGCGGGGTTGTCGACGGTGCAGCGCCGCACGGCCGGCCGTGCGCCGCCTCGCACCTCTATCCCGGCTGCGGAGCGCGTGACGACCCGCAGGTCCACCAGCTCCGGTTCGCCCTCCTCGACGAGTACGGCGGGCGCGGCCCCGTCCTGGCCCTCCACATGCAGGTCCTGGATGACCGCGGAGGCCCGTACGGTCAGCGGCACACCGTCCACGGGAGCGATCCGCACCGAGCCGGGGGAGCCCTCGGGGCCGCGCAGGGTCACAGGCCGCTGGACGACGAGGTTCTCCCGGTAGGTGCCGGGCGCGACGGTGAGGACGTCACCGTCGGCGGCGGCCTGAAGCGCTGCGGCGAGCGAAGCGTACTCACCCGTGCGGCGCCGCCACCGCGAAGTGCCCGTGTGCGTCACCTGGACCGTGCCCTGTGCCATGGCGTTGTTGTGCCCCCACCTCGGTCGTACTGATGGCTCGTCGCCTCCGGGGCGCTCCGGTCACCCAGGAGGCCGGCTCGCTCGGGTCCTCGCCGAAGAGTCGGCGCGATCCACCGTAGCGTGTGCGCAGGTCCCTGGTTGACCAGAGGCGGAAGGCGGTCAGCTGCCGGTCCCGGTCCGGCCCCAGTCCGGTCCGGCCCGGTCCCATGCCTGGTCCCAACGGGCGTACCGGCGACGGACCATGCGCCAGACGATCAGTCTTCTGGCCGATTCGATCATGCCGATCGACAGCAGGGCAGCGCCGAATCCGGCCAGCACGGCATGGGTGGTGGCGGTCGTGGAGTCCAGTGGGCGGGCGGCGACGCGGCCCTGACGGTCCGTCCAGATCGTGAAGTGGTCCCCGGGTCGGGGGTCCTCGATCCGTGCGGTGACCGGGCCGTGGCGCGGGGTGCCGTCCGGGGCGGTCCAGTCGGCCAGCACGCGGGTGCGGACCTCGCGGCCGGTGGCGGCGGTCTCCGGGTCGGAGTTGAGCGGGGAGTCGCCGAGGGCCTCGGTCACGGTCGCGGTCACGAGGTGGCGGGAGGCGCGCTGTTCGCGGACGGACTCCTGGAGCGCGCTCTGCGCGAAGGCGCCGACTGCCGCTCCCGTCACGGGGGCCAGGACGAGGATGAGCAGCAGGGCGGAGAACGCCACCCATGCTTCGGCCAGATCGGTCGCCCGGCGCAGCGGGTTGTGCCGCCAGCGCCAGAGCCCGCTGATCGCTCGCACCCTCCCGCACCCCCTTCCCGCTCCGTGATAACCCCCCGCGGAGCCGCTCACGCGCGATCCCGGTCGAGAGAGAGCGAAATCACCAATGCCGGAGCCTCTCATGAACCGCTCGCGAAAGACTCAACGCACGGACCGGCGCCCCGGGTTCCCACCCGACCGGCAGGGCTTACGGGCTTACCCCAGGACCCTCACCGGATCGCCGACCCGGATCGTGCCGCCGGTCAGCGGCACCAGGTTCTGCCCGAAGACGAGTCTGCCGTCGATGCGCCGGTGTCGGCCGAGGGAGAGCAGGGGCTCCTTGCCCCGCCCGGCGGTGCCCTGGTCGGTGGTGGTCACCACGCACCGCCCGCACATCCTGGCGACCCGGAAGGTGACTTCGCCGATGGCCAGGCGCGACCAGCCGTCCTCGGCCCAGGCGTCGGTGCCGTCGACGACGGCATTCGGCCGGAAGCGGTTCATCGGCAGCGGGCCCTCGTCCGCGTGATCGCCCGCGGCGATCAGCGAGTTGAGGGCGTCCAGCGAGGCGGTCGAGGTGAGCAGCAGCGGGTAGCCGTCGGCGAAGCTGACGGTCTCACCGGGGAGCGCGAACTCCGGGTCGACGGGCCGGCGGGTGGCCGGGTCGTCCAGGTGCACCAGCCGCACCGGGGCGCCGAGATAGGCGCTGCACCAGGCGTGCACGGCGGCGTCCTCGGCGGGGACGGCCTCGACCTTGTCGCGGAACAGCTCCACCGGGACGGTCGCGACCGGCTTCGGCACCGGGACGGTCACCGGCTTCATTCCGGGTGCGGACAGCCGAAGGCCGCCGCCGGGCGGAAGCTCGGCGGCGGCCAGGGCAAGGCGAGGTTGCCGGCGTTGCGTGACGACCTTTCCCCCGTCGTCGATCAGCATCCAGCGACGATCACCGGCCAGCCCCCAGGGCTCCACGACGGCTTCCCGGGGCGCGAGGCCCCGGAACGCCTTGACCGGATGAACGTGTATCGAGCGCAGCTGAGCATTCCCCATGCGGTCATCGTGCCAGTCGGCACGGTGCGGCCGGGGGAACGGCTCAGTAGCCGCGGTACTGCTGGTTGTTGTACGGGTCCTGGTAGGACGGGGCCGCGGGCCGGGGCGCCGCGGGACGCATCGCCTCGTAGCCCATGGGCGCCGCGGGGCGCGGCTGCTGGGGCTGCGGACCGGGGTAACCGCGAGGCGCTGCCGCCTGCTGCGGGATGTACGCCGCCGGGGCCTGTTGCAGCGGTGCGGGCTGCTGCGCCTGCGGGTAGCCGTAGGAGGGCTGGGAAGGTCCGGCGGGGAGGGCCGGGAGCGCCGACGGCAGCGCGGGCAGGTTGCTGCCCGGGGTGTCGTAGGCCGCGGGGACCCGGATCGGGGCGATCTGCGGGGTGCCCCGCTCGGCCACGAGCGAGTCGTAGATCGGGGTGTCCGGGAAGGAGGCGGAGTAGTAGCCGCCGCCATAGGTGGAGCGGGGGGAGGTCATGGCACATAAGTTAAGCCCACGATGTGCTGGTTGGGGAGACCGATAAGAGGGTTGTTTTCCGTGTCGGCGGTGACGTGGGATCGCCAATGCGAGCGAACTTGGCAAAAAAGGGCATCGAACGGCGCTTGGATCCTGTAAAGGCCGAGTTCCGCGGGGGTTACCGGGGGTTGGCCAGCGATCTTCGCCGACGCCTTGTAGGTGTTCCGCGCGCGTGGGGAATAGGTTGACCCCGTACGGAACCGATGAACGGAACCGAATGGATCTGCCGGGGCTGACCTGGCGCGCTGACACGTGATGGGGGCGGACATGTCAATGCCGAAAGGGTCGAATGTTCCGGTGCCGACGACGGCACTTCGCGTCGAATTGGGGTGGCGTTCCGGGCCGGGCGTGCCCGACGCCGACGCCTCGGCCCTGCTGCTGGTCGGCGGGAAGGTCCGCTCCGACGCGGACTTCGTCTTCTACAACCAGCCGGTGCACTCCTCGAACGCGGTCCGGCACGAGGGCAAGCGGGACGTCGGCGGCCGGGTGACCGACACTCTCCTGGTCGACCTCGCACGCGTGGAGCCCGCGATCGAGACCGTCATCCTCGCCGCCTCCTCGGACGGCGGCTCCTTCGGTCGGGTCCCCGACCTGGCCATCGAGGTCAAGGACGCGGCCCAGGGCGCCTCGGTCGCCCGCTTCGACAGCACCGGCGCCACCGTCGAAACCGCCTTCGTGCTGGGCGAGTTCTACCGCCGCCAGGGCGCCTGGAAGTTCCGGGCCGTCGGCCAGGGCTACAGCAGCGGCCTGGAGGGCCTGGCCACCGACTACGGCATCACGGTGGACGAGCCCCAGCAGCCCGCACCGGCGCCCGTCGCTCCGACACCGACGATGCCGCAGGTGCCCGTCGCCCCGGCGGCCACCATGCCGCCCCCGCCCGCGGTGCCCCCCACCGCTCCGCCCCCGCCGTCGACGGCCCCGGTCAGCCTCAGCAAGGTGACGCTCACCAAGGCCGCCCCGGCGGTCTCGCTGACCAAGCAGGGCGGCACCTCCGGCGCCCTGCGCGTGAACCTCAACTGGGAGGTGCGCAAGCAGTTCTCGGGCTGGGCGAGCAAGCTGGGCCGCCCGGTGGCCATGCACAACGACCTCGACCTCGATCTGTGCGCCCTGTACGAGCTCGTCGACGGCAGCAAGGGCGTCGTCCAGGCGCTCGGCAACGCCTTCGGCGCGCTGCATCAGCCGCCGTTCATCCTGCTCGACGGCGACGACCGCACCGGTGCCGTGGCCAGCGGCGAGAACCTCACCGTCAACCTCGACTTCCAGCAGGCCTTCCGGCGCATCCTGGTCTTCGTCACCATCTACGAGGGCGCCCGCTCCTTCGCCGACCTGCACGCCACGGTCACCCTCACCCCGCAGTTCGGCGCCCCGGTCGACTTCTCGCTCGACGAGTGCACGGTCCCCTCGACGGTGTGCGCGCTGGCCCTGATCACCAACACCGGCAGTGACCTCGTCGTCCAGCGCGAGGCCCGCTATCTGGTGCCCGAACGCGGGGTGAGCCCGCAGCGGACGGTCGATTACGCGTACGGCTGGGGCATGAACTGGACGCCCGGCCGCAAGTAGTCAGCCCTCGTCGGGCACCGCGTCCGGACGTGTGTAGGTGCGGCCCTTCCAGGCCGCACCGCGCCCCCGGTAGTGCTGCACGGCGGAGTCGACCGTCATCAGCAGATAGAGGAACGCGGTGAACGGCAGCAGCGGGGCGAGCCACAGAGGCTGGCGGTAGTAGCGGAGCATCGGCAGATAGGTCCCGGCCATCACCAGCCACGCAAGACCGCCCGTGACCGCCGTCGCCGGATCCCCGGCGGCCGTACCCGCGATCAGCGCCACCGGCGGCACCAGGTACACCAGGGCGAGCCCGGCGACCGTACCGGCGAGCAGCAGCGGGTTGTGCCGCAGTTGCGCGTAGGCGCTGCGGGAGACCATCCGCCACAGGTCGTGCAGCTTCGGATACGGCCGCACGCTGTCCACCCGGTCGGCCAGGCCCAGCCAGATGTGCCCGCCGCCGCCCTTCACCGCGCGGGCGAGCGCCACGTCGTCGATGACGGCATGCCGGATCGCGTCCGGGATCCGGGCCCGCTCGGCCGCGTCCGCGCGCAGCAGGACACAGCCGCCCGCCGCTGCCGCCGTGCGTGTCCCCTTCTTACCGATGCGGCGGAACGGATACAGCTGCGCGAAGAAGTAGACGAAGGCCGGCACGACCAGCCGCTCCCACGGGCTCTCCACCCGCAGCCGCGCCATCAGCGAGACGGCGTCGAAGCCCCCGGTGCCGGCCGCGGCCACGAGCTGTCGGAGGCTGTCCGGCGCATGGGCGATGTCGGCGTCGGTGAGCAGCAGGTACTCCGGCTCACGCGCGCGTGCCAGGTCGATGCCGTGCCGCACCGCCCACAGCTTGCCGGTCCAGCCCGCGGGCGGTTCACCGGGCGAGCGCACGGTCAGCGGGAGGCCGCCGTATCGTGCGGCGAGTTCGCGCGCCAGGTCACCGGTGCCGTCGGAGCTGTCGTCGTCGACCAGGAAGACCTCGGCCCGCCCCGGATAGTCCTGCGTCAGCAGCGAGGGCAGGCTCTCGGGCAGGACCGCCGCCTCGTCGCGGGCCGGGACGACCACGCAGACCGACGGCCACGCGCGGGGTTCGCGGCGGGCGGGCAGCCGGACGTCCGTGCGCCAGAAGAAGCCCTGACAGAGCAGCAGCCACAGCCAGGCGGCGAGTGATCCGACGGCGATCCACGCGAAGGTGCTCACTCGCGCAGTCTGCCCCACGCCTCCGGCCCGCAAGGGGCCATCGTCTATCGTGGCCGGGTGAAGATCGCGCTGATGGACTCCGGAATCGGCTTGCTCGCGGCCACCGCCGCGGTACGACGGCTGCGGCCCGACGCAGATCTCGTCCTCTCCCTCGACCCGGACGGCATGCCCTGGGGGCCGCGCACGCCCGAGGACCTCACCCGTCGTGCCGTCGCCGTCGCCGAGGCCGCCGCGGCCCACCGGCCCGACGCCCTGATCGTCGGCTGCAACACCGCGACCGTGCACGCCCTGCCCGCCCTGCGGGCCTGTCTGGAACCGGCCATCCCGGTGATCGGCACGGTCCCCGCGATCAAGCCCGCGGCAGCCG